>PLUH01000093.1 GCA_003164825.1 Hyphomicrobiales bacterium
TGTAGACGCGGTCGCTGACCGCGTCGGCCGCGAAGGGGTTAACGATCGCTGCGAGTATGACGGTCGGCGACCCGCGGGCGCTGAAGGACAAACGGCGGCTGACGATGCTGTTCGCCTGGACGCTCGACGAGGCGGGCGCCCCCGCGGCGGCCGGAATCGATATCGCGAGTCTCGTCCCGATCGCCGGCGCCGAATTCGAGGCGTTTGTGAAGGGGCTGACTAAAGCGTGGCCGAATTCACCGTCGCGTCATCCTGAAAGCCGCGGCGCAATGTCCAATCTCAGCGTTGTCGCCGGTGCGCGTCGACATAGGCGCGCAGTACCGCGTTCATTCGCGTGAGGTGGCCTTTGCCCGCGGCTTTGAACCAATCGACGATGTCGCTGTCGAGCCGCAGGTGCACCGAGGTTTTCCCGGGCGGCGTCACGACGCGCGCATGTTTCCAGAAATCCTCGCCGGGCGATTGAGCTTCGGGCGCGTCCTCGCGCGTCTGGTCCTCGCCGCGCGCTCGCTTGGCCTCGATCTCACTGAGGGAATATCTGACCGTGGTAGATTTCACGCTCATTCCTGCTCGCCTTCTGCGCGCTGATGATCCGAATCACGCCTTCGCCCCGCCACGTGTAGACCACCCGAAAAATCGCCATGTCCGCGCGGCAAGAGCGACGAACCGAGCCTCGCCATAATCTTCCCGATCGTCGATCCTTTCGAGGATCTCGTTGGCGAATATCGCCGCCGCTGTGAGGAATGAGACGCCATGCTTGGCTAGATTCTGCGCCGCCTTGTCCTCGTCTCATTCGAACTCCAGTTCAGCCACTGCAGCATCCTCGCTTAATACACAATTGTGTACAAAAGTTCAAACCAGAGTCGCTGCGATCCATGGTCAATCTGCGAGGCCGATCACGACTGAGAGCATGTGATTGAGGGTGATCAGCGCGCTTTCGTCAATTCTGCCAATCACCGGTCGCATTTCTCGCTTGGCATGGGGCGATTTTATCGACCATCGCCTGTGAAGGCGCTTTCAGGAGGTTCGGCGCTTGGCTCAATTTGCAGCCGGCACAACGACGTGTCGGCGGGTGCGCTCGTCGGCAGGACGAGGGCGCTGTCGGTCGCCTTGAGCCGATCGGATTGAATGACGACGGCCGCGTCGGCCTTGCCGCAATCCCGCAATGAGAAGACGACGACGAGATCAGGAAGTCGCGACGACCGCCATCACTCTCCAGCGGCGACGCCCGGCGAAGCCGAGGCCGGCGAAACCGGCCAGCATCATCACCCAGGTCGAAGCCTCCGGCACGGGGGACGGCGCGAAGGCCACGCCCTTGAAATTGCTGTCGGCGGGCGCGGCGGCGAGCTCAGTGAAGACTTCGTCGCCCGGATTCGTCGTGTCGCCGAGGACGTCGATTATGCCGTAGAGATATGTTGGATCGAGATCGCCGATCGTCGCATTGGTGGCGAACAGTTCGACTTCCGCCACGCCGTCGATCGTCACGTCTTCCCCGGTCAGCCCGTAGAGGCCGGTCGTCCCCTCGGCGGCGCTGTTTTTGACCAGATTGAGGCCATCGGCAAGCGTATAGTCGAGCGTCCAGGTCGTCCCGTTGAACGTCCACTTCTGGAGGCCGCCGTCGCCGATTGAGCTCGACGCCGAAGTCTGCTTCCCGTTTCCGGTGTCGGCGATATAGAGCGTGTCCGCGTTGGCGAAGAAATAGTTGCTGGGGCTCAGGTTGATCTGCAGGCCGGCGTTGAGGCCGTTGCCGTTGCTGTTCGGCCCCGAGGTGATCGTGACCTTGCCGGTCGAGGTGAACCCAGGGATCGCTGTCGGCCCATTGCCGCCGTTCGCCACGGTCGTCGGCAGCGATCCCTTCGACCCGAGCGTGCCGATGAAAGACCGGTTGGTCGATCCTTTCTTGCTGTCGGTCGAGACGTAGAGCTGGCCGTCATAGACCATGACCGTCCGCGTGTCCTGCGAATCGCCGCCCCCCGCGTCGGCCCCCGTGATCGAGGTCGCCGAGTGGCTTCCAAGCGTCGTATAGAAGACGCCGCCGGTCGCATCCGGAAAGTTGCCCTGACCGGAGATATAGAACGACGTTCCGTCGACGCTGTAGACGCTGCGCGGATTGTTCTGGTCGAAGACGTTGTAAACCGCGGTCGTCGAGTTGACGAAGCCGTCGCCCGCTATCGTTGCGACAACACGCGGCACTGCGGTATAACTCTGGCCGGTCAAACTCCCCGATTGCCCGAGCGCCGCGTTTCCAGTCGAGCTGTACTTCGCGGGATCGGCGTTGAACGCCGCGGCATTCACGCCATAGCCCATGATTGTGAGATATTTGCCATTGCCGCTGAGCTGCAGCGTTCCCTCGGAAGACGAGCCGTATTCGCCGGAGACGGGAGAATTGGCGCCCGACGCCGTCTGCGGAAGGACCAGCGAGCCCACGTAGGTCGCAGGCGCGCTCGTGCCGTCGGGAGCAAACTCGAAGAGGGTGAGCGGCGCCGCTTGATTGTCGGTGTATGGGCCGCTGGCGGCGCCCTCTACGCCGTTCCCCTCCACCGACACCACAAGATCGCCGCTCGTGAACTCTAATGATGTGGCTCCAACCGGCCCGGCCGAAGCCAGCAGCAACCCCACAACGGCTACAAAGCCGAGAAGCAACTCTTTTTTCGCACTAAGCATTGTGTGACCCCAAAAGACAGTGAAATTCGCAACCTGCAGGACTGAAATCGTCGGCCCGCCCGACAAGTGTGTGACAGACGCCAATCGATGCGGCCCCTCACGAAAACTTGATGGGATAGAAGCTTGCGCGGAGGGCCGATGAAGATCGCCGCGTGCACTGCGCTTAGAACTGCTCGCCCCGCGGGTTCAGGGCGGGGCGATGCTGCCCTTGACGCAGAACGGAGCCCCGGCTCAAATGCCCGCGGCGGGCGACGTGCTGGCGTTCGAAGCGCTTCGCCCGCGCGCGCTGAACAAGGGGACGAACGATCGGGGGCGCGAATATGAAACGGTATGATTTTATCCTCGCAATCGCGGCGGGGCTGACCTGCGTCAACATGGTATCGGCAAGCGCGGCTGTACTCACTTACACTTACGACTCCGGCGCAGAATTCACTTTCTCGGACGGCGGCGTTGCTGACCTCACCGGGACGTTCACGATCAACCCTCCTACTGACGACTTGTCCGCCACTGACGACATTGTCGTCACCGGAGGCCAAGAAGCGGGGACCTACACACCATACAAAAACAATTCTGGATTGATATATTTTAAGGATTCATCCTTTGATTACTTGACGTTAACCTTCAGCCCGGATATCAACTCGGCCCCCGGACACCCATTGCTAAGTGGGGTCAATTGGGACGCTTCGTCGGGCGCCTCGTCGGACGCGGATTCCCTCACTGGAGGCGCTACCCTGAACGGGGTGCCGGAACCATCGACTTGGTCGATGATGCTGTTCGGCTTCGCCGCCCTTGCCTTCGCCAGCTATCACGCACAGCGCAAGCAAGGCGGCGTCGCGGCATAGATCGGCGGACGCGTCGCGGGCCGCTCTCGTCCAAGTCCGCCACAGTGTTTGTTCTTTTAGGGTGATGCTTTCATCGCCGGCAGGGGCTGAATTCGTTCGATCGGCGATAAAGCGCGACAGTTCGCCTCATTTGGCTGCTGCCCAGTCCAGCACGATCTTGCCGCTCTCGCCGCGGCGCATGATCTCGAAGCCGTCGAGGAATTGGCTCGCCGGCAGGCGGTGGGTGATGACCTTGCGTACGTCGAGCCCGCTTTCCAGCATCGCGATCATCTTGTGCCAGGTCTCGAACATCTCGCGCCCATAGATGCCCTTGATCGTGAGCTGCTTGAAGATGACCTTGTTCCAGTCGACCAGCGCCGGCTTGGCCGGCAGGCCGAGCAAGGCGACCCGGCCGCCGACAATGACGGCGTCGAACAATTGATCGAACGCCGCCGGCGCGCCGCTCATCTCGAGCGCGACGTCGAAGCCTTCTGTCATCTTGAGCCGGCCCATCGTCGCCTTGAGGTCGGACTTCGAGACATCGACCGCGACCACGTCGGCGACCTCCTCGGCGAGCTTGAGGCGGCGCGGGTTGATGTCGGTGATGACGACATGGCGCGCGCCGACGTGGCGCGCGACCGCCCCGGCCATGATNNTTGCCGAGCGGATCGAGGATCGCGCCGAGCTCGTCGTCGACGTCGTCGGGCAGCGGCACGATGTTGAACGCCGGCACCCGCACATATTCGGCGAAGGCGCCGGGGATGTTGACGCCGATGCCGCGCGTCTCCGGGTCGAGGTGATAGCGCCCGCCGCGCGCGGCGCGGCTTCGCATGCCGATCACGTGGCCCTCGCCCGACACCCGCTGGCCGACCCTGAGGCGCTTCACGTTCGCGCCGACTTCGGCGATCTCGCCCGAATATTCATGCCCGATCGTCATCGGAGTCGGAATCGTCTTCCGCGCCCACTCGTCCCAGTTGAAGATGTGCACGTCGGTGCCGCAGATCCCGGTCTTGTGCACCTTGACCAGGACGTCGTCGGGACCGATCGACGGCGCCGGTTCGTCGCGCAGCCAAAGGCCGGGCTCCGGCTTTTCCTTGACGAGCGCTTTCATTAGCATTGGCTCCAGTGTCGACAGTCGGGGTAAACCCTTCTCCCCGCAAACGGGGCGAAGGGGAATCCCGGCTGGCCACTCCGGGACGCCGTTCTCACACGATCCCCAGCGCCTTGCCAGCCTCGGTGAAGGCCGAGACCGCAAAGTCGATGTCCTCGGTCGTCAGCGCCGCTGACATCTGGGTGCGGATGCGCGCCGCGCCCTTCGGCACCACGGGAAAGAAGAAGCCGGCGACGAACACGCCAAGATCGTCGAGCGCCTGCGCGAGGTCCTGCGCCAGCCGCGCGTCGCCCAGCATCACCGGAATGATCGGCGTCTCGCCGGGTAAAACTTTGAAGCCCGCCTTCTCGACCCCGGCGCGAAACCGGCGGGCATGCGCCTGCAAAAGCTCGCGCCGGTCGTCGGCATCAATCGCGATCTCGAGCGCCTTGAGCGCGCCCGCCGCGATCGGCGGGGCGAGCGAGTTCGAGAACAGATACGGCCGCGCCCGTTGCCGCAGGAGATCGACGATCGGCTGCGCGGCGGCGACGAAGCCGCCCATGCCGCCGCCGAGCGTCTTGCCGAACGTCCCCGTGACGATATCGACGCGCCCGCCCGCGCCGGTCAGCGCCGGGGTGCCGCGCCCCTTCTCGCCCAGATGCCCGGTCGCATGGCAGTCGTCGACCAGAACGAGCGCGCCGTAGCGGTCGGCCAGTGCGCAAACCTCTTTCAGTTTGGCGACGTATCCGTCCATCGAGAACACCCCGTCGGACGCGATGAGCTTGAACCGCGCGCCGGCGGAATCGGCCTCCTTGAGCCGCTCCTCGAGCTCGTTCATGTCCGAATTGGCGAACCGGTAGCGCTTGGCCTTCGAGAGGCGGACGCCGTCGATGATCGAGGCGTGGTTGAGGCTGTCGGAGATGATCGCGTCGGCTTCGTCGAGCAGCGGCTCGAACACGCCGCCGTTGGCGTCGAAACAGGCNNTCGAGCTCGCGATGGAGCGTCTGGGCGCCGCAGATGAAGCGCACCGAGGCCATGCCGAAGCCGAACTCGTCCATCGCGCTCTTCGCCGCGGCGATGACGTCGGGATGGTCGGCGAGGCCGAGGTAGTTGTTGGCGCAGAGATTGACCGCCTCCCGCTCGCCTTTCGGCCCGGCGACGCGGATCCGCCCGCCCTGCGGCCCGGTCAGCAGGCGCTCGCGCTTGAATAGGCCCGCCCCCTCGATCTCGCTGAGGGTTGCGCGGACGTGGTCGAGAAAGGGATCGGTCATGGGCGGTCGTCAAGGTTGGATGACGGAGAGCATAGCAGCGCGACCATGGCGCTCAAGTCGGCCGGCGAGCCGCGCTACTGGTTCAAGGTGATAAAAATCTCGTAGCGCCCATTGCTGAGCGTGATCCCGGCCTGCCGCGCATTCAGGCGCATGACGACGCCGTGGTTGTTCTGAAGCCAAAGCTCGCCGTTCGCCAGAGTCGAGATGGCGAGATTGCCGTTGCCCTGAATCCATGCGCCCGGGAACTGCGAGACATCGCTGAGCTTGTAGACCTCGCCCGAGGCCTCGGTCGTCGCAATGGCGCCGAGGCCGTTGAGCGAGCCGATCAGCGTAAACGGATAGGTCCTGCCCCTGAAGGCGAGGGTTCCGCTCCCGAGCCCCGTTCCGGAGACGAAGAATTGCGTCATCGTCACCCTGCCCGACGGCTTGAGCCCACGGATGTCCGCCGCGCTCGGGACCCCCGAGGGCGGGGTCTCGCAGCCGGCGAGCGGCAGGAGACTCAAGAGAACGATCGCCGCCGCGAACGCCTTCGAGCGAATGAGGCCGGGGTCGGAACGCATCGTCTTGCCCCCTGAATGAGCCGCGGCGCAGGCGCCGGGCTTGGGGAGAGAGTGTAGCGGTTCCGGCCGCGGGTTGTCTGCGTCGGGCGGGCCCTCTTTCCGCAGCGCGAGAAAACGACAATTCTTTGCGATAATCAGAAACCCATGTTATTGTGCCGGTATCGTCGGATCTGGGAGTGGGGTCCCCCGAGACCGAGGCCTTTACGTGTGACGGATCAACAATAGCCTGCTGTTAGTATCAGGGGCTTTTCGTGGTTCATGCCTTAAGTCTTTGATATGTCTAAATTTGTGGAAGCGAAAAATTTGGATTTCGCTTCACTCGGCTTTGATTATCCTTCCTCCCGATTTGGATTTTCCTTCCACCGATTTGGCAAACCCTTCCGCCGCNNCCGTCGGCCTCGTGCAGGATCAAGGCCGGGGCGATGCGCAGCGGCGCTTTCGAACCCTTGACGCCCGAGATCAGCAGCCGGTGGGCGCCGGCGCCGGCGAAGGCATGGACCGGCAGCAGCGCGAGCGCGCCTAGCCGGCGGTCGACCGCGGCCAGGATCGCGGCGAGCGCGTCCGGGCGGTGGATCATCGCGAACCGGCCGCCGGGCGCGAGCAGGGCGAGCGAGGCCCGAATCCAGGCTTCGAGCGCTGCGCCGCCCTCCGCCGAAGGGAGCACATGGGCCCGCGCTCGGGCCCCGTCCGGGGATACGCGAACGGCTCCCGATTTGAAGAACGGCGGGTTGGTGACGACGCAATCGGCCGTTTCGTCGGCGAGCCCGGCCTCGCGCCGCTCGCCGGGCCTGAGAACATCGAGCCTCAGGACGCGGGCGCGCGCCTGAAGCCCGTTGCGCGCGGCGTTGATCCCGGCGAGCCGCGCCAGATCGGGATCGATCTCGATCAGATCGGCGGACGCCCGCTCCGACCGCTGGGCCAGCGCCAGCCCGACCGCGCCGACGCCCGCGCCGACGTCGGCGATCCGGCCCTCCGGCGTCCCCGCCGCAGCGGCGAGCAGGGCGGCGTCCGTGCCGACCCGATGACCGCCCTGCGGCTGGACGAGGGCGAGCCGGCCCCCGAGCCAGCGATCGACGGTGAACCCATCCGCGATCGGACCGCTCTCGAGTCCCGGCGACGGGTCAGGCATCGCGCAATTCCCCCGCGAGACCCGCCTCGGCGATGACGCGGCGCGCCCGTCCCGCCTCGCGCGCATCGACCATGATCCGTCGCGGCAGGAAGCCGAGCGATCCCTCGACGGCCGCCATGTTCTGGTCGGCGACGAAAAAGGCGACCCGCTCCGCGGTCAGGATCGATTCGATGACGCTGATGAGGACGAGATCGTTGGTGCGCAGGATTTCGACCAAGGTCGGACCTCGATTGGCTGACTTGCCGCGTCGTTTCGCCGTCTTTATGGTCGAGGCGCGTCGTCTGGCAAGGGAAGCGTCTCGTGGGAGTCGTCATTCCGCTCGAAGAAAAGTCGGCCGATCGTTTGATCGAGCCGCTGACGACGCTTGTCGCCGGCGACATGGCGAGGGTCAACCAGACCATTCTGTCGCGCACGGGATCCGAAGTGAAGATGATCCCCGAAGTCGCCAACCACCTTATTTCCTCGGGCGGCAAGCGGCTGAGGCCCATCCTGACCCTGGCGACCGCAGGCCTCTGCGGCTATTCCGGCGACGGCCACATCAAGCTCGCCGCCGCGGTCGAATTCATGCACACCGCGACGCTTCTGCACGACGACGTCGTCGACGAGAGCGACATGCGGCGCGGACGAGAGGCCGCGCGGGTCCTGTGGGGCAACGAGGCGAGCGTGCTGGTCGGCGATTTCCTCCTCGGCCAGGCCTTCAGGATGATGGTCGAAGTCGGCTCGCTGCCCTGCCTCGACGTGCTGTCCGGCGCTGCCGTGGTGATCGCCGAGGGCGAGGTGATGCAGCTCTCCGCCGCCAAGGACACCGAAACGACCGAGGACGCCTATCTGGCTGTCATTCGCGCCAAGACTGCGGCGTTGTTCGCCGCAGCCTGCGAGGTCGGGCCCACTCTCGCCGGCCGCGCAAAAGCGGAAATCGCCGCCTGCCGGGGCTACGGCGCCAATCTCGGCATCGCCTTCCAGCTCATCGACGATGCGCTCGATTACGGCGGCTCGTCGGCCAAGCTCGGCAAGAATGTCGGCGACGACTTTCGCGAAGGCAAGATTACCCTGCCGGTGGTGCTGTCGTTCCGGCGCGGGGTGGCGCAGGAACGCGAGTTCTGGCGCCGAACGCTCGAGAAGGGCGAGGTCGTCGACGGCGATCTCGAAATCGCGCTGGCGACGATGAAGAAGCACCGCGCGCTCGAAGACACGATAGAACGCGCCCGCCATTATGGCGCGATGGCGCGCGACGCGCTCGAGCTGTTCGCCCCCTCGCCGTGGAAGCACGCGCTGCGCGACGCGGTCGAATTCGCAATCAGCCGCGCGCATTGACGGGCGGCGCGTTCCGGCGGCGGGCGCGCCGCCCCGTTGCCTTTCTCGTCTCGAACAGCAGGTTGGGGCTTGCCGGATTTGAAGGAAAAGCGGCAGGCTCGCAGTGGGCTGGTGTCGGAGGGGCGCCGTGGAGCGACGCTGGGTTTATGTAGCTCTCGTTAGCCTCGGCTGCTTCGAACTGCGCCTGGGTCATGCCGAGTCCGCGGAGCAGGCGCCGGACACGATGGAAGCGCGAAACCGATGACGCCTGAGGAAATTGAAGAGGCGGCCCAGTATTACGCCTCGCAACCCACTCCCTGAGATTGGAAGCGCGCCGTCGGCGAACGCTCCCGTTGTCTGGCCGCTATTGGGAAGCCGGCGGCGGCAAGTACCGCCGCTCATAGCGCGGCCCGAGGGTAGTGAGCACCTGATAGCCGATCGTGCCGCTGCGGGTCGCGAAGTCGTCGAGGTCGACCGACGAGCCGAAGAATTCGACCCGTTCGCCCGGTCGCGCGGCGTCTTCGGGTAAGTCGGTCACGTCAACGATGGTCAGGTCCATCGACACGCGCCCGACCAGCGGACAGCGGCGGCCGGCGACCGCGACCTCGGCGCCCGGCTTTGTATCCGTCGCGCCAGCGCCGCGCGGCAGGCCGTCGGCGTAGCCGGCGAGCAGGGTGGCAAGCCGCGTGCGGCGCCTGGCGGTCCACTGGGCGTTGTAGCCGCAGGTCATGCCGGCCTCGATCCAGCGGGTCTGCTGGATCGCGACGGTGAGCGTCACNNAGGTCATGGATCGGGCGCTGGCCGAGGAACATGCCCGACGAATTGGCGAGCGAGGCGGGGAGGCTCGGGAAGGCGGCGCGGGCGGCATCGAACCGGGCGATCTGCGCCGCGTTGATGGGATCGTCCGGGAATTCCGACGAGACGAAATGGCTCATCAGGAGATCGGCGCCGCTGGCCGAGCCATGCGTCTCCATCGCCGCCCTGAGCCGCGCGAGCGATTCGAAGCCGAGCCGGTTCATGCCGGTGTCGAGATGGAGCGCGCACGGGCTGGTCTCGCCCTCGCGCGCCCCGAAGGCGGACCAGCGCTCGAGGTCGTCTTCCGCTCCGATGACCGGCGCCAGGCGATGACGCACATAATCCGCCGGGTCTGCGCCCGCTTCGAGGCCGTTGAGCACGTAGATTTGAGCCTCCGGCAGTCGCCGGCGCGCCGCGACCCCTTCGCCCAAATGGGCGACGAAAAAGACGCGCGCGCCGCCCTCCCACAGCGCTGGAGCGGCCTCGGCGAGGCCGATCCCGTAGGCGTCAGCCTTGACGACGGCTGCGCATCGCCCAGGCGCCGCCAGGCGGGCGAGCTTGCGCCAGTTGTCGGCCGAAGCGCCGAGATCGATCGTAAGCCGCCCCGGCGGCCCTGAAGGCGCGACGACGTCGCTCACGCGAGGATCTTCTCCGTCACCGCCATTGTCGGCGAACGATATGCTCGAACCGACGCGCGCTTTTGGCAGTTCGAGCCGCGTCGGCACGCCCTTACACGTCCGCAGCCCGGCCCGGCAAGGCCGCCGGCCGCGCCAGGACCTTGGCCATGGGAAAGCCGGAGTCCATCCCGAACTTTCTCACCGGCGCGCCGATTTCCTCGTATCCGCGCGCGCGATAGAAGCGGCGCGCCGTCTCGGTGCTGATGAGCGTGCATTGTCGGGCGCCGCGGCCGGCGGCGCGGGCTTCGAGGCCCGCGAGCAGGGCGCTGCTCGCGCCCCGAAACCTCGCATCGGGGGAGACATAGTTGAGGAGGATTTCGCCGCTGTCAGTCACGGCCCCGACCGCCGCAATCGCGTCGCGCTCGGTCGCGACAAGATAGGAGGCGTCGGCCCGCCGCATCCATCCCGCGAAAACTTTCGGCGTCTTGTTGGCGAGCCAGGCGGCAAGCAGCGCCGGGTCGCCGTGATGGTCGGCTCCGCACAGCTCCGCGATCGAACGCCTCATAACGAGGCATGCCTCGTCTGCATCTTCGAATCGCGCCTCTCGAACGTCCATGCCGGTTTCAATCAAAGACGGTGGCGGCGACGGAAGGCAAGCGCGTCCCGGCGGGGCGCGGCGGCGGCGCCGTCGAGGAGCCTGCCCAGAGGCTCATGAACGAACTTTAACCCGCCGTGACCGCTGCCTATACCCGCGCCGCCTCGTTTTCGCCGCGGTCGCTAGCGAAGAGCGCCGAGGCGCGGTACATCGCGGATGATGGCAAGCTCAGAGGCGGACGATTCGATGACCATGGCATTGACCCGCAGAGCGGCTTTTAAGGCCGGCGCGGGCGGGGTGCTGGCGGCGCTCGTCTGCCGCCCGTTCGCCGCGCTTGCCGACGATTCCGTCGAGACCCATGGCCTTTCGTCCTTCGGCGACCTGGCGCTGCCCCCCGACTTCCCGCATTTCGCCTATGTCAATCCCGACGCGCCGACCGGCGGCCTGCTGTCGCTCCAGATCACGGGAACGAGCGGCAACCAAAACTTCGACACCTTCGACACTCTCAATATCTACACCTGGAAGGGCAACGGCGCGGCCGGGATGTCGGCCACCTTCGACACGCTGATGACCGCCAACGGCGACGAGCCGGATTCGGTCTACGGCCTGCTGGCGCGATCGGTCAGGGTCTCGGCCGACAAGCTCGACTACCGTTTCCGGCTCAGACCGGAAGCGCGCTTCTTCGACGGCTCGAAGGTGACGGCGGCCGACGTCGCCTTCTCTCTCAATGTGCTCAAGGAAAAGGGCCATCCGATCTACGCCCAGCTTCTGAAAGAGGTCGAGCAGGCCAATCCGGAAGGCGACGACGTGGTGCATGTGCGCTTTGTCGAGGGGCGCAGCCGCGATGCGCATCTCATCGTCGTCGGCATGCCGGTGTTCTCGGCGGCGTGGTGGAGCGGCCGCGATTTCACCGCGGCGACGCTCGATCCGCCGCTCGGCTCCGGCGCCTATAAAGTCAAGACGTTCGAGCAGGGGCGGTTCATCGAATACGCGCGCGATCCCGGCTACTGGGGGGCAAAGCTGCCGGTCAACCTCGGCCAGAACAATTTCGACCGCCTGCGCTTCGAATATTATCGCGAGCGGCAGGTCGCGTTCGAGGCGTTCAAGGCTGGGGCGATCAACTATCACGAGGAATTCACCTCGCGTTTCTGGGCGACTTCCTATGACTTTCCCGCGGTCAAGGACGGCCGGATCAAGAAGGAGGATCTCCACAACGGGGCGCCGTCCTCTATCCAGGGCTGGTATCTCAACACCCGCCGCGAGCAGTTCCGCGATCCGCGCGTGCGCGAGGCGATCGGTCTCGCCTTCGATTTCGAATGGACCAACAAGAACGTGATGTATTCGTCCTACAAGCGGATCATCTCCTACTTTCCCAACACCGACATGGAGGCGAAGGGCAAGCCGGGTCCCGACGAGCTCAAGCTGCTCGAGCCGTTTCGCGACAAGCTCGACCCGTCCGTCTTCGACGATCCTTACACGCCCCCGGTCAGCGACGGTTNNCTTCATGCAGCCGCATCTGACGCCGTTCATGCAGAATCTCGGCCGGCTCGGCATTCAGGCCAATCTGCGCGTCGTTGACGCGGCGCAGCTCAAGAGCCGCACGGAAGCGTTCGATTTCGACGTCGTCACTGAGGCGCTGCCCGGATCGACGACTCCGGGCGTCGGCTTGCGGGTGGTCTTCTCGTCGGCCGCCGCCGC
>PLUH01000005.1 GCA_003164825.1 Hyphomicrobiales bacterium
TTTCTGAGACTGCGATAGAGGGGTTCCATTCCTTTCCTTCGATCAAGATCGAAGATTCTGCGCGGTCGTGCGGTAAGGGCGAGCGCACCTCATTTCGCAGCGGGGTTTCCGCCTTGCCGTAGCTGCGTCGCCGAACGAAAGGGTGGCGGCGAGGGAGGGACCGCCGCCACCTCTCCGGTTCGCGCTCTACGCCACGCCCAGCTTCTGCGACGCCATCGCCGTCCCTTTGACCCGCGACGTGATCTTCTGGAACGCGATGTCGCGCGCTATGTCGGGAGAGCCATGCTTCGGCTTGACGTCGATGCTGAACGGCGAGAAGCCGCAATCATCGGTCGACCCCAGGCGTTCTTTTGGGATGTGCTTCGAGGCCTCCATCAACGCATCGCGCACCTCCTCGGGAGACTCGACGCGCGGATTTTGCGGGTTGATCACACCAATGAAGCACACCTGCTCCACGCCCTTGGCGTCGGCGCGGCTATGTTGTCCGCACAGCTTGTAGACGTGTTCCTTGTCTTTTTCGCTCGACAATTGCATCAGGAAATAACCGGCGTTCATCTTGAACATGCTGGGCAAGAGCTCCGCATAGTCGACGTCGGCGCTATGGGTCGCGTCGCAGTCCCCGCCAGGGCAGGTGTGGATGCCGATGTTCCTGCGCTCCTCAGGCGTGATAGGATCGAGCACCCGGTTGTTGAGGTCGATGAAGTGCGCCAGCATCTTGCGACCGGTCCACGGGTTGTTCGGGTCGTTCCGGCAGGCGAGGCGCCCCTCGGTGAAGTCGATCGACACCCGCTTGGCGCCGGCTTTGAACGCGCCGCGGATGTCCTTCTCGCATTCATCCACCAGATCGGAGAGGAACTGCTCGCGCGTGTAGCCCTTGACCTCGCCGTCGAGCGGGTAAAGCAGGGCGAGCATCGACGGGGCGATAACCGCCTNNCCTTTTCGACGTACTGAGACGCGAAGGTCTTGTATTTGAAGGGCCCACCGGTCAGACGCGGCAATTGCCGGTGATGCCCGTCCGTGAAGATCGCAAAATACTGGCCGTCGGCCGCAAGATGGTCGGCCAAGCCGGTGCCGGCCAACGTGTCAGTAAGCGGATAGGTCGCAAAGCTCGACATGCGCTGTTCACCATCGGACACGATGGGCTCGCCCGTCGCCTCCGAGCGCTTGATCGAATCGAGGCAGGCGGCGTCCTGTTCCCGCTCCAGCTCTGCGTGCTTGATCTTGCCGGCGTCGTAGTCGGCGAACGCCTGCTGCAGCTTCATCGGCCGGGGCAGCGATCCAACCGGCTCAGTGGGGATTGGCATTGCGTTTCTCCCTGTTTTTCCACCCCTGAATCGGGGTTGGATAGTTTTTTCGGCGGCTTCCGGAAAATCTCGCCGGCAGCCGCCAATCTATAGACCCGGGGCGCTCCGCCGGATAGCGACAGCACCCATTCAAACCGATGAGACCGTGTGCGCGACTTGCCGAGAGCATTCCCGAGTGTCGAAGTTTTGCAGCCATCGGCTGGTCTTGCTGAGGCCGCCAAATGGAAAGAAATGAAGTCCGGCGCTTGGCGTTTTCGCGATCGAAGGCGACGTCCACAGACCGCGCAGGACGTCATCGGGCCCGTCCTCCATCAGGAGGCGGCCGAAGCGGCCGATATGGTCGCGCAGCGACCTCAGCGAGGCGCCGACGCCGCAGCGCAAG
Organism: Hyphomicrobiales bacterium; assembly: GCA_003164825.1. Taxonomy (GTDB): domain Bacteria; phylum Pseudomonadota; class Alphaproteobacteria; order Rhizobiales; family Beijerinckiaceae; genus Roseiarcus. Next base: position 1,687 of record PLUH01000005.1, read on the forward strand.
GCGAACTTGGCCAGCGTCGCCGGTGAGGCCGGACCGGCGAGACCGATATGAACAGGAAGGTCGAGACCGTGCCCCTCGAGTTCCTTGAGCCAAGCGAGAATGGGGGCGCTCTCAAAGCAGAATTGGGAAACGAGGTCGACGTGAACCCCTACCCTTCGTCCCCAATCACGCTTGGCCGATAGCGCCGCCATCGCCTTCTCGACGTCGAGCTGCGGATGGCCCTCCGGATGTCCCGCGAAGCTGACGGCGCCGATGCCGTGCGCCTCGATCGCGCCGCTCGCGCAGATGTCCGCACTGGATTTGAATGGGCCGAGTGCGCGTAGCGAATCGCCAGCGATCACCAGAATGCGGTTCACTTCGGCTTCGCCGCGCGCTCGCGTCAGAAAGTCATCGAGCGCGTCACGAGACCGCATCTCGCGCGCCGCGACATGTAGCACTGGATTGAACCCCAATAGGCGCAACGCGGCCGCCGTCTCGACGTTATGGCGATAGTCATCGCCTGGCAGGAACGTGATCGTCACGTCGATTCCAGGGCTGAAATGATCGCGCAGCTCCGCCAGCTGATGGCCGCGCGAGGAGACCTCGACCGAAGCGGTCGACAGCAGAGCCGCAAGATTGCCGGGCGAAGCGTATTTCGTTTTGGTCATGCAGGCCTCCAGGCTCTGCGGCGGGCTAGTAGCGCCGGCGCGAAATCACGAAGGTCTCGTCGTTGAACCACAAGCCGCCGTACTTTTTCAGCACCCGGTCGGTGGCTTCGAGATAGCGCCCGTCGCGCACCGCGGCGCCGAGCCGCTGGTCCTCGACCTGCGCGACATAGATGGCGGCGTTCCAGGCAGCGAACAGCGTCGACGTGCCGATCGGGCCGCTGACCTCGTCTGGCAGCGTGTGCATGTGATATTTGAAAATCGATCGGGCGTCGGAGGACGCGTTGAAATTGTAATGACGCGCAGCCGCGCCGAGTTCGTGTTTGACNNTTCTCTCCCGGCCATAGATCCTTGATGATCTCGAGGCCCGGGTCGTCTCCGTGCGAATGGACGCCGATTAGCCGGCCGCCCGGCCGCAACGATTGGACGAGAGGCGCAACAACCTTCGAGGCCTTGAATTCGAGGCTCGCCCTGGCGCGATACGGTTGGGAGGCGATAACCAGATCATAGTCCGCTGTGACTCGCCCCGGGCGCGGCAAAATAGGATCGAGGAGGAAGGTATGGTCCTCGCGCCTGAGCGTCAGGNNATTGCCTGAGGTTTTAATCCCTGCCCGCCAGTTTTCCGCCAGGAAACCCTCGAGATTGGAGATCTGCTCGGCGAAGCCGTGAGAAGTGTTGCCGGAGAGCGCGATGTCCTTCCAAATCAGGCTTTGCGCCGCCGAGGCGGATCGCGGCGTCAGCCATGGCGCCTCCGCATAATAGAGGTTCGTCAGGACAAGGACCGTCGCCGGATGTTCGAATAGGCGATCCGCCATTTTCTCGAGCGTGAGGCGCACGTCCTCGTAGCTGATCTCCTTGGCGACGACGTAGAGCGGCATCGTTGGAAAGCGGGCGTGCATCGCGCGCATGACCCGCGACAGGACCGTGCCGTCGCCGACACCGGCGTCGAACATGCGGATGGCCGGCGGAGCCGGGTGGATGTTGGCGAGCTCGAGCGAGACGCGATTGGCGATCTCCGTCTTCTCACTGCAAGTCGAGACGAACAGGAGATACTTCTGCCTGTTGTCGAAGAACCGGAACCCAGCGGGGGCTATATCCGATTGCGGCTGCNNTCCTCGCGCCGTCGCGAAGTCGGGAAACAAGTTTTCCGTCATTGACGACGCGGCGTCCGAACGTCGATTCCGCCGTTCGCGTTTCGCGGCAAAAATCTCGGATCTCAGTGAGGATCTGCGCGTTCGTCGCGCTCGCTGGATGATGATGGCGAGCTTCGAGGTTCATTGCCCAATTCCGCGTTCCGCCCTTTGCCGCACTCAAGCGGCGGCCCGTCCTGGTGTCAACCACAATCCGAGTGGGCAGATGGAGTGGGCGTGTGCCCACTTTTGTGGGCCAGAGTGGGACGGCGCGCTCTGGGCTCGCCACGGCGAAACATCCCAAGGTCGGCCGGCTGTTCAAGGAATGCGTCTATCGGCCGCGTTGGATTTTAGCCATCCAAGCGGCCTATCAACGTCCTCTACGCCGCGATCTGCGTATGGACAACCCGAAACGGCAGGCGACCGGGATCGGAGGCGGCTACATCTAGATCGAACTGGGTGCGCGCAAATCCTCGCGGATAATACGAGAAGGACTTGAGCAAGAAGTATGCGTCAGCGTCCATGTACCGGCGAGACAGTTCGAGACTCTTTGTTTCCGCCAGTTCGGCATCGATCTCTGCACTGAGATGCATCTTCGAGATGCCGGTCAGATTCGCGGCTTCCGGATCCACCGGCATGGCGCCATGTTTGGCCCAGTCTTCCAGCAGAATGTTCGCCGTCTTGGGCGGTCCATAAGCGACTACGGGACCGACGGAGACACCGCTGACGCAATCGGCATGCTCATCAAGCCAATCTGAAGTCTGCTCCAAGGTTTG
>PLUH01000169.1 GCA_003164825.1 Hyphomicrobiales bacterium
ATCGCCGCCGGCGTCGTGCCCCAATCTTCGTGCAGCTTGAGCGCGCAGGCGCCGGCCTTGACCTGCTCGACGAGCGCCGCGGGCTTCGAGGCGTTGCCCTTGCCGGCGAAGCCGAGGTTCATCGGGTAAGCGTCGGCCGCCTCGATCATGCGCTGAATGTGCCAGGGGCCGGGCGTGCAGGTGGTGGCGAAGGTGCCGGTCGCCGGGCCAGTGCCGCCGCCCAGCATCGAGGTCACGCCCGACATCAGCGCCTCCTCGATCTGCTGCGGGCAGATGAAATGGATGTGCGAATCGAAGCCGCCGGCGGTCAGGATCTTGCCCTCGCCGGCGATCACTTCCGTCCCCGGCCCGACAATGATGGTCACGCCCGGCTGGATGTCCGGGTTGCCGGCCTTGCCGATGCTATGGATGAGCCCGTCCTTGAGGCCCACGTCGGCCTTCACGATCCCCCAATGATCGAGGATGACGGCGTTGGTGATGACCGTATCCACTGCGCCTCTCGCGCGCGTGGTCTGCGCCTGACCCATGCCGTCGCGGATCACCTTGCCGCCGCCGAATTTCACCTCCTCGCCATAGGTGGTGAAATCCTTCTCGACCTCGATGACGAGCTCGGTGTCGGCGAGCCTGAGCCGGTCGCCTTTCGTAGGCCCGAACATCTCGGCGTAATGGGCGCGGGGGAGCGAGGTCGGCGGGAGGGAATTGCGGGAAGGGGGCATATTGTAAACCTCAGTCGGGTGCGATCAGGCTCCGGTCGGAACAGCCGCAAAGGGCTCGCCGGATTTGAGCGCGTCGCTATCGAAGGTCGCAGTCGTCGCGCAGCCGGCAGAGGCGTTGATCTCAGCCAGAAAGTAGTCAGCAAAGTCAGCGGGCCCGTGGCGGAATCTGTCGACCGCGCGTGACGCCCCATCGAGGCTTGCGACCACGAATTCAGGCGATTCCAGAATGACGGCGATGCGTGCGGCCGCGTCGCCGCGAGACAATTTGTAAGAGCGGGTCAGTGTCCAGGCGAATTCGACGAGAACGATCGCGTTCACGAAACAGCCGTTCGCGCCTTGAGAACGAACCAGCGCTCGCGCGCGGTCGCGCTGGCCTGGCTCTTGATCGTCGCCAAGTCGAAGTAGGACATTTGTGTCGAGCCCGATCATCACGTGCCTCGCGAGCGTCGATCCTTTTCAATCATCGCCTCCGTGATCGCGTTCTCGATGTCCTCTTGCGTGAGCGGCCTGCCAAGCGGCGGCAGCTTCAGTTCATCGAGCCGCTCAAAAATGCTCCGCTTCCGCCGCGGCTCGATGCGAACCGATTTTCCTCCCGGCGGATCGAAAGCAATTTGATCGCCCGGTTTGAGACCCCACGCCTTGCGATGTTGCGCCGGCAAGGTGATTTGGCCCTTGCTGGTTAGTGTCGCGAGAATCTTGTCGGCCATCAGCGTTCCTTACAGACGGGTCACTCCTTACCTTAGCGTCTGGTAAGGCGGTGTGCAACTCACACCTTCCCCATCACCTCCTGGCGGAAGCCGTAGACCTCGCGTTTCCCGGCGATGGCGACCAGGCGCACGATGCGGCTCTGGCCGGGCTCGAAGCGAACCGCGGTTCCGGCCGGGATGTCGAGCCGGAAGCCCTTTGCCTCCTTGCGATCGAACTTGAGCGCCGGGTTGGTCTCGAAGAAATGATAGTGCGAGCCGACCTGGATCGGCCGGTCGCCGGAATTGGCGACCTCGATCGTGACCGTTTCGCGCCCCTCGTTCATGAGGATGTCGCCGGGTTCGGTCATCACCTCGCCCGGAATCTGCTTGTCGTCGGCGCCGCGGATCGGCTGGTGGACGGTGACCAGCTTGGTGCCGTCGGGAAAAGTCGCTTCGACCTGAATGTCGTGGATCATCGAGGCGATGCCGTCCATCACCTGATCGGCGGAGACGACATGGGCGCCCGCTTCCATCAGTTCCGCGACCGAGCGTCCGTCGCGCGCGCCTTCGACGACGAAATCGGTGATCAGCGCGACCGCCTCCGGATGGTTGAGCTTGACGCCGCGCTCGAGCCGGCGCCTGGCCACCATCGCCGCCATCGCGATCAGGAGCTTGTCTTTTTCGCGGGGCGTCAGATTCATGGGCCCTCGTCCCTCCTCATATCCGTCATCCGTCCAGCAAATTCCGCGCCTTCGCTCATCCCCAGAGCCGAGGCTTGCGTCCGCCGAGCGCGACAATGGACGCGATGAGCGCGGCGCGCAATCGGGGAGGCGAGGGGGAGACGAGGCGGGCGACGATGAGGCCGTCGAAGGCGCTGGCGCCGGCTTCGACGGCGCCGCCCGCAGCCTCGAGCGCCGCCCGCAAATCGGGCAGGCGGGCCTCGATATTGGGCGCCCCGGCGACGATCATCGCCACGGCGCGCGCGCCCGCTCCCACCGCCTTGCGCTCGAGCGCCGCGCCGGCGTGCTCAAGACGCGTCTCGTCGGCGAACACCAGACGGCCGTCGCGCCGCACGCGCCAGGAGTCCCTCAAGCTGGCGTCGATCTGGCTCTCGCCCATCGCCAGGCGGCCGAACACCAGCGTCTCGGCGATGACGACACTGGCCTCGGCCGACATCTCAACCTCGAGCCGCCGCTCGAGCGCTGCGCCCTCGAACATGAGCGTCTCCTGGGGCAGCCAGAAAAGCCGCGCGCCCGGCGCAAGCTTGAGCCGGGTCGCGATCGCGGCCGCCGGGCCGTCGCTACGATAGATCCTTTCCGCCGATGGCGTGGTCGCCTCGACCTCGGCGCCTTCGCCAAGCTCGAGGCTCACGCGATAGGAATCTCCGCCGGCGACGCCGCCGCCGGTGTTGACGATCGCCGCCTCGCACGGGCTCGACGAGCGGGGAAAGCGCCAGCGCAGGCCGCCGGTCTCGAACAGCCGCTGAGCCTCGGTGCGGTCGCCGACCCGCGCGAAGGCGCCCCGCGCCTCGGCTTGAGCCCGCTGGCGCCGAATGGGACAGAGCCCCGCGACTTTGTTGGTCACGACGGGCATTGCCGCGCGAGATCGACCTCGCCGCGCGGACAGACGGGGTCGAGCACCGGCGCATAAGGATCGGCGACCCGGTAAAGCTCGTAGGCTTCGACCGCTCCGCCGCCGCCGCGCCGCTCAAGCAGCCCAGCCGGCTCGACCTTGCGGAAGCGCATCCCGAGGATGAGGTCAAACCGGCGGCCTGGCTCGCCCAAGGCGAGGCCTGGCGCGGCAAACAGCGTCTCCGGCGGCGCGGGCTCGAAGATCCAGCGCATCCGTTGCTCGGGCTGCACCACCGCGATTCCCCGATCGCCGTAATAGGACATGAGCGAGGTCAGCGCGTAGCCCTGGGTCAGGACGTAGGCGGCGCTGTCGGCGCGGGCCCTGGAGTCGAGATCGCGGGCCAGCGCGCGAAAGCCCTCGAGCCGCGCCAGCGGANNGTACGGCGCCGGTCAAGATCTCTGCGAACGCGAGCGCCGCACACGCGAGCCCGATCGGCGCCGCCCACAACGCCGCCTTGGCGATCACCGCCGAGAGGCCCGAAGCGCCGGCGCGGCGGACCTCGGCGACCCAGTCGGCGGCCAGAATCGCCGCCGCCGGATAGAGCGGCGCGAGCCAGTTGCCCTGGACACGGTCGTGGGTCGAGTGGAGAAGGAAATAGACCGCCGCCGGCGCGATCGTGCAGGCGAGGACGCGCCGGGCCTCGTCGCGCGAGCGGGGCGAAACCGGCGCGCGCCACGGGATGGTCGCGACGGCGGGGACGAGGGCGGCGAAGACGAGCGGGTTGATGAGGCCGACCTGAGAAACAAGGAATTCGGCGATATAGAAGGGCGCAAAACCGTGCGGCGGCGCGCGTCCGAGCTGCTTGGCGAAAGTCGCCCAGCCGTGCGCGGCGTTCCAGGCGACGAAGGGGGCGAAAATCGCCAGCGCGACGGCGAGTCCGGCGAACAGCGCCGGCGAGGCGAGCCAGCGGCGCAGCGACGGCGCGGCGGCCAGAGCCAGGCCGACCCCGGCGGCGAAAAAGACGGCGGTGAACTTCGATTCCAGCGCCAGCCCGAGCGCCAGCCCGAGCGCGACCAGCCAGCGCGCCTCGCCGGTGCGCCAGAGCTCGACGAGAGCCGCAAGGCCGAGGGTCCAGAACACCACCAGCGGCGCGTCGGGGGTTACGAAGACCGCGCCGACGAGGATGAGCGGCATCGCAACCCACATCAGCGCCGCAAGCGCGGCCTTCTCCGCCGAGCCGAACAAACGCCAGGCGATCAGCGCGATGAGGGCCGGCATCGCGCCGACGACAAGGAGGGAAAGCGCCCTGACGCCGATTTCGGAGCCGCCGAACAGCGCCGTCGAGGCTCGGATGAAAAGGGCGACCATCGGCGGATGGTCGAGGTATCCAAAAGAAAGCGCCCGCGACCACAGCGTATAGTAGGCTTCGTCGAAAGTAAGCTCGAGCCGTCGGGCGATGAGCGCCTGCGCGGCCAGGAGCGCAATCGTCGCGGCGAAGGCGCAAAAGCCGAGCCAACCGGCGCGGCGCGGCCTTGCTTCGGTCCGCGCGGCGGCGGCGACGGTCGAATTGCCGCTCACCTCGTCTTCTTCGCCCTTCTCTCCGCCGTCGCGTCCGCGCGGCAGTCCGTGACACGCAAGCGCGCTTCCCGTCAATCGTCACCCGCGCGCGTCAAGGCGCTTGTCGCCAATCGGGAAAAAGGCGCGAAGGTGTGGCGCAGCGCACACAGCCGCCTCGTGGCCAACGTCGTATAAGTCCTCGAGCGCGACGCGGAAAGCAGGCGGCGCACCCCGGCTTTGGAGTCATGGCGATCGCGGCGGATAGGAAAGGCTTGAGAGACTCGAATCGCGACGACGCCGCTGACGCCTCGCGATTTTTCTCTCGCATCGGCTACCTCTTGCTGGCGGTCGGCGCGCCAGTCGGGGTGGTGCTGCACCCGCTCGGTCTCTACGTGATGTTCTCGATCGGCGTCGGCCTCGTTCTGATCGCCTCGGCGCTGGACGCCGAGCCCGGGTTTTTCGATCGCTTCATGCGGCCCTTTGCTGTTCCGGCCTTTGTCGTCTTGCTGGCGGGATTGGCCTGGGCGGCGCTATCGGTGTTGTGGACGCCTTATCCGGTCGCGGCCGGGCAGCTCTTGCTGAAAATGACTGTGCTGCTCGCGGCGACGCTGCTGGCGGTGGCGGCGCCGCGGGAAAACGCGAGCGCCACCGACCTTTATCTGTTCCCGATCGGCCTGGTCGCCGGCATGGCGACCATGGCCGCGCGGGCCCTCGCCGAGACCCTGACCGGAGCGCCGGACGACGGCCGGCTCGCGGCTGGCGCGGTCGCGATCGCGGTGCTCTTGTTTCCGGCGATCGGCGGGCTCGCGGCGCGCGGACGCAACGGTCTTGCGCGGCTGCTTTTGATCGTCGCCCTGTGCTTCGCCTACATCGACAGTTACGCGCCGCTCACCATCGCCGTATTCGCCGGCTATCTGGCGTTGTCGTTCGCGATCTCCGACCTCAAACGGACGGCGCGCGAATTGGCCTGGGGCGCAGCCGCGCTCATCCTGCTCTCGCCCCTCATCCCAGCGCTTGCGCCCACCGTCTCGGCGTGGATCTTCCACGCGCGGCTCACATCGCTGCCGGCGCCCTATCCGTCGGTCGCCGTGGCGGCGGACGTGTTCACCCACGACAAGCTCAGGCTCATCACCGGGCGGGGATTCGCGACCGTCAGCCGTGGAATCCACGACGGCATCCTGCCGGCCCAGACGCCGCGCGCGCTCGCCTTCACAGTCTGGTATGAGCTTGGCGTGGTCGGCGCGGTGCTGGCGGCGGCCGGGGCGTGGCTCGCGTTCCGCAGCCTCGCGCGGGCGCCGGGGCGGCTCGCGCCCTATATGGCCGCGGCCTTCTCGGCCGTGGTGGCGCTCGCCTTCCTCAATGTCGATTTCGTCGAAATGACGACCCTGACCCTGATCGCGGTCGCCGTCCTCTCGACCGACGTGGCGGCGCGCAGCCAATACCGCACCACCCGACCCTCAGCGGCGAGCCTGGCCAATCTGTGAGGCGCCAAGCGCGGTCTCGCGCCTCTCAGCGCTTGCTGGCGAACGAGATCGGTCCGCGGCCCATGCGAGGACGCTTGTACTCGACCACGACCGCGCGCGTGCGCCCCGCAACCAGGCTCGCCCGGCCGCGGGTCTTCGCCGCCTGCTTGGCCGCAAGCACTCTGACTTCGTCGACCGGCACGCCCATGAGGGAAGCGGCGATTTCGGCCCGCTGGCCGGGGTCATTGGCGAGGCTTTCGGCCGCAATCAGGGCTTCCTCGATCGTCGGGGTGTCGCGGCGAACGCGCCGAACGCCCCATTTGGTCTTCCAGGTGGCTGCCATGCGCCCCTCCGAATTGCATCTCAGCGCCCACTCTAGCAGAATTGTTGCACCGCAGCAAACGTATCCGGACGTCAATATCTCGTTACCCACAAGGATTATGCGGCCGATACGTTTGGCGACAGTCTGTTCACGGTCAATGAAGGCGCGCCGTCGCCGCGACGGCGGCCTTTGCGGCCCCGCCGCGCATGCGGATTGCCGGGCTTGACAGACGCCGCGCGCGGCGCGCACGATTGACCAAACGGTCAAGAACGGACTTGGCCCATCGCCCCGAAGCCCCAGGGTTTTGCCCATGACGATCGCCGCCAACCCGCCGGGCGCATCCGACATCCGCCCCGGCCGCTTGGATAGCGCGACTCTCAACGCCAATTTCGCCGACCTGCATCCCCCGCTGACCTTCCACGAGGCGAAGGTCGAGGCCGAGCGCTGCTATTTCTGCTTCGACGCCCCCTGCCAGCGGGCCTGCCCGACCGCGATCGACATTCCCCTGTTCATCCGCCAGATCGCCGCGGGAAACCGCGCCGGGGCGGCGATGACCATTCTCGACGCCAACATCATGGGCGGGACCTGCTCGCGCGTCTGTCCGACCGAGACCTTGTGCGAGGAGGCGTGCGTGCGCGAGGCCGCCGAGATGAAGCCGGTGACCATCGGCCAGTTGCAGCGCTACGCCGTCGATCCGGTGATCGCGACCGGCAAATCGCCCTATTCGCGCGCGGCGCCGACCGGCAAGCGGGTCGCGATCGTCGGCGCCGGTCCGGCGGGCCTGGCTTGCGCGCATGCGCTCGCGGTGGCCGGCGTCGAGACGACGATCTACGAGCCGCGGGAGAAATCTGGCGGCCTCAACGAATATGGCATCGCCGCCTATAAAATGATCGACAACTTTGCCGCCAGGGAGGCCGCCTTCATCCTGTCGGTCGGCGGCATCGAGGTTCGTTACGGAAAGGCGCTTGGCCGCGACGTGACGCTCGGTGACCTGCGGCGCGATTACGACGCGGTGTTCCTCGGCGCTGGCCTGGGCTCGACCAACAAATTGGGGTTGCCGAGAGAGACCGAGCTCGAAAACGTGATCGACGCGGTCGACTATATCGCGCGCTTGCGGCAGGCGAAGGACCTGTCGGCGCTGCCGGTCGGCCGGCGGGTCTTGGTGATCGGCGGCGGCATGACGGCGATCGACATCGCGGTGCAGTCGAAAAAGCTCGGCGCCGAGACGGTGACCATGGTCTACCGGCGGGGACCGGAGCAGATGAAGGCGAGCCGATACGAGCGCGAGCTGGCGCAGACCAACGGAGTCGTGATCCGCTACTGGGCGCGGCCGGTGTCGCTTGAAGGCCATGCCGGCGCCCTGAGCGGCGTGGTGTTCGAGAATACCCACGAGCACGCCGGCATGCTGGCCTCGCCCGGCTCGGTCTTCCGCATCGAGGCCGACGTGCTGTTCACCGCGATCGGGCAGCGCGGCGCGCCCGAGGCGCTCGACGGAGCGGCGATCGAAATCAAAGACGGCCGCATCGTCGTCGACGCCGAGCGCCGCACCAGCCTTGAGCGCGTCTGGGCCGGCGGCGACTGCGTGTTCGGCGGCCAGGATCTGACCGTCAGCGCCGTCGAGGACGGCAAGCAGGCGGCGCTCTCGATCGCCGCCGCGCTCGGCGCAGCGCGCGCCTGACTTGAAGCGAGGGTCCCCATGGCCGATCTGCGCGTGAACTTCCTCGGCGTGAAATCGCCCAATCCGTTCTGGCTCGCCTCCGCTCCGCCGACCGATCGCAAGGTCAACGTCGAACGCGCGTTCCGCGCCGGCTGGGGCGGGGTGGTGTGGAAGACGCTGGGTGAAGCCGGGCCGCCGGTCGTCAACGTGTCGGGGGCGCGCTACGGCGCCATCCATGGACCCGACCGGCGGCTGATCGCGATGAACAACATCGAGCTCATCACCGACCGCGACCTCGAAATCAACCTGCGCGAGATCAAGGAGGTCAAGCGCGCCTGGCCCGACCGCGCGCTGATCGTGTCGCTGATGGTTCCCTGCGACGAGAAGTCGTGGCAGGACATCCTCGCCCGGGTCGAGGAGACCGAATGCGACGGCGTCGAACTCAATTTCGGCTGTCCGCACGGCATGTCGGAGCGCGGCATGGGCTCGGCAGTCGGCCAGGTGCCGGAATATGTCGAAATGGTCGCGCGCTGGTGCAAGGCGCACACCCGCATGCCGGTGATCGTCAAGCTGACGCCCAATATCACCGACGTACGCCAACCGGCGCGGGCGGCGAAAAAGGGCGGCGGCGACGCGGTGTCGCTCATCAACACCATCAACTCGATCATGAACATCGATCTCGACGCCATGACGCCCGACGTCGCCATCGACGGAAAGGGCACCCACGGCGGCATGTGCGGCCCGGCGGTCAAGCCGATTGCTCTATCGATGGTGTCGGAAATCGCCCGCGATCCGGCCTGCGCGGGCCTGCCGATCTCGGCCATCGGCGGCATCACCACCTGGCGCGACGCGGCGGAGTTCATCGCGCTCGGCGCCGGAACGGTGCAGGTCTGCACCGCCGCGATGACCTATGGCTTCAAGGTCGTCCAGGAGATGACGACCGGCCTCGCCGATTATATGGACGCCAAGGGCTATGCGACGATCGAGGACTTCCGCGGCCGCGCCATCCCCTCGATCACCGACTGGCAGTTTCTCAATCTCAATTACGTCGCCAAGGCCGAGATCGATCAACAACTCTGCATTCAATGCGGCCGCTGCCACATCGTCTGCGAGGACACCTCGCACCAGGCGATTTTCGCCAGCCTCAACGGCAAGAGAAAATTCGTCGTCAACGAGGCCGAATGCGTCGGCTGCAACTTATGCGTTCTGGTCTGTCCGGTCGAGGACTGCATCACGCTTGTGCATAAAGTCGCGGGCGTCGATCCGCGCACCGGCCTCGACTACGCCCGCCCGCCGGGCAACTGGACGGCGCACCCAAACAACCCCAGCGTCGCCAAAGCGGCGGAGTGAGGCGGGACGCGGTCAGCGACCGCGTCTACAGGCGGCTCACGGCGTCTTGTCCTTGAGCTTGCCGAACACCGAATTGACGTCGACCCGCTCCTCGACAGTCTTGGCCTTCGGCGTCGGAACGCCGAACACTTCGAGCTGGCTCGCGGGGGCGGCGGCGGGCCGGGCGGTGGTGATTTCCGCCGACACCAGCGTCTGGCTGCGATCGTCCTCGACCTTGGGCCGCTCCTTGGCGGCGCGATTGACCTCGAAATCGAGATCGATCTGCGAGCATAAGCCAAGCGTCACCGGGTCCATCGGCTGAAGATTGGCCGAATTCCAGTGGGTGCGCTCGCGAATGGCGGAAAGCGTGTGCTTGGTCGTTCCGACCAGGCGCATGATCTGCGCGTCCTTGAGTTCGGGATGGTTGCGCAACAGCCATAAGACCGCGTTCGGACGGTCATGCCGGCGCGAAAGGGGGGTGTAGCGCGCGCCGCGCGGCTTCTTGAACTCGGGCGTTCGCACCTTCGAAGTCGAGAGGTGCAGGCGATGATCGGGGTCCTGCTCGGCGGCGGCGATTTCCTCGCGCGTGAGCTGGCCGGTCGAGATCGGATCGTAGCCCTTGATCCCGGTCGCCACTTCGCCGTCGGCGATGCCTTTGACCTCGAGGGGGTGCAGTTTGCAGAACTCCGCGATCTGATCGAAGGTCAGGGACGTGTTCTCGACCAGCCAGACGGCGGTCGCCTTCGGCATCAACGGCGCGTCGGTCATGAACGAAAAGCTCCTTGATGATCGGATCGACGCGCTCGCTCGGGGATTTCGCCCCGGAGCAAAGGCTCAACGGATCAAACTTGAGGGGAAAGAGTTTGTATAGGCGCGGAAGGCCCAAATTGCAATGACGGCCCCGGAACCCGTTGGAACCCGCCAGGCGGCGGCTCGCGACTCTTGTCAACCGGACGAATGGAACCCACATCGCGGCCTGGCCTCGCCTCATGCGCTTCATGCGCCCACTAAAGGAATTTGATCCATGAAACTCGCAACGATTGCTGTCATTACGCTCGGTCTCATGGCATCGGCTGTAATCGTCCCGGCGCCCGCCGACGCCAAGGGTTGCCTCAAGGGGGCGGTCGTCGGCGGGGTCGCCGGCCACTATGCCGGTCATCACGCCGTGCTCGGCGCGCTCGGCGGCTGTGTCGTGGGCCATCACATGGCCAACGAAAAGGCGAAGGAGCAAGCGGCTCCTCAGGGCGCTCAGAACGCCCCATCCGTCGCTCCCGCGCCNNCCTCAGGCCTTGTTGTTGAGCGTGCGCTCGGATTTCGGGTCGAGCGGCCAGCGCGGCCGGCCCGGAGCGTCGAGCCCGTCGATCAGCCCGAGCCTGAGCCGCTCGATCCCCGCCCAGGCGATCATCGCGCCGTTGTCGGTGCACAGCTGTTGCGGCGGCGCGACGAACGGCAGGCCGGCCTCGGCGCAGAAGCGGGTCAACGCGTCGCGTAGCGCCGCGTTCGCCGCCACGCCGCCGGCGACGACCACCGCCCGGGGCGACGCGCCGATCCGCCGGCGAAACAGCTTCAAGCCGGTGCGAATGCGATCCTCGACCACGTCGACGACCGCCGCCTGGAACGAGGCGCAGAGATCGGCGACATCGCCCGGGCGCAACGGCGCAACCGATTCCGCCGCCAGCCGCACCGCGGTCTTGAGCCCCGAAAGCGAGAAATCAGCATTCGGCCGGCCGATCAGCGGCCGGGGCAGCGCGAATCGGGCAGGATCGCCGTCTTGCGCCGCCGCCTCGACCGCCGGCCCGCCCGGAAACGGCAGCCCCAAGAGCTTGGCCGTCTTGTCGAACGCTTCGCCGATGGCGTCGTCCATGGTCGCGCCGAGCCGATCGTAGTCGCCGACGCCCTTGACTGCGAGGATCTGGGTATGCCCGCCGGAGGCGAGGAGGATGAGATAGGGAAAAGCGACATTGGCGGTCAGGCGCGCGGTCAGCGCGTGGGCCTCGAGGTGGTTGACGGCGACGAATGGCTTGCCGCAGGCCAGCGCCACGCCCTTGCCGGCCATCAACCCGACCAAAACGCCGCCGATAAGGCCAGGCCCGGCGGCGGCGGCCACCCCGTCGAGGTCCTTGGCCGCGACGCCCGCCCTCCCAAGCGCGCGCGCGATCAATAAATCGATGATTTCGACATGGGCGCGCGCCGCAATCTCCGGCACGACGCCGCCGAAAGGCGCATGCGCCGCGATCTGGCTCATCACTTCGTCGGCGAGAATCTCGCCCGCGCCGTCGGGCCNNTCCGCCCGGCCAAATCCGAGCCGTGACCGAAGCCCATAGCGTGATCGGGGGGCCGGGAAAACCCACATCCCACGGCCCAGCGCCCGGCCCGCCCGGTTTTTGGTCGCCTTGTCGCCGCTTTTCGAGGCATATAAGGTCGCCGGCGGGAGTAAGCGATGGCCAGCCCGATCAGGTCAAATGAAATTCGCGTCGTGATCAGGCCGGTCGAGGCGCGCGACTACGATCTTGGCCCCATTCCGGCCGAACTGTTCAAAAAGACCTTCGACGCCTTTCTGACCGCCCTGCAGGTGACGGACCGCGAATTGCAGCCCAAGGCGCGATCGAGCGAGTTCTTCATCTCGCAGCTGGCGCTTAATCCGTATGAATTCGGCGTTTTGGAGAAGCGAAGATCGTATGGCCAAAACAGCCCGTCGGCGATCGAGTACTTCCGCCGCTGCGCCGAGGGCATTTACCGGAGTGATTACCAGACCGTTGTTCGACATCCGCGGCTGACGCGGGCGTTCATCCGGATCGTCAAGGCGCTCGATCCGAGTTTCCATGTCCTCGCCCAATTCAACGATACAGAATTGCCGGTCGACGATTTCTTCGGCCGCCAGGTCGATCGAGTCGGCGTCAAAGACGACCCGGGGTTGCAAGCGGATAATTGGTTCCTGGGAAGCGCAATGATGTCGTTCGAGGGCCGGCTCGATGAAATCGATTATCGGGGCGCAGTATGGACCGGCGACTTGATGCTCCCGGCTGGAACAACTCACATCGAGTGCGTTTTTGACAAGTCACAGGGTGAAGATGCATTGAATCCTTTTGGCAATAAAAATGTTTGCATAACAGGAAGGGCAATATACACTGGAGACAGTCAACTTCCCGAGCGAATAGAAGTGATAAGCATCGAGGAAAGGACCCATGTGAACGTGGCGGTCGACATCCGAGGTTCGTTGTGTCTGACGCACTTTTCAGAGAGGGGCGACGATCTTGATTACGTCGAGTAGCGATAAGCACTTCCTCCATACAAGTGTCGTGCTTCGCCACGCCAACGGCGACTCGGGCGATGCGGAGCAGCACATCGAGACGATTCTGACCGAGGCGGCGGTGGCGAAACGCCGCGTCTGGGTCAGCAGCATCCTGTTCGCCGAGCTCAGGCCGTCGACGTTCGTTCCCGGACGTTTCGCCACTTTGTTCGAATTGACCCGCTATATCCGGGCGCTGGCGACCCTGGTGACGCCCGACCCGAACACCATGATGCGCGTGGCGCGGCTGCGCGACGCCAAATGGCAACGGCCCGCCGACGCTCATCAGCCGGGAGGAAAGCCGCGAACGATGTCGCTCGGCGACGCGATGGAGATCGCCTCCGCCTTGTGGGTGAAAGAGGCGATCGGCGTGCCCGATCTCGAGTTCCTCACCTTCGATGACTGGTGCTCCGACGACGGCAAGGGCGACCGTCTCTGCCTGCTGCATCTGCAGGATTACGCGATCGAGGCCAAACTCAATGCGGATGTGAAGGCGGCTGTACGGCTGACGCGGCTCGAGCCGATCGTCCACGCGCAGTCCCTTCCCCATTCCGTGGCGGCGGGATGAGCGCCCCTGCTCGCCATCGCGGGGGGCGCGGCGCCCGTTTGGCGCCGATGACCCGCGCCGGCGAAGGCTGAGCCATCAAGGCGCTCATGGCTCGGCGAGCCGGTCTTCGAGCAGATTCGCGCCGCCGCTCCGCTGGAGCCGCCTCGGGCGTCCGCAAAGCGTCGGCGAGGCCTATAACGCGGCGCACACGGACAAAGAGGCGATATGACCGCCAGGGTCGCGTTGTTTCGCGCCCGCGAGGACGCGACGGCGAGCGCGGCGCGGCTGCGACGGCTCGGCTTTTCCGTCGCCTGCCTGCCGGCGATCGAGATCAAGGCTCAGGCGGTCCGGCCGAGCCGATCGCGCTATGACGCGGTTGTCGCGACCAGCGGCAAGGCGTTTCTGGGCGACGGGCCAGGCGATACGTCGCCGCCCCTTTATGTCGTCGGCGCCCGCACTGCGCGCGCCGCGAAAGCGCGCGGTTGGCGGCTCGCATCCACGCCGGCGCCCGACGCCGCCAAACTGATCGAGACGCTGAACGGCGCGCTCAGGCCGGGCGCGAGCGTGCTCTACCTCGCCGGGCGCGACCGGAANNGAGACGCGCGCGCTCGCGTCCTGCGTCGCGGCGCTGCATTATTCGCGCCGCTCGGCCGGGCTTGCGGCGGCGCTGGCGAAAGTTTCGGGCGCCGAGGCGCGCTTTCTCGAGCTCGTGCACGTCTGCCTGTCGCGCGACGTCGCCGAACCGCTCGACGCAGCCGGCGCAGCCGGGATCGCGATCGCCGAAACGGCTGACGAGGCGGGACTTTTTCGCGCCCTAAGCCGCAGTCTCGGCGGGTTTCCTTCGCTTGGGGCGTCCCGTATATAGGGCCGCGAGAGATCGAAGGCGCGAGGCGATGGTCGACGACGAAACCCAGGACGTTTCAGCCCGGCCTGCAGGCGCCCCGCCCAATCGCGACGCGCGGCCCGACCCCGGGGTGATCGACGGCGAAATCGCCGCGCGCGGGCCGAACGAACGCGAGCCGCCGCCGTCCGCCGCGGGGGCGCCCGAGAGCCCCGATCAACCTCGGCCGGCGCCCGCCCCGCGCGCCGGCTTCCGCGGCGTCCTGGCCGGCGCGTTGGCCGGGCTCGTCGTCTCCGCGCTGGCAGTCGGCGCCTTCTATTCTCTCCTCGCGCCGGGCGCCGATGTGGAGGACAGCGCGAACCGGTTGGCCGAACTCGGAGCGCAGGTTCAGCAAGAGAACGCGGCGCTGGACGCGGAGGCCAAGCGTGAGAGCGCGGCCGTCGCGAGCCTCGACAAGCGGGTGAGCGCGCTTGAGACGAGCGGCGGGTCGTCCGGCGAACTCGATAAGCGCGTCGCGGCGCTGGAAACGGCGAACGCCGACAACGGACCCAAGGCGGTCGCCGCCGCGCAAACCGCGCAGCAAGCGGTTCAAACCGACCAGCAATTGACGACGCAGGTGAAGGACTTGCGAGCCGACATCGATGCCGCGCGCGGCGATGTCGGT
>PLUH01000175.1 GCA_003164825.1 Hyphomicrobiales bacterium
CGGCAATCAGCAGAAGGTCGTCCTAGCGAAATGGCTCGTCGCGGGATCGCGCATCCTCATTCTCGACCATCCGACCCGCGGCCTGGACGTCGGCGCCAAGGCCGATGTGTACCGGCTCGTACGCGACCTCGGGCGCGAGGGCGTCGCAGTGATCCTGGCCGCGGATACCCTCGAGGAACTGATCGGCATGAGCCACAGGATCATTGTGATGCGGGACGGAGGCGTCACGGCCCGCATTGACGCGCCCGCCGGGGCAAAGCCCGCCCAGATCGAGCTGATCGGACACATGGTGTGACGAGGATCAGTCCCATACTCTCGGTGAGCACGGCGCGGGCGTCTGCGCCTGGCCTTTTCCTGGCTGTTCTGGTAGCCGGCATTTGCCTCCGGGTACCCGAGTTCGCATCGGCGCGGAGCTTCCTCGCCGTGCTGTCGGACGCCGCGCCGCTCGCGCTCCTTGCCGCGGGCCTAACCTTCGTCATCCTGATCGGCGCCATTGATCTCAGCGTGCAATCGGTCGCCTCGCTAAGCAGTGTGATCGCCGCGCTTCTCGTTCCCCGGTTCGGCCCCATTGGCTTCCTGGCGGCCATCGCCGGCGGGCTCGCGGCGGGACTATTCAGCGGTCTGACCTATGTCACGCTGCGCGTACCATCCTTCATCGCAACTCTCGCCTCGAGTGGTGTGGTAACGGGGGTTGCCCTCTACATATCCAATGCCGCCACGGTCACGATCGACGAACGATCTCGTGTCTATTTCGACTGGATCAACGGCTCGATCTTGGGCGTACCTGGATATATCATCGTCACGGCTGCGATCCTCGCAATCTGCGCGATCGTGCAGAATTATACTCCGTTCGGGCGCTACAGCCTGGCGATCGGCAGCGGCGAGGCGGCCGCCTGGGCGGCGGGGGTCAGGGTCGGGCGTCAGAAGGTTTATGCGCTCGTCGTGTCGGGCCTGCTCGCGGCTATAGTTGGCGTCATTCTCGCCGGCCGGCAACTCAGCGGGTCGCCGACGCTCGCCAACGAGCTTCTCCTGCCCAGCATCGCTGCGGTGCTCGTCGGCGGGACCGCCATCACCGGCGGGGTCGGCGGCATCGGCCGGACGCTGATCGGCGCCCTGATCGTCTCCGTGCTTCGCATCGGCATGACGTTTCTCGGCATCAACATCTTTGCCCAGCAGATCGTTTTCGGCGCTTTCCTGATCCTGGCTGTCGGCTTGACGATCGATCCGGAAAAACTGCCGTTCGTGAAGTGAATTTGCAAAGTCAAAAATCGTGAAAGAGGACCTAGGCTATGCGTCTCTGCTCCGTAACGTCGATCCTCAAATATTATCCGCTGCCCGAAGCGCTTTCGGTCATCGCCGACGCCGGTTACGAGGGAGTCGAGCTTTGGGGTGGTTTACCGCACGCGTTCACGGATGACTTCTACGCGGACGGCGCGCTCGATCGAACGCTCGTCGCGTCGTGCCGGAGCATCGTCGCCAAGAGCGGTCTCACCCCGGTCTNNGCGCCTCCTTTCGATGCCGCCAAGCTTCGCGAACGTAGCCTCGGCTATTTCGAACGCGCGATCGACCTCACGGCGGAACTCGGCTTCCACCGCATGCTCGTCACCACGCCGTTCTGGGGCTGGACGCAGGAGGGGGGTGCCTGGCGGCACGGCGACAAAGCTTTGCCCCGCGTTATCGACGCGTTCGGTCGTCTGGTCCGGCGGGCCGAGCTGCGAGGGGTGACGCTCGTTCTCGAACCGCTTTCATTTCTCGAGACGACAGCGGTCGAAACGCTGGACGACGTCTTGTCCGTCGTGAACGGGGTTGCGTCCGATGCGCTGGTTGTCATGCTCGACACCGGCCACGTCAACGTGACGGCCCACGCCCTCGGCCTCGACCCAAAAGCGTATTGGGCCGAGCACGTCGAGAAACTCGGGCTGCGTCTTCAGCATCTCCACCTCGACGACAACCTGGGCGACCTCGATTCACACCTAGTGCCGGGCGACGGCAATTTCGACTTCAAGTCCGCTTTCGCCAACCTGAAGCGATCGGGATACGCCGGCTGGCTATCCGCCGAGATCGGCATTTTCGGCGCCAACCCGATCCCGCCCGCCCCGAAGGACATTCTTCGGCGANNAGGATGACGATAACGCCACACGGAATGAGGCCCATGATCGCCCTTTCGGACTCCACGCTGCATCGGTTGCCCGCCGCCGTCGCTGTCCCTCGCTATGATCGGCACGCCTTGAAGGTCGGGGTCGTCCACATCGGGGTCGGCAACTTTCACCGGACCCAAGAGGCGCTCTACATCGACGAGGCTCTTCATCTGCCCGGAAATGAGAGTTTCGGGATCTGTGGTGTCGGGTTAACCGATGGGGATGCCGCGCGGGCCAAGGCGGCCGCATACAAGGCGCAGGACGGCCTTTATACCGTCACCGAATTCGCGCCCGATGGAATCGCTCGCACCCGGGTGATTGGCGCGATGATTGACTACCTACACGGGCCGGCGGACCCGGAGGCCGTGTTGGCCCGCTTAACGCACCCGGACACGCGGATTGTTACGCTGACCATCACCGAAGGCGGCTACAACATCGATGAAACGACGGGTGTGTTCACGCTCACGGCGCCCGAGGTGGCGCACGACCTGGCGGGCGGTGAACCCCGCACCGTGTTCGGCTACGTGGTCAAGGCCCTGGCGCGGCGGCGCGCGGCGGGACTGGCGGCCTTCGCGGTCGCGTCCTGCGACAACCTGCGGGGCAACGGCGACACTGCTCGCAAGGCCTTCGTGTCATTCGCGCGGGCCCGCGATCCCGATCTCGCCAACTGGATCGACCGCGAGGTCGATTTCCCGAACAGCATGGTGGATCGCATCGCCCCGCAGGTGAGTGACGCCGAGCGGGCCAAGCTCAACGCATCGAGCGGAGTCGACGACCGCCTACCTGCGATGGCCGAAACCTTTAACCAATGGGTCGTCGAGGACCGGTTTCGTTACGGCCGCCCGGCCTTGGAGGCGGTGGGGGTCACCTTTCGCGACGACGTTGCGGCCTTCGTCGCCGTCAAGGGGCGGATGATCAACGCCTCCCACATGCACATGGCCTATCCGTCCATCCTGCGGGGCGAACGGATCGTCCACGAGGCTATGCGCGACCCGCGGATCGTCCGGCTGATTTCGACCTTCCTGAGTCGGGACGTCATTCCCTACGTCGAGCCGCCGACGGGCGTATCCGTCGCGAACTACGAGACGATGATCGTCGAGCGCTTCTCCAACCCGGCCATCGGCGACCAACTCCTGCGGGTCGGCGGCGACGGCGCGTCCAAGCTGCCGATCTTCCATTCCAAGACGATCGCCACGCTAATCGCTGCCGGCGCCGACCTCAGTCGCGAGGCCTTCCTGCTCGCTTGTTTCGCGCGCTATCTGCTTGGCCGGGATGACAACGGCTCGGACTTTCCGGTGTTCGAGCCCGTCCTGACGGCGGCCGACTGGGAACAAATCCGCGACGAGCCGGCGGGAGTCCTGCGCGCCGCGCCGTTCACGTCGTTGGGATTGGCCGACCATGCATCGTTCCGGCGGGCGTTCGACCGCGTCACCGAGACGCTCGCGAAATACGGCGCATCAAAGGCTTTGGACGACGTTCTCGCGGAAACTTGAGAGGATCCGAACCGGGATCGTCTGCAAGAGGCGGCGAAGCCCGCGCGGGCCGACCCTCGCGCCTTCCTCGCCATCCGCGACACCTTCGGCGAGATGGCCGACAACCCGGCCCCCCATCGCTGCTTTCTCAAGCGGTCGCCTGCCCTGGACGAACGTAACCCTCCGGTGAGGGCCGCGGGTCAGGCGGGTCGCGGTTTTTTGGGGGAGGGTTTTCTTTCCCAGCGTTTTGCGAGGGCGACGACGTCGGCCTTGAGTCGCTCGGCGTCGAAGGCGTTGGGATTGAAGTCCTCGCCCAGCCACTCCAGGGTTTCGGCNNGGCGCCATGCGCTCGACCTTGATTGTGTGCTCCCATCCGTCGCCGTAGTCGTAGAGATATCGCAGGGTCTTGGTTGCGGCGTCCTCGAGCACGTCGATCAGTTTCGCCTTGCGGGCGTCGAGCGGTCCGTCTGGCGAGTCGGGAGAAGGCTGGCCCCAGCCCACGTCGCGGGCGCGGATTTCGAACAGGTGGCTGTTCGTCCAGCCGAGCGCC
Source organism: Hyphomicrobiales bacterium (assembly GCA_003164825.1). Taxonomy (GTDB): domain Bacteria; phylum Pseudomonadota; class Alphaproteobacteria; order Rhizobiales; family Beijerinckiaceae; genus Roseiarcus. Next base: position 4,161 of record PLUH01000175.1, read on the forward strand.
GCCTGCAGCGTCAGATGCAGGCGGTCGAGCTTGATGTCGGCGGGGACCTCGATGCGTCGTAGAACCTTCGGCTCCACGTCGTTAAGCGTGACTTTGAGACGGAGAACGGCGGCAGTCATGCCGCGAGATTACGACGCTGCCGTTCGACTGCCCAGTTCCAGGGCAGGAGTTCGTCGAGACGATGCACCGGATGATCGGCGATGCGGGCGAGGACATCAGCGAGCCAAGCCTGCGGGTCGACGTCGTTGAGCTTCGCCGTGTGGATGAGCGTGTACATGAGGGCGGCGCGCTCGGCGCCGCGCTCCGATCCGGCGAATAGCCACGACTTCCTGCCCAGAGCCAAACCGCGTAGGGCGCGCTCGGCCGCATTGTTCGAGAGGCAGATCCTGCCATCGTCAAGAAAGCGAGTGAAGGCCTGCCAACGCGTGAGCATGTAGTCGATCGCCTTGGCGACNNCCGTTGATCTCGCGCTCGATGTCGAAGAGCCCATCGATGCGTCTGACGGCCTCGAATGCGATCGGCGAGATCGGCGTAGCGGTCTTGCTCCGCCGCGCATTGGCGGCGATGTCGGCAAGTTCGAAAAACTTGCGACGCGCATGGCTCCAGCACAGCGCCTCGACGATCGGACCGGGCTTCCGGTCGGGAAGGTAGAGGCGATTGTAGCCGTCGAACGCATCGGCCTGCAGAATGCCGGCGTAACCGGCCAGATGCCGCTCGGGATGCTCCCGTGTTCGATCGCGCGAGGCGTAGAACAGCGCCGCTGGAGGGTCCTTGCCGCCGAACGGCCGGTCGTCGCGGACATAGACCCACACCCGCCCGGTCACGGTCTGGCCCTTGGCGAGGATGGGAACCGTCGTGTCGTCGCCATGCAGCCGCCCGGCGGCAAGGACATGGCGCTCGATCAAAGCGTACAGCGGACGCAGCGCCGCGGCGCAAGCGCCGACCTGATCGGCGAGCGTCGACAGGCTGAGGTCGATNNTGATCGCCTCGCATCGCCGGCAGGAGAACCGCTCTCGAACCGTCTCAATCACCTTCCACTGACGGGGGACAACCTCGAGCGTCTCCGTGACGTCCTCGCCGAGCTTCGACAGCTTCGTCGAACCGCAGCAGGGGCAGCTCAGCGGCGCCGCGATCACAACTCGCTCGCGCGGCAGATGCTCGGGGAACGCTTTGCGCCCCGGCCGCCTGCGCTCGAAGGTTTTGACGATGGTCGACGACGAGGAGCGTTCCGACTCGAGTTCGTCCTCCGTCGCGTCCGCCTCGGCGTCTTCCAACTGCATCTCCAGTTGGTCGAGAAGCCGCTCCTTGCGTTCCGAGCTCACGCCATAGAGCGTGCGCCGAAGCTTTTCGATCTCCAGCTTCAGTCTCGCAATCAACGCCTCGGCGCTCGACGCCGTCGCGCGAGAATGCGTCAGATCGGCTTCAGCGTGCGCCGCTCGCGCTTCGCTTTGAAGCCGCGCAGCCCGTTCAG
>PLUH01000385.1 GCA_003164825.1 Hyphomicrobiales bacterium
ACCCTCGACTATTACCGCACCGGCTCCTCGCCCGACGCCTTCGCCACCCTGCCGAAGGAGTGGACGGCCGACCAGATCCGCTCGTTCCAGGATTATTTCGACGCGCTGATGAGCGGCAACCTCGCGCGACGGCGGATGACCAAGTTCATGCCCGCCGATTTCAAGCTGATCGAGGCCCGCCAGCCGCCACGGATTCTGGGCCTGAGAACAAAACACGAACATTTTCTTGACCGCTTACTCCGGTCGTGGCATAGTCAACTACAGTGGGAGAATGGCGCCGGCGGCGATAGAGCTGCCGCGCGCCGCTCCGGCTTTCCAGATATCTTGCCTTCCGACGCGCCCGTGGCCCGACCGGGCGCATGGCCCGCATGTCTTCCGGAGCCCGCATGTCCGCACTTGATCTCTTCCTGCCGCTCGCCAAGGTCGACCTCGACCAGCGCCTCGTCACCGGCGTCGCGACGGCCGAGACGCCCGACCGCGCGGGCGAGATTTTCGACTACTCGTCGAGCAAGCCCTATTTCGAGCAATGGTCGGCGGACGCGCTCGCCGTGAGCGGCGGTAAATCGTTCGGCGCCGTCCGCGCCATGCATGCGCCGATCGCCGCCGGCAAGCTGACCGACATCGCGTTCGACGACGACGCCAAGCGGATCACGGTGGCGGCGAAAATCGTCGATGACGACGAATGGCGAAAGGTCCAGGAGGGCGTCTACACCGGCTTCAGCCAGGGCGGGCGCTACGTGAAGCGCTGGCCCGACCCCGACACCGGCCTTGTCCGCTACACCGCCGAGCCGCACGAAATCTCGCTCGTCGATCTGCCCTGCGTGCCGGACGCGACATTCGACGTCGTCAAGGACGGCGTGGCCGAGAAGCGCGCGTTCGCCCCGCGCCCCGCCGACGATCCGGCCGACTCGGAGGACTCGGACGACACGGACCTCGACGCCGAGAACGAGAAGCATGAGTTTTCCACCACAGAGCGCGAGAAGGACGCCGAAGCGGGCGTCGCCATGCCCGACGGCTCCTATCCGATCAGAAATGCGCAGGACGTCGAGAACGCGGTGCGCGACTTCCACCGCAGCGGTGAGAAGCCCGACGTGAAGGCGCATATCATTGCCCGCGCGAAGGCGATCGGCGCCGAGAGCGCGCTGCCTGACGACTGGAAGGAAAAGGCCGATAAGGCGGCTGCTCCCTCCGTTGCCCCGATCGCCCTGACCGCCGCGCCCGAAGCGCTCGCCAAGGCCGCCGCCGCCCTGACCCACGCAGCGCTCAAGCTCGAGCGTGCGGCGGACGAGAACGCCGGCCTGCGAAAGGCGCTCGACGATTTCTCAGCCGCGCTCGCCGATCTCGGAAAGCGCATCGCGGCGCTCGAAGCCCACCCGCTGCCGGCCAAGGCGGCGCTGCGCGCGGTCGCCAAGACTGCGGACGGCGCCGACGACGCCCTGGTCAGCGCCGATGACGCCGTCAGGCGCCTGGCCTCGCTGCCCGCTCAGGAGCGCGCGCTCGCGCTGACCAAGCTCAGTCTCGCCCATCCGATGCCGCGGCGCGTTTGAACGCCGCCGCCGGCCTCGACGTTTCAATCGCCGGTCCTTGAAGTTCCGAAAGTCCGCCACCCCCCAAGGGGTTCGTGGCGGACCCGAGGATCGCTGACGCCGCGGCGTCCGGCGAGGCGGCGGCCGAAGCTCGTCGGACCATCGCCTCGCTCACGGCGGCGATCGGTCGACCGCACGCAGCTTCGGCCGCCGCGCATTTTGCGACCTTTGCACCAACGCGCGCGCTCGCACATGGCGCCCTTGGGAGATCGAGAATGGCGCTGAACTACCTCGCTCCCGCCCCTTACGCCGCCTTCGTCACCCGCAACGGCGCCTTCCAGGCCGACGCCAATGCGCTCATCTCCAATGTCGGGGCCGGCCCGCAGGCGCTCGACCTCGTCGAAAGCGGTTGCGTCCCGCTCGCCTTCAATCCGTTCGCGAATTTCCGCAACCTCATCGACGGCGGCGACTTCTCGATCAATCCGTTCCAGCGCAATATTCCCGGTCTCGCCGCGGGCGGCGTCATCGCGACGCCGATCGGCGCGGCGCCTGGCTATTTCGCCGACCGGTTCTTCGCCGCCGGCGCGGCGTCGTCGGCGATCCTCATGGCGGCCGTGGCCGACACCAGCGTTGCCGGCTTCAACCAGAGTCTCAAAGTCTCGCGGCAAACAGGCAACACGAGCTCGGCGACGATCAACTTCGGGCAAGTCATCGAAACGTTAGATTCGCTGCGCTGCCAGGGACAGACGGTCACGCTTTCGTTCTGGGCCAAGGCCGGGGCCAGTTATTCCGGCAGGGCGCTGACTGCGCAAGTGATCACCGGCTCCGGCGTCAATCAGAGCGCAGCGAGCCTGCTCGCAGGAACCTGGACCACGCCCTCGTCGGTGGTCAGTATCGCGCAGGCGCTGACGCCGAACATGACGCGCTATCAGCTGACCGGCGTCGTCCCGGCCGCGGCGACGCAGCTCGCCGCGCTCATGTCGTTCACGCCGGGCGGAACGGCGGNNACGACTCGATCTCGATCAACGGCGTGCAGCTCGAGATCGGCCCGCGCGCATCGCCCTTCGAGCGCCTCGATGCGCAGGTCGTGCTCGAGATCTGTCAGCGCTACGCCTGGGCGATCCCGGAGCCGGCGGCAGGGGTGGTGATCGGCGCGGGCGCCAACATCGGCGCCGCCGCCCAGCTCATCTACGTCGCCACACCCGTGCAGCTTTTAAAGGCGCCGACCGTCACCGTGGCGGCCGGGTCGTTCAAGACCATGCAAGCCGGCGCCGCCGCCTCGACGACGATCGCGCCGGGCGCGACGCATACGCCGAACGCTATTTCCATCAACGGCAATTCGGCCGGAACCACCGGCCAGGCGACGCTGCTCCAGGGCGGCGGCGGCTCGGGATGGATCATCGCCAGCGCCGATTTCTGACCCGCGACAGCATCGAGCACGTCGCCAATCGCTTCTAACCCGTACCCGCTCCAAAGGAACTGATCTCATGAATATTGCCCAGACGACGCAAGAAACCCTCGGCCTGATGAAAGAGTCGCTCGCCAAGAACGTCACGGTGTCGACCGGCCTCACGGCTTATGACCTTCAGGCGCCGGCGAAGAATCTCTATCCGACGATCACGCCGCTTCGGAATTCGCTGCCGCGCGTGGCGCGGCTCAACCCGGGCGACGCGGCGCGCTGGCGCACTATCAGCTCGGTCACCGGCTCGGGCTTTGACGCGATGGGGTGGGTGCCGGAAGGCCAGCGCTCGGCGAGCATGAGCTATCAGGCCGTTCTCAACACGGCCCCCTACCTCACGCTCGGCGAAGAAGACACAGTGACGTTCGAAGCCGAAGCCGCGGCGCAGGGCTTCGAAGACATCAACGCCACCGCGACCTTGCGCATTCTGCAGAAGACGATGCGCAAGGAGGAGCATGCGCTGATGGGCGGCAACACATCGCTTGCCCTCGGCACGCCCGGCGCGCCGACCCTCACCGCTTCGGGCACAGGCGCGACGCTGCCGTCTGCGACCTACTCGGTCATCGTCGTGGGCCTGACCTTTGAAGGCTACAGCAATTCGAGCCTCGCCGGCGGCATCTCCACCACCAAGACCATCACCGGCAACGACGGCAACACCTATACGCTGAACGGCGGCTCCTCGATGCGGAGCGCCAACGTCACCCAGGCGGTGACGCTCGGCCAGACCCTGTTCACAACCGCCCCGCTGATCAACGGCGCGGTCGCCTACGCCTGGTTCGTGGGGCCGGCCGGCTCGGAGACGCTGCAGGCGATCACCACCATCAACAGCGCCGCCTTCAGCGCACCGCTCGNNCATCAACAGCGCCTCCTTCAGCGTGCCGCTCGCTTCCGGCCAACAGTCGGCGACCGTCATCGCCGCCGACAATTCCCGCAACCCGACGCTCGCCTTCGACGGCTTGCTGACGGTCGGCTTCAATCCGGTCAACAGCGCTTACGTCCAAGCGCTCGCTTCGGGAACCGCGGGAACCGGCACGTTCATGACCTCATCCGGCCGCGGGTCGGTGCTCGAGATCGATAACATGCTGGTGCAGATGTGGAACACCTATCGGCTGTCGCCGACGGTGATCTATGTCAACGCCCAGGAGCAGAAGAATATCACCAACAAGTGCCTGACCAACGCCTCCGGGCCGCTGATCCGCTACAATGTCGCCGCCGACAGCGACAACGGGGGGCCCTATGGCGTCTCAGCGTCGGGTGTGGTGCGCTGGTACTATAATCCCTTCAGCGCCGACGCCGGCTGCGACATCCCGGTCAAGGT
>PLUH01000161.1 GCA_003164825.1 Hyphomicrobiales bacterium
GCTTGACGCTCGGCGCGGCGGCGATCTCGAACCGCGTCTCGGCGGCGCTGGAGAGACGCTCCGCCTGGCCGTAGGCGCTGGCCAGGATCAGAAGCGCGGGCGTCCGCCCTTTGCGCGCCGCGAGCAAGAGGCGGCGCGAGGCGGCGAGGCTATAGCCCTTGAGATTCCAGATCTCGCCCACGACCGCGGCCGGCGCGCCGCATTTGAGCGCCTCCTCCATCGCCCAGAAGGCCAAAGCGGCGTCGGGGGCGTGCACGAACACGAGGCGGCTCAACGGCAGCCCGTGGGCGATCAGGCCCGGCCCATAGAGGGCGCCCGCCTCATGGGCGGCGAAGCCTTCGCCGATCAGGAGCGCCGAGGCCGGCCGCCGGCTTAAGAATCGCGCGGCGAGCGCGAGCGCAAAGCCCATCGCCGCCGCCCCGTCCTGAGGCTCGGCGGGCGCGATCTCATGCAGGCCGTCGTCCGCGAGCCCGCCGCCAAGGGCGGCGTCGAGCGTGCGCCCGAGCGGCATCCTCCGCGCGGCGCGTCCGCCCGCCGGGCCGGCTTCAGCCTCGATGTGAGCGACGGCGCGCCGCAAACGCGCCATCCCCTCCGCCCTGTCGCCCGGCGACATTCGGTAAGCATCCTATAAGTTCGCTCTTTGTTCTTGTTTTGGACCGAAAGGGCGGGCGAGTCAAGGACCAGGGTCAGGCAGGATAGCGAAGCACTTCACCGACGAAGACGCTCCAAGCGCAACAATAAATCCGGAAGAGCGGTTTGAGCGGTGTCCCAGACAACATCGAGGTTGACGTCGAAATATCCGTGGGCGACGCGATTGCGCATCCCTCTCATGCCGCGCCAAGGGATCTCGGGATTGCCAGCAATGAACTCGCTGTGCTTGTCCATGATCCTGGCGGCGGCCTCGCCGATGATGACGAGACTCATGATCACCGCTTGCTGGGTTCGCTTGTCGGCAAGGAAATCCTCCTTGCTCATCCCATCGACAAAGCGGCGCGCGTCGCTCGCGGCCGTCAGCATCTGATCGAGATAATCGCCAAGCCGGCTCAAGCTCATATCGCTTGAGCATCGGCGAGAATGGCTTCCCGCAGCCTTGGCGGCAGATCGCCGGGGGTCAACAGGTCTACGGGAACGCCAAGCAAGTCCTCAAGCTCCACTTGAAGGGCGCCAAGATCGAACAGGGTCGCCCCGGGAAGCGCGTCGACAAGAATGTCGAGATCGCTTCCCTCTTCATCGGCGCCGTGCAACGCAGACCCGAAGACGCGCGGGTTCGCCGAGCGAAACCGCCCGGCTGCTTCACGAACCGCAACTCGATGCTGTGCGAGCGCGACAGACGGCTTCAAGGGGGGATTCTCCACGACGACTAGACTGTCCCACGTTTTTGAACATGGCGCTCGCAATCGCGAAAATCAAACACCTGCCCCATGAACTGGCGGCGCCCTCATCCCGTCTCGAAATCGCCCTTTTGGGGCGGGGCGAGCGGGGTGAACAGGCAACGATCCGGTTTGAGGTCGACGAGCGGCGTGCGGTCGAGGCAGTCCAGGCCTCTGACGCTGAGCGTCGCGCCCTCGCGCTTGACGAGCGTGACGAGCGCCGTCCCGATCGGGTTCGGGCGGACCGGCGTGCGGAGCGAAAACGTGCCCCGGGTCGCGCCGTCGTTGGCCGGACTCTGGCGAACGAGGTCGCGGCGCGACTGGTGCAGCCAATAGAGAACCTCGATCCGCTCGAACGCGTCGATGCCGTCCAGCGCTGCGACCCACGGCTCGTAAACTTCGATCCGGCAGATCGGCCCGTCGGCCCGCCCCTGGCGGGGACAATCGAGCCGCGACGTCCACGGCGTGCGGATCACGCCGATGAAGGCAAGGCCGGCGTCGAACGCCTTGGGCGCTTCAACCGCGACCTCGTTTCGCCGGACTTCGTTTAGCCTCACCATGATTCGTCCATCGCGTCGTTTTCCTTCACGCTCCTCCGCACTGTGATGGAATGATTCCAAGACGTCATCGCGAGCGCAAGCGAAGCGATCCAGAGATAAAGGGCGGAAGTAGCGACCCTGGATCGCCGCGTCCCCCCGGGTCCCTAAAGCCCGGGGTCCTCGCGATGACGTTTGTCGTCACGCCGCCTCGTAGCCGCGCGACTTCGTTTCGACCGGCTTGCCGCTCTTGAGACCCGACAGAAACTCGTCGTGGGTCATCGGCTTCGAGAACATGGGATAGTTCTTCTCGACCGCGGCCCGCTGCTCTTCCTCGCTGACCGTCGCGGTGCAGTCCTTGAGCGTGATGACGTCATAGCCCTTCTCGTATCCAGTCCGCATCGTCGATTCGACGCAGCAATTGGTCAAGAATCCGCCGAGCGCGATGGTCGAGATGCCTCGGCTGCGCAGGATGAAATCGAGGTTGGTGGTGGCGAAGCCATCCAGGCCCCGTTTGCCCTCGATGACGATATCGCTCGGTTCCGGCTTCAGCACGTCGACGATCGCCGCGCCCCAGGTTCCCTGACGAAATGACTTGCTGTCGACCACGCCCTTTAGGATGCCGTACGGAGTCGGGCTGAGCTCGTGATAGTCGTCGGTGAAAGTGATCGGCGCGTAGACAATGGTCGCGCCGAGCTCGCGCGCCTTTTTGACGGTCTCGACCGTGTTCGCCAACATGTTGGTCTTGTCCATCACCGTCTTCACCGCCCCATGCAGCGTGCCGCCGTCGGAGGTGAAATCGTTCTGGTATTCGATGAGAACGACCGCAGTCGATTTCGGATCCATTGGTCTCACTCCCTTTGTTCCGGATGGGCGCTTGCCTCGCGGGCCGCGACCGGCGTCCGCGCAATATATGGACCGATAGCGCGCTGAAGGCGAGAGGGGCCGCCCTCCTACCCCGTCACCTCGAGCGCGAGCCGCCCGCTCAAGGGCTGGCCGTATTCGCCGGCCGCCTCGACCACCACCCGATAGGTTCCCGGCGCCAGATCGGCGGGCAGGCGGGCGGTCCAGATGTGACCCTGGGTCAGCGCCGACAATTCCGCTCGTCGTGGCGGCGAAGCGCGAAATCGACCGAGGCCGGCATGGGCCCGGTCGGCGCGAGACCTTCGAAGGTCAGGTTCAGTTCCGGCGGCGAGCCCTTGGGCTGATGATGGCGGTAGAAGCGGGGCAGATTGGTCTCAGGCTCGAGCGGCGGCATGAAGCCTGCCGGCTTGACGACGAAGATTGTCGCCTCATCCGGCAAGGGCAGCGTGTAGCGTCCGTCCGCGCCGGTGACCGCGATCTCGCGGCCGTTGGAGACGAGGACGCCGGCGAGCCCCGGGTTGGCGGCGCTGGCTACGCCCGAGCCGTCCAAGTCCTCGAACACCAGCCCCGAGACTTGCGTTCCCTGCGCTTCCTGCGCCGCCGCTCGCTGCGGCTCGACCGCCGCCAGCGCCAGCCCGCCCGCCGCGCCAATCAGCACCTCGCGCCGCGTCACTCCATTGCTAAGCCGTTCGGACATTGCCGGACCTCCGATTCGTTGATCTTGAAGAAATGACCCAAGCGTGACGCCATCATGAAGCGCGCCAGCCGACGTGGCGAGGCCTTCCGCGGACCTGCCCCCGCCGCCTTCCGGCTTAGGCGCCGACCTGCCCCCGGTGTCGCAGGAATGCGTCGGCGAGGACGCAGGCGACCATCGCTTCGCCGACCGGAACGGCGCGGATGCCCACGCACGGATCGTGGCGGCCTTTGGTGACGATCTCCGTATCCTCGATGGCGCGGGTGACTGTGCGGCGGGGCGCGAGGATCGAGGACGTCGGCTTGACGGCGAACCGGGCGACGATCGGCTGTCCGGTCGAGATGCCGCCGAGGATGCCGCCTGCGTGGTTGGAGAGAAAGCGCGGCTGGCCGTCATTGCCCCGGCGCATCTCGTCGGCGTTGTGCTCGCCGGAGAGTTCGGCCGCGGCGAAGCCGTCGCCGATCTCGACCCCCTTGACGGCGTTGATCCCCATCAGCGCCGCGGCGATTTCCGCATCGAGCTTGCCGTAGATCGGCGCGCCCCAGCCTGCCGGGACGCCCTCGGCGACGACCTCGATCACCGCGCCGATCGAGGAGCCAGCCTTGCGGATGTCGTCGAGATAGTCGGCGAAGCGCTCGGCGGCGGCGGCGTCGGGGGTGAAGAACGGGTTCCGCCCGACCTCGTCCCAGTCCCAGCGCGTCCGGTCGATCTTCAGCTTCCCCATCTGCACCAGCGCGCCGCGAACGCTGACGCCGGGCGTCACCTTGCGGGCGATCGCCCCGGCTGCGACCCGCGCCGCCGTCTCGCGCGCCGAGGCGCGGCCGCCGCCGCGATAGTCGCGAATGCCGTATTTTGCCTCATAGGCATAGTCGGCGTGGCCGGGTCGGTACTTGTCTTTGATCTCGCCATAGTCCTTCGACCGCTGATCGACGTTGTCGATGAAGATCCCGATTGGCGTTCCGGTCGTCACCTGCCGGCCCGTGGTCTCATCGATCATCACGCCGGAGAGGATGCGCGCCTCGTCCGGCTCGCGACGCTGGGTGGTGAAACGCGAGACGCCGGGCCGCCGCCGGTCGAGTTCAGCCTGGATGTCGGCCGCTTCGAGCGGAATTCGCGGCGGGCAGCCGTCGACGACGCAGCCGATCCCCGCGCCATGACTTTCGCCGAAGGTGGTGACGCGGAAAAGGAGCCCGAAACTGTTGTGGGACATGGCGGAACCTGAGGGTACATACGGGAGAGCCGTCGCCTGCGTCAAACTCGGCCGGCCCGGAGCCGAATCCGCGCCCAATTCCCGCCACGCTATATTCATTGCCAATTCATCTTGGCGGGTGCATTGGCTCGCCCCGCTACAACCAAGAGTCGAACGACTCGCATGGAGACTGTACAATGCTGAAGACATTTGCCGCGCTCGGGATCTGCGCCGCGATCGCGTTCGCGCCTCTCGCCGCCCTCGCCCAGACCGACACGACGGCGCCGGCCGCCCCCGGCGCCGCGCCTGCGGCCACCGACGCCATGGCGCCCGCCAAGAAGCCGATGAAAGCCAAGAAGCACATGGCCAAGAAGGCGAAGAAGTCAACCGACGCGATGGCGCCGGCCGCTCCGGCCGCCCCCGCCGCCCCCGCGCAGTAGTCGTCAAGCGACAATCGAAGTCAGCGAAACGAGCCGCCCCATCCGACCGATGGGGCTGCTTCGTTGTGCCCGGGCTCGCCACTTCCCCAGCGTCCTGCGTCATGACAGACTCCCGAGCGATCCGGGGAGGCGCAATGGCGGGGGCGGAGTTCTGGTACGAGTTCGCGAGCACCTATTCCTACCCGGCGGCGCTCCGGGTCGGCGCGCTCGCCGAGGAGCGGAGCGTAAGTCTCGCCTGGCGTCCGTTCCTGCTCGGGCCGATCTTCGCCGCGCAGGGCTGGCGCGACTCGCCGTTCAACCTCTACCCCGCCAAGGGCCGCTATATGTGGCGCGATGTCGAGCGGACCTGCGAGGCGATGGGCGTCCCGTTCAAGCGGCCTGAGCCCTTTCCCCAACCGAGCCTGCTCGCCGCCCGGGTCGCATTGGCGCTTCAAGACGAGGAGCGGGCGAGCTTTTCCCGTCAGGTCTACCTGGCTGAATTCGGCCGCGGCTTGTCGATCGCCGATCGGACGACGCTCGCGTCTTTGCTCACCGCATGCGGCGTCGATCCCACGGCCACGCTTGAACGGGCAGAAAGCGACGCCAACAAGGCGGCTCTCAAGGCCGAGTGCGCCCGGGCGGCGGAGATCGGCATCGTCGGAGCGCCGTCGATCGTCACCGCAGACGGCGAGGTGTTCTGGGGCAACGATCGGCTCGAACAGGGGCTCGATTGGGCGGCGCGAGCACGCGTCTGAAACGCGCTCAACGATCCCGGACGTCCGGCGACAGAGCGGGGTGTGACATGGCCTTCGATTCGATCGTGCGCAACGCCACGCTCCCCGACGGGCGCAAGGGGCAGGATGTCGCCATCGCCGACGGCCGCATCGTCGCCGTCGAACCCAGAATCGAGGCCGAGGCGGCTGAGACGATCGACGCGCGCGGTTACCTCCTCGCTCCCCCTTTCGTCGATTGCCACTTTCATCTCGACGCAACGCTGTCGCTCGGACTGCCGCGCCTCAACGTCTCCGGCACGTTGCTTGAGGGAATCGCGCTCTGGAGCGAACTCAAGCCGCTTCTCACCCATGAAGCGGTAGCGGAGCGCGCGCTTCGATACTGCGATCTGGCGGTGTCGCAAGGCCTGCTCGCGATCCGTAGCCATGTCGACGTCTGCGACGACCGGCTGCTGGCGGTCGAGGCGCTGCTCGACGTCAAGAAAAGAGTGAAGCCCTATCTCGATCTCCAGCTGGTCGCCTTTCCTCAGGACGGCTATTTCCGTTCTCCAGGCGCAGCCCGCAATCTCGAGCGCGCGCTCGATCTTGGCGTCGATGTCGTCGGCGGGATCCCTCATTTCGAGCGCACGATCGCGGACGGCGCAGCCTCCGTTCGCGCTCTATGCGAGATCGCGGCCCGGCGCGGACTGATGGTCGACCTCCACTGTGACGAGAGCGACGACCCGATGTCCCGCCACGTCGAAACGCTGGCCTACGAAGCCCAAAGGCTCGGCCTCGGCGCGCGCGCGACCGGATCGCATCTGACCTCGATGCATTCGATGGACAATTATTACGTTTCGAAGCTCCTGCCGCTCATCGCCGAATCCGGCATGTGCGCGATTTCCAATCCGCTCATCAACCTCACTCTGCAAGGCCGGCATGACGCCTATCCGAAGCGGCGCGGGATGACGCGCGTTGCGGAAATGCGCGCGCTCGGCATTCCGGTCGCGCTCGGGCAGGATTGCGTGATGGACCCTTGGTACAGCCTCGGCGGCGCCGACATGCTCGATGTCGCGCATATGGCCGTCCACGGCGCGCCAATGACGAGTCGCGAGGCCATCCGCTGGACTTTCGACGCGGTGACGGAAATCCCGGCGCGAATACTGGGACTCGAAGGTTACGGCATCGCCGTCGGCGCCCACGCCGATATGGTGCTGCTGCAAGCGGCCGATCCTATCGAGGCGGTGCGGCTGCGCGCGACCCGGCTCCTCGTCATGCGCCGCGGCGAGATTATTGCTCGCACGCCCGCGCGGACGAGCGAGCTTTCGCTGAAGGGAAGGCCGGCGAGCCTCGATCCCGCCTCCTACGCGCCGCGAGCGGCAAGGTAGTCTGGACCTGAGCCCGTGACTAGACGGAGCGACGGCTTTATACCCGCCTCGGAGACGGGTCGCGCGCGGCGTGACGTACGCCTAGAATGACGACTTCATCGGCCGCGACCCGGTAGAAGATGAGATAGGGATACGGAAACGCAGCGATCCGCCGAAGTCCGCGCTTGCCGATGCGCGGTCCCGAATGCGGGTGAGGCGCGATGAGTTCGAGGACGGCGTGAACGCGACTCCTAACGTTTCGCGCGCCCAACGGAGAATGATGATCGATGTAGGCGAAGATATCCTGTAGTTCGCGAAAAGCACGCGGCGTGTACCGGATTCTCACAAACCGTGCTTTGCCCAGAACGCCCGGATAGCCTCGTCGCTGACAAAGTCGTCGCGCTCCGCCTCGGCTAGCGACTCCTCGAAGGACGCCTCGTCCTCGACGCTCATCGCGATTGGCGGGAGATCGTTCTCTCGCGCGAGCTGCAAGACAATTCGCGCGAGTGCGTCCTGGGTCTCTGGCGGCAGATTGCGGACCGTCTCGACCGCGTGTTCGAAGAGCTTTGTCATGATCAAAGCATACCCGATACGGGCCAGACCTCAACCACGTCCGCGCTTTTCGAGCGCCTGCGCGCGGATGGCGGAGAGCGTGGTGGCCGGCGTGATCGCTTCGGGATCGACCTTGACGTGCAGGATCGACGGCAGGCCGGAGGCCAAAGCCCGCTCGTATGCAGGCAGGAACTCGGCCGTCTCCTCGACCGTCTCGCCATGGCCTCCGAACGCGCGCGCGTAGGCCGCGAAATCCGGATTGCGCAGCGCCGTGCCGATGACGCGCCCTGGAAACATGCGCTCCTGATGCATCCGGATCGTGCCGTACATGCCGTTGTCGATCACCACGACGACGACCGGCAGGCCGTATTGAACGGCGGTGGCGAATTCCTGCCCGTTCATNNAGGAAGTCGCCGTCGCCGGCGAAGCACACGACCGTCCGCTTCGGGAACACCCGCTGGGCGCCGATCGCCGCCGGCAAGCCGAAGCCCATCGATCCCGACGTCGGGCCCAATTGCTGCTCGACCCGGCGAAAGCGTAAGAAACGGCCGACCCAGATCGAGAAATTGCCTGCGCCGTTGGTGAAGACGCCATCGGGCGAGCGCCGCCGGATCGCGAACATGATCTCGCTCAATTGCACCCGGCCCGGATTTGGCGGCGCCTGCTCGCTCCAGGCCAGATAGTCGGCCCGCGCCGCCCGGGTTTCCGCCGACCAGCGGATCGTCGCCGGCGGCTCGACGCCTTCGAGCGCGGCGCAGAATTCGGGCGAGGTCGCGACGATGCCGAGCGCGGGATGATAGTTGCGGCCGATCTCGTTGGCGTCGGCATGGACGTGGACGAGCCGCTGGCGCGGCGCAGGAATCTGGAACAGCGTATAGCCCTGCGCCGCCGCCTCCGACATCCGGCTGCCGACCAGCAGCACCAGATCGGCCGCTTCGACCCGCGCTTTGAGCTTGGGATTGACGGAGAAGCCGATCTCGCCGGCGAAGTTGTCGTGCTCGCCGTCAAAGGCGCTGGCGCGGCGAAACGAGCCTGCGACGGGCAGGTCGAAGCGCTCGGCGAACCGGGCGAAGGCGGCGCTCGCCCGCTTGGTCCATCCGCCCCCGCCGAGAATGGCGATCGGCCGCTCCGCCGCCCACAGCATCTTTTGCAATTCGGCCATCTGCGTCGGGCCCGGCCAGATCGGGGCCGGCTCGACCCGCGGCGCGTCGGTCACGGCGGCCATTTCCGTCAGCATGTCTTCGGGCAGCGCGATCACCACCGGGCCGGGCCGGCCTTGCATCGCCGCGTGGAACGCGCGCTGGATGATCTCGGGAACTTGCGCAGCAGTCTCGATCTGCGTCGCCAGTTTGGCGGTCGAGGCGAAGAGAGCGCGATAATCCATCTCCTGGAACGCGCCCCTCCCCATCATCGCCCGCTCGACCTGGCCGACGAACAGGATCATCGGCGCCGAATCGTGCTCGGCGATATGCACCCCATGCGCCGCGTTGGTCGCGCCCGGGCCGCGGGTGACGAAGCAGATCCCCGGCCGTCCGGTGAGCCGCCCCTCGGTCAGCGCCATCATCGCCGCGCCCGCTTCCTGCCGGCATACGGTTACTTCGATCGGCGTGTCGTTCATGGCGTCGAGGGCGGCGAGGAAGGATTCGCCTGGAACGCAGTAGACGCGTTCGACCCCCTGGATGACGAGCTGGTCGATGAGAATTTGTCCGCCCGTTCGCAAAGCCTCGCCCAACCGACGCTCCTCGCTGCGCTTCGTTTGCCGCATGTTTCGCAGGTCAGGCGCCGCTTTACAATCGCAGGCGGCGGCCGGGTCGCCTTGCGCATGAGGCGAGTTCCGGCCATTCTCGCGCCATGTCCGCCCCTGCAGAACGCCCCGCCGAGTCGAGCGCGCTGGCGACCCTGAACGCGCGCGCGCGCGAAATCTTCCGCAGCATCGTCGACTCCTATCTCTCCAACGGCGAGCCTGTCGGTTCCCGGCATCTGTCGCGCGTGCTGCCGATTTCGCTTTCGCCGGCCTCGGTCCGCAATGTGATGCAGGATCTTGAGGAGCTCGGGCTCATCTACGCCCCGCACGCCAGCGCCGGCCGCCTGCCGACCCAGCAGGGCCTGAGGCTGTTCGTCGACGCGCTGCTCGAATTCGGCGATCTCGGGCGCGAGGAGCGGGCCCGCATCGACAGCCAGGTGCGGGCGGCGGCGGAGGGGGGCGGGTTCGAAGGCGCGCTGGCCGAGACCACGAGCCTGTTGTCGGAATTGACCCGCGGCGCCGGCGTGGTGCTCACCAGCAAGACCGACGCGCGGCTGAAGCATGTCGAATTCGTGCGCCTGGAGTCGGGCCGCGCGCTGGCGGTCCTGGTCGCCGAGGACGGCTCGATCGAGAACCGCGTCGTCGCGACGCCGCCAGGCATGCCGGCTTCGACCTTCGTCGAGGCCAGCAATTTTCTCAGCGCCCGCATCCGCGGCCGCACGCTCGCCGAGGTGACGGCGGAAATCGAGGCCGCGCGACGCGACGCCCGCAAGGAGCTCGACGATATCGCCGCCCGCCTGGTCGAAGCGGGCCTCGTCTCATGGTCCGGCGCCGGCGGATCGGGCGACCAGCTCATCGTTCGCGGGCAGGCCAACCTGCTCGGCGACGTGCGCGCCTCGGAGGATCTCGAGCGGATTCGCACCCTGTTCGCCGACCTCGAGACCAAGACCGACGTCATTGAGCTGTTGCATCGCGCCGAGACCGGCGACGGCGTCAAGATTTTCATCGGCTCGGAGAACAAGCTGTTTTCCTTGTCCGGATCGTCGATGATCGCCGCGCCGCTCAGGGACAGCGACCATCGCATCGCCGGCGTGCTCGGCGTCATCGGGCCAACCCGGCTCAATTACGGCCGTATCGTGCCGATGGTCGAATATGCGGCGCAAGTGCTCGGCGAGCTCAAGCGCCCGCGCTAGGGCGGCGGCTCACGAGGTGTTTGCGAGGAGTATGCAATGTCGAACGCGTCGAATGTCGGGACCTCTCAGCATAGCCTCGGCGAGGCGATCGAGCGGTTACGGGGAAAATGGGCGGCGATCACCGCTTTTGGCGTCCTCCTGGTGATCCTGGGCTTCGCGGCGCTGTTCTTTTCGCTCATCGCGACGATCGCCACGGTGACGCTCAACGGCGTCCTGTTCCTGATCGCCGGCGCGGCCGAAATCGGCATCGGCATGCATTCGCGCAGCTGGGGTCGGTTCTTTCTCTGGGTGGTCGGCGGCCTTCTCTATGTCGCCGCCGGGATCTTGTGCATAGTCAACCCGATTCTCGCCTCGGTCGTGCTGACGCTCATGCTCGGCGCCGGCCTCATCGCCGCGGGCGTGGTTCGCGCCTACCTGGCGACGCAGATTCCGGCCGGCGAGCCGCGCGGCTTGGTCTTTCTCGCCGCCGCGGTCACAATCCTTCTCGGCTTGATCATTGTCACTCATTGGCCGCTCGACAGCGTCTATGTGCTAGGCACCCTGCTCGGCGTCGACCTTCTGTTTCACGGGGTCGGATGGGTGAGCTTCGGCATGGGGCTGCATTCGCGCGCCTGACGCGCTCGGACCGGCGCTTTCGGGGAGCGAACAATGACGAAGTGGGTCTATTCCTTCAGCGCCGAACGCGCCGAAGGCCGCGGCGAGATGAAGAACCTGCTCGGCGGCAAGGGCGCGAACCTGCACGAGATGGCCTCGCTCGGCCTGCCCGTGCCCCCCGGCTTCACCATCACCGCCGAGGTCTGCACCTTCTTCTACGCCAACGGCAAGACCTACCCGCCCGATCTCAAAGCGCAGGTCGACGCGGCGGTGGCGGAAGTCGGGCGCGAGACGGGACGCGCATTCGGCGACCCGGCCAACCCGCTCCTGCTTTCAGTGCGCTCAGGCGCCCGCGCCTCGATGCCCGGCATGATGGACACCGTCCTCAACCTCGGGCTCAACGACGCCGCGGTCGAAACGCTGGCGAAAACTTCGGGCGACGCCCGTTTCGCCTATGATTCCTATCGCCGCTTCATCCAGATGTATTCGAACGTCGTGCTCGACGTCGATGTCCACAATTTCGAGGACATCCTCGAGCAATACAAGGACGGCAAAGGTTACGCGCTCGACACCGACCTTAACGCCGAGGACTGGCGCGTCGTCATCGCCGACTACAAGAGGCGGGTCATCGAAGAAACCGACAAGCCGTTCCCGCAAAGTCCGGACGCCCAGTTGTGGGGCGCGATCGGTGCGGTGTTCTCGTCGTGGATGAATCAGCGGGCGATCACCTATCGCCGCTTGAACGCCATTCCCGCCGAGTGGGGCACCGCGGTCAATGTGCAGGCGATGGTGTTCGGCAACATGGGCGAGACGTCCGCGACCGGCGTCGCCTTCACCCGCAATCCCTCGACCGGCTCAAACGAGCTCTACGGCGAGTTTCTCGTCAACGCCCAGGGCGAGGACGTGGTGGCCGGCATCCGCACGCCCCAGAACATCACCGAGGCGGCGCGCAAGGCCGCCGGCTCCGACCATCCCTCGCTCGAATCGCTGATGCCGGAAGTCTTCAGCCAGTTCGTCGCCACCACCCAATTGTTGGAGAAGCATTACCGCGACATGCAGGACCTGGAGTTCACGGTCGAGCGCGGCAAATTGTGGATGCTGCAAACCCGCAACGGCAAGCGCACGGCAAAAGCCGCGCTCCGCTGCGCGGTCGAGATGGCGAACGAAGGCTTGATCTCGCGCGAGGACGCGGTGAGCCGGATCGACCCCGGCGCGCTGGATCAGCTTCTGCACCCGACCCTCGACCCCAAGGCGAAGCCCAAGCCGCTCGCGACCGGCCTGCCCGCCTCGCCCGGCGCGGCGAGCGGCGAGATCGTCTTCTCCGCCGACGAGGCGCAATCCTTGCGTCAGGCGGGACGGAAGTCGATCCTGGTCCGGGTCGAGACGTCGCCGGAGGACATTCACGGCATGCACGCCGCCGAGGGCGTGGTGACGACGCGCGGCGGCATGACGTCGCATGCGGCGGTGGTCGCGCGCGGGATGGGCAAGCCCTGCGTTTCCGGCGTCGGCGCGATCCGCATCGACTACAACGCCCAGACAATGACCGTGGGCGGGGTGACGCTGAAAAAGGGCGACATCCTCACCATCGACGGCGGCTCGGGCGAAGTGATGCAAGGCGCAGCGCCGATGGTGAAGCCGGAGATGACCGGCGGTTTCGCGACGCTCATGGGCTGGGCCGATTCGGTCAGACGGATGAAGGTGCGCGCCAACGCCGAGACCCCGGCCGACGCCCGCGTCGCCCGCTCGTTCGGCGCCGAGGGCATCGGCCTCTGCCGCACCGAGCACATGTTCTTCGACGGCGAGCGGATCGTTGCGGTGCGCGAAATGATCCTCGCCGACACCGAGCAGGGCCGCCGCGCCGCGCTCGCCAAGCTCTTGCCGATGCAGCGCCAGGACTTCGCCGAACTGTTCGAGATCATGACCGGGCTCCCGGTCACCATCCGCCTGCTCGATCCGCCGCTGCATGAGTTTCTGCCCAAGACCGACGAGGAGGTCGAGGAAGTCGCCAAGGCGATGAAGGTGAGCGCCGAGAAGCTTCGCGCGCGGGCGGCGGAGCTGCACGAGTTCAACCCGATGCTCGGCTTCCGCGGCGTCCGCCTCGCGATCCGCTATCCCGAGATCGCCGAGATGCAGGCGCGCGCGATCTTCGAGGGCGCGGTTCTTGCGGGGCGAAAAACCGGAGCGCCGGTGACGGCGGAAATCATGGTGCCGCTGGTCATCGGGCGCCCCGAGCTCGATGCGGTCAAGGCGATCATCGACGCCATGGCCGAGGCGGTCGCCAAGGAGACGGGCGTCAAGGTTCCCTATCACGTCGGCACGATGATCGAACTTCCGCGCGCGGCGTTGCGCGCGGGCGACATCGCCAAGAGCGCCGAGTTCTTCTCGTTCGGCACCAACGACCTCACCCAGACCACGCTCGGCGTCTCCCGCGACGACGCTGCGTCATTCCTCGGCA
>PLUH01000063.1 GCA_003164825.1 Hyphomicrobiales bacterium
GGTCGGCGAGCGCGCCGATCTGATAGCTCGCCGAAATGCCGATCGCCGGCCCCAGCATCCAGAAAAAGCGCCGGATATCCGGCGTCCAGCGCGGCCAGGTCAGCCGCTCGAGGAGCCCGCGCCGGCGCGCGTCGGCCATGACGATGGCGAGCTGGGTCGCGCCGGAAGCGAGAAATCCCCAGCTCGCCATGCTCGCCACCCCGGGCGAGAGTTTCGGAAAGAAAGCGGCGAAGCTNNAGGGTCCCCTGATGGAGCGCGAACACGGCAATGAACGCGATGTAGGGGAACATGATGCGCGACATCGCCACCGCTTGCGCGAACTTTTCCGGCTGGCTGACGAAGCCGGGCGAGGTCAGCCGCACNNGCTGCGACAGGATGAGGAGCGTGAACACCTGGCTCGCGAACCGGCCCGCCTCCTCGGGACCCGAGGCCTCGAGCACACGGGTGTAGGTCGGCAGATAGGCGGCGTTGAACGACCCCTCGCCGAAGATCTGGCGGAACTGGTTGGGAAGCTTGATCGCCGCCACATAGGCGTCGTTGAGCGCTCCCCCTCCCATGAGCGCGGCGAGCGCGATATCGCGCAGAAAACCAGTCAGCCGCGAGGCGATGGTCCAGCCGCCGACCAGGAAGATGTTGCGGTACATTGGGTCCGGTTTAGCCGGATTCGCCGTGGGGCAGAAATCGCGCCGATGCGGAAGAGGCCCGGCGTTCACCTAGGGCACGGCGGCAGTCCGGGCCGCCCGCATTCTTTTGCCTCGGGCTTGCGCTCCGGCTGAGCCGGCCTCCGCTCTGCGGCTGGTCTATCCGGCGCCTTCTGCGCTTCCGGCCGGGCGGGCTTTTCTGGGGCGGGGGGCCTCTGCTCAACCTTCGGCTGCTCGAGCTTGGCGGGCTTCTCGGCAGCCGGCTTCTCTTCGACCTTCGGCGGTGCTTCGGGTTTGCCCAGTTTCTCGACGGCCGGCGGCTTTTCCTCGACCTTGGACCCAGTCGGCGCCGCTTCGGGCTTGACGCGCTTCTCGACGGCCGGCGGTTTTTCCTTTGACTCAGGCTCGACGTTTCCGCCTGGCGCTGGCGCCGCCTGGGCGGCCTTGCCCGCGGCTTTCGCCGGCACAACGCCCTTGCCCTTGAACTCGCCGGGGCGCTGGGTCGCCGCGATCGCCGGCTTGCCCTGGTTCGTGGACGCGAACTGCTCGCCTCTCATGCCAGAGGCGCGCGCCTGATCGACTTGCAGCCTCGACGCCGGGACGTGCGGCTCCTTCTCCGCCAGCAGCTCCTCGTTGGTCGGTTTCGCGGCGACGCCGCCCGCTCCGCCGTTGAAGCTCGCGCGATTGACGGTCGTGTTGTTGACGATTGTCTGGTTGTACACATTCGTGATGTGGGCTGCGCCGAGGTTGTTCGCCGCGCTATTGTAAAAGTACCGCCCGTTGTCCCATCGGCCGCCAGAATAGCCGGCGCCGTTGTAGCCGAAACCATAGTCGATGCCGCCGTAAAATCCGACATTCGAGCCCCAATAGCCCGGCCTGAAGGCGTAGACGCCGGCGACGAAGGCCCAGTAGCCGGGCGTCCACAGCAATCCCGGTTGCGGCGGCTCCACCCAGACGCCGGGGACCCAGTAATAGTCGTAATTGTTCCAGGCCCAGTAGCCGGGCGTCCAATAATAGCCCGGGGCGGGAAGAGGCGGCTGATCGTACTCGGGCAACGGCGGCGGCGGCTCGTCGGACTGAATGACGTAGCCGCCGCCCGGGGCGCAAGCGCAGGTCTGGGCGAAGGCCGGCGCGACCAGCGCAGCTGGCGCGCAGGCTCCGATGACCAACGCAGCGATCGCGTTCCGCAGCTGACGCATCGCAGAATCCTTTCGAAAGCGTCGCAATCGCGCGACGGGCAAGACAATGCCAAAGCTGGGCCGAGGCGCCAGTGTCCGCGGCAAGAATTTTGGCGTTTCCAGGCGAGATGCTCCTGGCGTCCGGACCTCACTCGAAACTGTCTTCTTTCGACAGACGCAGAAACACACGGCGCCCCTTAACGGTTCCTGAATCCGAAGGAGCGTTTGTTTTCGACGATTGTGTGGCGCAGGCGAGCCGGCGCGGGCCGGGACCTATCCGGTTAGCGCGTCATCGATATCGCGCCAGAGGTCCTCGACGTCCTCGATGCCGGCGGAGAGCCGCAACAGGTCCGGCGGGCATGGCGAGCCGGCGCCCTCGATCGAGGCGCGATGTTCGATGAGCGATTCGACGCCGCCAAGGGAGGTCGCCCGCTTCCACAGGCGCACCCGCGCGGCGGTCGCGATCGCAGCCTCGGCGCCGCCGCGGACGCGGATCGACAGCATGCCGCCAAAGCCGCCCTTCATCTGCCGGCGGGCGACAGCGTGGCCGGGATGATGCGGCAGGCCGGGATAAAGCACGGCGGAGACCGCCCCGTGATTGGAGAGACGGTTCGCCAGCTCCATCGCATTGTCGGAAGCAGCCCGTACCCGCAAGTCGAGGGTTCGCAAGCCTCGGGTCAAAAGGAACGCCTCGAACGGATGCAGGATAAGGCCATGCGACTGGCGGATTTTGCGCGCCCGGGCGCTGAGCGCGTCGTCGCTAGCGAAGCACAGCGCGCCGGCGATCACGTCGGAATGGCCGTTGAGGTATTTGGTCGCCGAGTGCATCACGACATCGGCGCCGAGCGCAATCGGTCGGGTGAAGATCGGCGTCGCGCACGTCGAGTCGACGGCCAGCGCCGCGCCGGCCGCGTGGGCGATGCGTGCGGCTCCTTCGATGTCGCTCACGCCCCACAGCGGATTGCTCGGCGTCTCGAGCCAGACGAGCCTGGTCGCGCCCGGCTTCACCGCTCGCGCGAGCGCCGGCAAATCCTCGGTCTCGACGAAATCGACGCTGATGCCGAAGGCCGGCGCTTCGTTGGCGAGCCACGCGCGCAGCGCCCAATACATCACGCCGGGCGCGATCACATGGGCGCCCGGCCCGAGGCTCAGGATGAGCGCGATCGCCGCCGACATGCCCGAGCCGTAGACGAGCGTCGCCGCCGCGCCCTCGAGCGCCCCGATCACCGCCTCGGCGTCGCGCACCGTCTCGTTGTCGGGACGGCCGTACACATTGCCGCTGCGATAGAGATTGTCGGCGTCGCGCTCGAAGGTTGTGGCGAGATGGATCGGCGGAACGATGGCGCGGGTGCTCTCGTCGATGCGGCCCAAGGCCTGGGCGGCGAGGGTGCGCGGACTTAAGGGCCGCAGCTCGGTCATAGCGCCAGCCCTCTCAAGAGCTTCGGCGCGCCATTACCCGCGCCGCCGGCTTCCGCGATCAGCATGTCCTTCAGCGCCGGGGCGCGATCGACGACGCGAAGGCCGAGATCGCGGAGGAAGCGCAGAGCCGCGAAGTCGTTGGAGAACAGGCGATTGAGCGAATCGAGGCCGAGGCCGCCGGCCGCGACGTCGAAGCGCCGCCGGCGCTCGTAAGTCCCGAGGGGGGGAGCCGCGCCCGGATCGAGGCCGAGCCGCATCTCGCCGACGATCGTCTCGGCGAGCGCCGCCACGTCGCGCAGGCCCAGGTTCAGACCTTGCCCGGCGAGCGGATGGACGACATGCGCCGCGTCGCCGATGAGCGCCAGCCGTTCGCCGACGAAGCGCCGCGCGACCTGGAAGCGGAACGGAAAAGCCTCGGCGCGCGAGGCGAGGCGGATCTCGCCCAATTTGGGCGTGAAGCGAAATTCGAGCTCGCGCGTAAGGTCCTCGGGGTCGAGCTTGAGGAGCGCGCGGGCATCAGCGCGCCGCTCGTTCCAGACGATGCTCGACCGGCGGCCCGGAAGCGGCAGGATCGCGAACGGGCCGGCGGGCAGGAAATGCTGCTCTGCGCGGCCTTCGTGATCGCGCTCGTGGGCGATGGTGGCGACGATGCCGGTCTGATCGTAATCCCAGCCGACCGTCGCGATGCCCGCAAGCGCGCCGAGCTTCGAACGCGCGCCGTCAGCGGCGACCCCAAGGCGCGCCCTGAGCGAGCGGCCATCGCTGAGCCCCAGCGCCGCGACCCGCTTGCCCGGGGACCAATGCACGACCGACGCCTTGAGGCGCTGGACCTCGAGCCGGTCGCAGAGCGCCGCGAGCGCGCCGACGACGTCGTCGTTGAACGCCATGTGGGCGAGCGGACCGCTGCTTTTTGCTTCGAAATTGAGGTGAGTCGGGCGGACGGCGTCGCGCTCCTGCCCATCCATGATCGCCATCTTGAGGATCGCTTGCGCGTTCGGTTCGATCGCCTGCCAGGCGCCGACGCGCTCGAGCAGGCGGCGCGGCCCGTCGGCGATCGCAACCGTGCGCAGCCGCGCCGCGCCCGCAGCCGGGGGCGGGGCCGGATCGACGAGGGCGATCGAGACGCCGTTCCGCATCGCCTGCTTGACCGCGGCCGCCAGCGCCAGGCCGGACGCGCCCGCGCCGGCGATAACGAGGTCGAAGATGGGAGCAGAATCCGACACGACGCTTCCCGTAAGGCCGCGCA
>PLUH01000292.1 GCA_003164825.1 Hyphomicrobiales bacterium
AAACATGAAGAAAACTCTCGCCCTCGCGCTTGCTTTTGCTGGCGCGCTGTCCGTTTCGGGTTGCTACACGCCGCAACAACAGACAGGCACGCTGGCCGGCGGCGCGATCGGCGCGGGCACGGGCGCGCTAATCGGATCGGCGGTTTCCGGCGGCAGCGCGGGCGGCGCCATTGCCGGCGGCATCATCGGCGCGGGCACGGGCGCGCTGATCGGCAACGCCGTGACGGCGCCGCGCAGGCATTGCGTGCGATGGGGCTGGGACGCTTACGGCAACCGCTTTTGCCGCGCTTTCGCTTATTACTGATCAATCCACGCTTCACGCGCCATGGCTATAGTTCTCGCCATGGCGCAGTCCTTTCATGCCCTGCGCGGTTCGGGCCCTGGGACATGACCACGCGCCCTTCCCCGGACAGTCCGCTCGTTGCCCGCTTCGTGGCTTCGCCCAACCATGGCGAGCGGCGCGGCTATAGCCGGCCGAACTGTCTCATCCTGCACTATACGGGGATGCCGACGGGCGCGGCCGCGCTGAAGACGCTTACCGATCCCGCCTCCGAGGTGTCCGCGCATTATCTAATTTGGGAAGACGGCGTCATCGACCAATTGGTCGCCGAGAACGATCGGGCGTGGCACGCGGGCAAGGCGTGGTGGAAGGGCGAGAGCGATCTCAATTCGGCCTCGATCGGGGTCGAGATCGTCAATCCCGGCCACGACGGCGGCTCGCCCCCCTTTCCGGAGCGCCAGATCGCGGCGACGATCGCGCTTGGGCGCGACGTCTGCGCCCGCTGGGCGATCGCGCCCGAGCGTGTGCTCGCCCATTCCGACGTCGCGCCGGCGCGCAAGCAAGACCCGGGCGAAGCGTTTCCGTGGGAGCGGTTGTGGCGAGCGGGCGTCGGGCACTGGACCGAGCCTGCGCCGCTCTCGGGCGGCGCGCTGTTCGCCCACGGGGAGGAGGGCCCGCCGGTGCGGGCGCTGCAGGCGATGCTGGCGCTCTACGGCTATGGCGTGGAGATCACGGGGGTCTACGACCGCCAGACGCGGCAGGCGGTTGCGGCTTTCCAGCGCCACTTCCGGCCGGGGCGGGTCGACGGCGAGGCGGACGCTTCGACCGTCGCGACCTTGAAGGCGCTGATCGAGGGGCTTGGCCGAGGGCCATGAGGCCGGGGCAGTCAGGCGCTGGGTATAACAGATGGATGGAGGTATACAGCCCGATCCGTAGCGGCTCGCCGGCCAAACTTTTCCAAGCAAATCCCCAAATTTTCCCAAGCCGGGCCAAATCCGGCCAAGGCTGATCAAAGAGAATCAAAGGAAAACCCTGGAATTAACTTTGATTCCCTTGTCCGAATTGAACCTTTTCAATGGGTTACGCCGACCCCTAGGCCATTTTTTTCTTTTTTCCCGTCCCGCCGATGAAATGTCGTTCACTGAATGGGATATACGGGGCGGGCCGGCCTGACGTCCGCCGCCCAGGCTTCGCGCTCGATCGATCGCCAAGGTCATCATTCGACGATCATAGCACCGCTTTCGTTTTCTCAGAAGCAATTGTCGCAAAAAGATTGGGCGAGCGGGGCGGCCATTCCGTTAAGTTTCGGCTTTTCCGCGACCCGGAAACAGCAGGATCGCCCCAAGGCGGATCGTTGGGTGCGACGGGTTGAGCCGCTCACGCCGCCGCCCAGCGAAGCATCGCCATGTATTCACCNNCAACAGGGTTGCGACGGTGAAGAGCGAGACCTGATTCGCCCGGAGTCCAGACATGGCCGCTGTTCGCCAAGTGAATCCACAGTGGCCGCCAAGCGGCGAGCGCCGAGCCAGTCTTGCCTGTCAGAACCCTGAAAAGCATTTGATCATCGCCGGCACGGGTCGCGCAGGAACAAGTTTTCTGGTTCGCTATTTGACCGAGCTCGGCCTGGATACCACTCTGGCCAGAAATGGGGATCGCGCGAGTTGGGATGCGGAGGCCAACGCGGGCCTCGAGAACTTGCTGGTTTCGGGCGCCAACCTTCCCTATGTGATCAAATCACCCTGGATCAGCGAGTATGTCGAGCAGATCCTGAAGGAAGAGCGATTCAAGATCGACGCCTTCATTGTGCCGGTGCGCGATCTGGTCGAAGTCGCAACCAGCCGCGTGGTCCTCGAGCAGCGAGCCATTCACCAGCACAATCCCTGGATGGCGGACCAGCTTGACAGATCATGGGAAACCTACGGCCATACCCCGGGCGGGCTGGTCTATTCGCTCAACCCTCTCGACCAGGCGCGATTGCTGGCGGTTCAGTTTCACCAGCTGGTCCTCAGGGCGGCAGAGGCCGGCATTCCGCTTGTTTTTCCCGTATTCCCAAGGATCGCGGCCGACTGGGAATATCTGCACAAATCCTTGCGACCGATTCTGCCGCCGGAGATTACCGAGGACTTGGCTCGCGCCGCCCACGCCAGAGTCGCGGACGCGGCGAAGGTTCGGGTCACGAGCGAAATTTTCAAGGATCCGCCCAGCAACGTCATCTACCGGAGGGAGCCGCAGCGCGGGCCGCATTACCCGAGCCCGACCGAAATCGACAACATCGCGCTTCGGCGCGAAATCAGCCGGCTTCGCCAGGAGCTAAACCAACAATTGTCGGCGCAAGACTTGTCCGCCCAAAAGGCGGCGCGACCGGAGTCTTGAACCGATGTTCGTTACGGTCGTCAAACCGCATTACCGCCTCGACACCAAAGGCCGCTTCTATTTCGTCACGCGCAAGGGCGAGCTCGTCTTTTCCGGCATGTTCCTTGGCGGCCTCGCGGCGCGGAGAGAAGCCCGACAAGCAGGATGTCCTGACGAAGCCGAAGACGGCCAAGGCGCCGTCAAACAGGATCGGGTCGCCGAGAAAGCAGGTTTTGAAGCCGCGATTCAAGGCCTCCGCGATAAGCTCGAGAGGAAATCGAGCAAGAACAAAATGAGACGAGTTTTACGGCTCTTCAACGGCGCAGGGGCGGTCGGAGCTTGAACCATTCCCGTTCGGCCGGACGCCGGGACGACGCGCCGGTTCTGATTGCCGGCCTCCGACCACGCTCCCTGACCAGACTCGCTGGCGGCGCGCGCCGAGAGGTTGAGACCGGCCGTTCGGGGCGGGAGAAGGATGAGCCTCGCCTGGGCGCCCGAATGCGGTCATAGTGTTCCCGAGCGGTTTTGACGCGTCCCGCCGTCGCCGGGGGGGCGATTCGCAGTTTATGGAAGGCGCCGGCGATGCTTCAGATCCATGTCATCCTCAGCCTGGTCGGCATCCTGTCGGGGCTGGTCGTTTTGTATCGCCTCCTGTTCGGCGGCGACTCCGGCGCCTGGACCGCGCTCTTTCTCATCACCACGATCCTGACCAGCCTCAGCGGCTTCCCGCTGCCGCCATTCGGCTTCGATCCGCCGCGCGCGGTCGGCGTGCTGTCGCTCGTCCTGCTCCTCGGCGCCGTCGTCGCCTATTACGCGTTCCACCTCGAGGGAATTTGGCGCCTCATCTATGTCGGTTGCGCGGTCGCCGCGCTTTATCTCAATGTGTTCGTCCTGGTCGCGCAGGGGTTCTTGAAGGTCCCGTTCCTGCACGACCTGGCGCCGACCGGGTCCGAGCCGCCGTTCGTCGCCACCCAGGCCGTGGTGCTGATCATTTTCATCGTGCTCGGCGCATTGGCCGCGGTCCGGTTTCGCCCGGGGACGGAGGCGCGGGCGTGAGCCGAACCGCCAACCCGACGTTTGACAGCCCCTCCCCGACCGCCTAGAAGCGCGGCCTTCGTCAGGTTTTGGCCTCGTCGATCAAGCCGACTGTCCCTTCGAGGCCAGCGGTCCCCGTCCGGCAGCGCGTTGCGCCCCCGGGCGCGATAGGTGTTGGTTTCAGACAACGGAAGACGGAGAACAGAGGACGGAGGGGCGAAAGGCGGCGGCGATAGCCATATCTGTCGTCTGCCGTCCGTGATCTGAACAGGAGCAACTGATGTTCGAGAGCCTGTCCGAAAAGCTCTCCGGCATATTGGACAAACTGACCGGCCGCGGCGCCCTCTCGGAGGAGGACGTCAACGCGGCGATGCGTGAGGTGCGGCGCGCGCTGCTCGAGGCGGACGTCGCGCTCGAGGTGGTGCGCTCGTTCGTCGACCGCACGCGAACGAGAGCGGTCGGCGCGGCGGTCGTGAAGTCGGTCAAGCCCGGCCAGATGGTGGTCAAGATCGTCCACGATTCGCTGATCGAGACCCTCGGCGGCGAATCGCAGGCGATCGACCTCAACGCGCCCTCGCCGGTCGCGATCATGCTGATCGGCCTGCAGGGCGCGGGCAAGACGACGACCGCGGCCAAGATCGCCAAGCGCCTGACCGAACGCGACCGGCGCAAGGTGCTGATGGCCTCGCTCGACGTGAAACGCCCGGCGGCGCAGGAGCAGCTCGCGGTGCTCGGCCGGCAGGTCGGCGTCGACACGCTGCCGATTGTTCTCGGCGAGGATCCGGTCGCAATCGCCAGGCGGGCCGAGACCGCCGCGCGGCTGCAAGGCTACGACGTCGTGCTGCTCGACACCGCGGGGCGCACCCATATCGACGAGCCGCTGATGGCGGAGATGGCGCAAATTCGCGACGCCGCGCGGCCGCACGAAATCCTGCTCGTCGCCGACGCGCTGACCGGCCAGGACGCGGTCAACCTCGCCAAGAACTTCAACGAGCGGGTCGGCTTGACCGGCATCGTGCTGACCCGCATGGACGGCGACGGGCGCGGCGGCGCGGCGCTGTCGATGCGCTCGGTCACCGGCAAGCCGATCAAGCTCCTCGGCGTCGGCGAGAAGATGGACGCGCTCGAGGATTTCCATCCCGCGCGGCTCGCCGACCGCATCCTCGGCATGGGCGACATCGTGAGCCTGGTCGAGAAGGCGGCGCAGACCATCGACGCGGCGCAGGCGGCCAAGATGGCCGAGAAGATGCGCAAGGGCGTGTTCGATCTCAACGACCTCTCGGAGCAACTGGCGCAGATCGAAAAGATGGGCGGGATGGGCGGCATCATGGGAATGCTGCCGGGCGTCGCCAAGATCAAGGACCAGCTCGCCTCCGCCAATCTCGACGAGAGGTTTGTCAAGCGTCAGCGGGCGATCATCTCGTCGATGACGCCCATCGAGCGGCGCAATCCCGACATCCTCAGGGCGTCGCGCAAGAAGCGCATCGCGGCGGGCGCTGGGGTGACGGTCGAATATGTCAACCGGCTTTTGAAGCAGCACCGCCAGATGGCCGACATGATGAAGATGATGGGCGGCGCGAACGCCAAGCGCGGCATGATGGGCAAGCTCGGGCAGATGATGGGCCTGGGCGGCGGAATGCCGATGCCTTCGCCGGAGGAGATCGCGGCGCTGCAGAAGCAGATGGGCGGCGCAGCGGCGCCTCCGGGCCTGCCCTCGGGCCCGCCCGGCATTCCCGTCGCCCCGCCGCCCGGCGTCTTCAACTTGCCGCCGCAGTTCCCCGGCCTCGGCGGGGGCGCGAAGCTCCCCGGCCTCGGCGGCGGCTTCAATCCGTTCGGGGGGAAGAAGAAGTGACGAAATCCCCCTCTCCCTCCCCGGGCTTGACGGGGATCGCGGGGAGAGGACTGGGGTTAGGGCCAGCGCCACACGTTAGCGTCGCCCCTCATCCGGCCCTTCGGGNNGAGAAGATCGGCACCTTCGATCCCCTGAAGGCCAAGGACGACGCGGGCCGGCTGGTGCTCGACCAGGAGAAGGCCAAAGCCTGGCTCGCCAAGGGCGCCCAGCCGACCGACCGGGTGCTGCGCCTGCTCGATGGCCTCGGCCTCGCCAAACGCGAAGCGCGCTCAAATCCGCTCAAGGCCAAGCCGAAGAAGAANNCGGCGGCAGCCGCCAAGGCCGCCGAAGCGCCCGCAGCCTGAAGCGCCAGATGAGCCGGCCGGCGCCCGCGCCCGACCGTCTCATCCTGATCGGCGTGTTCGGCGCGCCGCAGGGCGTACACGGCGCGATCCGCGTCAAGTCGCTGACCCGCGATCCCAAAGCCATCGGCGCCTACGGGTCGCTGACCAACGCCCAACGCGGGCGCACCTTCGCCTTCGAGTCGCTGCGCCCGCTCAAGGACGACATGCTGGTCGCGCGGGTTAAGGGCGTTTCGACGCGCGAGTCCGCCGCGGCGCTGACCGGCGTCGAGATCTTCGCCCGCCGCGACCAACTGCCGCCGCCGAGCGACGACGAATTCTATTATGACGATCTCGTCGGCCTCGACGCCGTCGATAAGGCCGGCGCGCCCATCGGCCGCGTCGTGTCGCTCGTGAACTACGGCGGCGGCGACATTCTCGAGATCGCGCCGGCCGGCGGCGGCGAAACCCTGCTCCTGCCGTTCACGAAGCGGGTCGCGCCGACGATCGACTTCGACGCGGGGCGGATCGTGATCGAGCCGCCGCGTGAAGTCGAAGACGAAGGCTAGCGTCGCCGCTCCAGCGGCGCGCGGGCGGTTGCTAAGGGCGCGGGGGGCGGGTAGAGAACGTCTTGCGCCGGACCCTCGTTCGGCGCCGACGTTTTCAGGATTCCCGGCCGTTCGTTCGAGGAGGCGCACTTAATGACGATGAGTTCCGAGACGGCCGCGGAAGGCCATGGGCGCGCCTCGGTTTCGAAGCGGGATTTCCTCTTTCTGATGACCGGGTCGCTGGCTGCGGTCGGAACCGCGGCGACGATCTGGCCGTTCATCGACCAGATGAATCCGGACGCGGCCACGATCGCCGCGGCCGGCCCGGTCGATATCGACATCCAGCAGCTTCAGCCCGGCCAGCGGGTCGTGGCGCTGTGGGCGGCTCGGCCGGTGTTCGTCGTCAAGCGGCCGGGGCCGGCGCTCGAGGAGCTCAAAAATCCCAAGCTCCTCGACGGCCTGCGCGATCCGAACTCCGAGGAGCCGCAGCAGCCGGCCTACGCAGCCAACTGGAGCCGTTCGATCAAACCGGAGATTCTGGTGATCGTCGGCGTCTGCACCCACCTTGGCTGCATTCCGCTGTTTGACCCGGAACCCAATGCGACCGACCCGGCGCCGGATTGGCCGGGCGGCTTCTTCTGCCCCTGCCACGGGTCGAAATACGATCTCGCCGGCCGCGTGTTCCAAGGCGTTCCCGCGCCCTATAACCTCCCCGTTCCGCCCTATCATTTTCCTGACGACAAGACGGTCAGGGTCGGCGAAAATCCGCCCGGGCAGACTTTCGATTTCAACTCGATTTTGCAGGTCTGACGCCCAGGGATCGGCCGTGACAGGGGTCGGGCGAACGCGCTAAGCGTCGCCCGATGTTCGCGGCAACAGTCCTCACCCT
>PLUH01000411.1 GCA_003164825.1 Hyphomicrobiales bacterium
AGACAGTAGCCTTAACAGGTCCGCGCGCCATGGCCTCCTGGACCGCAGCAATGTTGGAGTTCGGCAGCGTGAACACGA
This sequence comes from Hyphomicrobiales bacterium, assembly GCA_003164825.1. GTDB lineage: Bacteria > Pseudomonadota > Alphaproteobacteria > Rhizobiales > Beijerinckiaceae > Roseiarcus. Next base: position 79 of record PLUH01000411.1, read on the forward strand.
CGCTGATCGGCTGCACCTGCGTCAGAATCACGATGCCAGTCGTATTGCTTGGTTGGATCAAGTTGCCGATTTGGATCTGCAAAAGGCCGGTCACGCCATCAAAGGGCGCCCGCAAGGTCGTGTAGTCCAAATTCGTCTGGTCGGTATTGATCACCCCGTGATCGGTCTTCATGGCTGCCGCGTCCTGTGCAACCAGAAACTGCTGGTCGGCAACCTGCTGCAGCGCGATCGAATTCTCGGTCCCGAGCTTTTGATAGCGCGCGAGATCGGATTCCGCTTGGGCATGAAGGGCGGTGTCCTTGGCCAATTGTCCTTGCGCCTGCGCCAAAGCCGCCTGGTAGAGACGCGGGTCGATTTTGGCGAGGATGTCGCCCTTCTTGACCGTTTGGCCTTCGATAAAATCGACCTCCTCGAGCACGCCCGTCACCTGGCTCTGGATCGACGCTGTGTTCAGGGCCTGAACCGTTCCAATGCCGGAAAGCACGATCGGTTCGTCGCGCTGCAGCACCTGCGCGGTGACAACCGGGACCGGGGGGGCGGGCGCCGCCGGCGGTTGGTCGCGATCCCGCCGCGAATATAAGACGATTCCCCCAGTCACAAGCACGACGGCGACGGCGGCCAGTACGAATTTTGTCCAACCGCGACGCATCATTTAGCCCAATGTGTCGAACTTGGCGCAGAAGTCCAATGCGAGGTGGCCAGACCGAAAGCCATTTTCAGTCCTCCTCGCGGCCCGAATATGGACGTCGAGGCCGAGGTCAACCAATCGGCATCGGCAACGCTCATGCCGGCGCTGCGGTTTGGGCGCCCATCGGCCTCACCGCGACTGGAATCGACTTTGCGGACGGCGTCTTGCTCTTCTTGTCGCGATAGCTCAGCGGCAGCAGGCCATTCGTCTCCGGATCATAAGCGGCGATCGAGCCTCGCGGAATGTTGTAAGGCAGAGCCTTGAAGCCGCCTGCGGTTCGGCGGATGTCGCCGCCCTCTGTCACCGATTCCATTTCATGCCGGTAAGCCGAAATTTTGGCGCGCCGCTGTCGCCTCTATCCCCCATGTGTAGACAGTGATGATGTCCCGACGGCGCCAACGCCACCAATCACGGCGAGGCGGACGCGATACTCCACGTAACAGGCCGAAAATAACCTCTATCAGCGGGCGCCTCAACACGCGTTGCAGATGCTGTTGTCGATGCGGTCGTTCTGCTGGCGCATGAAGCGGTCGAACGGCGTATCGCCTGACGACTGCGGAACGCCCGGCCGCGGGACAGTCTCGCCGGTCGAAGTCAGATAATCCTGATCGAGCAGATGCCCCGGCGCAGGCTTGCTGAGTTCAGGAGCAACGTATCCGCCGTCGCTCTGGCCATTGGCTGCAAAGGCAGCGAATGGCGCAAAAAGGATGATGGCGGTGAGCAACAGTTTTACCATTGTGTCCTCCTTCCCTTCGGGCGAACGACGTCTTCGGAATCGGAGCGGCGGATGCGAATAGGGCGCAGCTCAGGATCAGAGAACTGAGACCCTTCGCGCGCCGCCTCTCGGTTCCGGAGCCAGGCGGTGATTTTCTCCGAGGTCATTTTGAGGGCGATCATTTCGACTCCTTCTGCGGCGCCCCGAGGCGCCCGCTTGGCCGCAAGCCGTTCGTGGCGGACTCGCACGGCGGCGCGGCGTGCTCGACAAAGGTCTCCGCGAAGGCTTGCTCGAGGAGGGCTTCATTGCCTGTGCTCCAGAACTCATAAGAGGCGCGGAGGGCCTTCGCTCTCGCATTTTCGCGGATGCTGTCGGCAGAATGCGCGGACGTAAGAGGAGGGAATTTATCCGGCATGGCAGCGCTCCTGGTCCTTCGTCCCCAGCGCCCAGTCGTCGAGCATGTCGCCCTCCATCGATGCGCGTTCCGGTCGACTTAGGCGGCCAGCTGAACAGGCGGGGCCATGAATTCCGGACCGACGGCGTTCACGATCGTTTCCGAAACGATACGGTCGATCTCGGCCATGGCGGACGCGTCGATATGCCAGCCCGAGAGACCCGAGATCGGGGCGAGTTGGTCGGGCCTGCGCGCCCCCCAGAGCGCGATCGTCGAGTCCTGCCGGTCGAGAACCCAACGCAAAGCAAGGTGGATGACGCGCCTTCCGTAATTGGCTTGGGCGAACCGGTCGAGCCTGTCGACGGCCCGAAGATACTGCTCAAACCGAGGGGCGCGGAACTTTGGGTCGACCTGTCGCAGGTCGTCGCCGGCAAACTTCGTTTGCGCTGTCATGCGGCCTGAGAGGAGACCCCTGCACAACGACCCGTAAGCGAGCGTGGCAATGCTCTTGTCGCAACAGTATGGGAGGACGTCGGCTTCGATCGCGCGTTCAAACAGGTTGTAGGGCGACTGCACCGTTTGCACCGGCGCCACCTTGCGGAAGGCCTCGATCTGCGCCGGACTGAAATTGCTGACGCCGATGAACCGGATCTTGCCGGCGCGTTGCAATTCCGCCATCGCCGCCGCGGTCTCCTCGATCGGCACGTTGGGATCGGGCCAATGCACCTGGTAGAGGTCGATGACGTCGGTGCGGAGACGCCTCAGGGAATCGTCAATTTCTTTGTGAATGCGTCGCTTGCTGGCGTCGCGGAATGGCTGGCCGTCCTTCCAGTCAAGGCCGACCTTGGTGGCGATGACGACCTCTTGACGCCGTCCGCCCTCGGCCAGCGCCTTGCCCACGATCTCCTCCGAGCGGCCGAAGCCATAGGCCGGCGCGGTATCGATCAGCGTGACGCCACGATCGACCGCCTCGCGGATGACGCCGATCGCCGCCGTTTCGTCAGTTCCGCCCCACATCCATCCGCCGATCGCCCATGTGCCGAGGCCGATGCGCGAAACCTTGAACGGCGTGGCGAGATGTTCGATCTCGGCATTGTCCCGCTCGATCTGTGAGGTCGTAACATCCGGAAGTGCGGCCGTGTCCGTCATGATCTTTCCCTGGAAGATGGCGATGTGACGATAGTGGTGAGACTAAAGCCCGCCGCGGCAGCCCAGCCATTCCACTTGGGTTCTGGCAGACAGCCCGTAGGTCTGTGGCAACCAAACCTTAGGTTTGAAGTCGTCAGACCAACGTTTAGAATTGCGACGGATGGGTCGGTCGTTCGCGCATGGCATCGGCGCGACGGATGTCATTGACTGGGCGGCGAAGGCGACCCTCGCCGCCCAGTCATCAGGCAAAGCGAATCCAATCGCGGAGCATGGATGTGCCCTGCACGATTCAAGCTCAAGCTGCGAGATCCGAAAGACGCGCCTTGTCGCTCGAGGCGCCAATCGCCGATGGGGATGCTGGCGGAAATCCCCCTGGAATCGGCAGGAACTAAAGCTAACCAGACGTTCGCGGCATGGATTTCGTTGGCCGATGCAATTCGAGGGCTTCGCCTGCCCTGACGAGGTCCGCCAAGGATCGCACAGTCATCTTCCTCATAATGTGACCACGGTGAATCTTGACGGTGATTTCACTCAGCCCGAGTTCTCCCGCCACCTGTTTGTTCATGAGCCCAGCGGTCACAAGCGCCATGATCTCCCGTTCGCGCGGCGTGAGCGACTTGAAACGCTCGCGCAGTTCGGCAAGCGCCTTGTCGCTATCCCGTCGCTTGCGGTCCCGTTCGATCGCCTGCCCGACGGCATCGAGCATGTCCTGATCGCGGAACGGCTTCGTCAGGAAATCGACGGCTCCACCTTTCATCGCCCTGACGGACATTGGAATGTCTCCATGGCCCGTCATCATGATGATCGGGACATGAATGTTTGTGTTGGCCAGCTGGGCCTGGAAGTCGAGGCCGCTCACTCCCGGCAGTCTGATGTCGAGCACGAGGCAGCAGGCAACATCCGGAAACTTGTGCAGCAACAGTTCCGCCACCGAGGAGAACAATCTTGATTCAAGGTCGACTGATCGAAACAAGCGGCCCAGCGCCTCGCGCAGCGAGGAGTCGTCATCGACGACGAGGACGACTGGCGTCTCAAGGTGCGCGTCAATCGGTTTGGATGGCCTTCGCTGCGTCACGAGAATTCTCTCCTGAGCGAATGCCGGCCCGACTGAGCTGCAGCGCAGCCCTTGCGTCCGAGGAGGCGCCAAGGTCCACCTTGGTTTCGACGATTGATCGGCAAATAACCGTCCTCTTCCCCGATCGGATCGCTGCCGCGAACAACATTGAACTTTGCCCAAGGCGAACCCGCTGGCAACAGCTTGTTTTTCCCAGCGTGACGGATCCACCGGCGATGCGAGCGGCTGCTTCGCCGTCCCTCGTGGGCTTGTTCGTTCGCCCTCAACGCCACTTCGATCAAACTTTCCTATAACAGCGTCGACCGCCAAGGGATTATACGAAGGTTTGCTTTCAAGACGCGAACGGATGCTTCCATATAACAACGCCATGGCGCGATTATGCGACCAACTCAGCGCTGGAGCGGGCGTCGAAATGAGCAAGATCATCATGTCTGGCGCGCCAAGTACCTACTGCTTAGCGCGATTCCGCCAGCCCTGAAGTCGCGGCGGCTTCGTTCCCGACACAACGCCGTGATACTGGGTCCAAGGCGGCTCTACAGCTGCTCGGTGACCTGAACCGGAGCCGCTGGGCTTGCGGCAACTCCCAAGCACAACTAAGCTTTTTGGTGCGATTACGACCTCTTTCGCGCCGCGTCGAGCCGCATCGACGACTTTGTTGCAGACCCGCCCGGCGTCGCACACGCGAGACGAATTAAAAAGGCCGCGGCATGACGGAGTTGTTGTCCGCACACGTGCCTGAAACTCGGTGGGAGGATGGGGAGTTCCTCCTGTCCCGGGCCGTGCCTCACGGCGACCCACTACCGGTCCTCGCCGCTGTGCCTTTAACCACCCCGCCGTCGCCGGCAGCCATCGCGCGCTTGCAACACGCTTTCGAGCTGCGGAACGAGCTCGACCCTGGCTGGGCAGCTCGGCCGCTGAGGCTCGTGACTGACAACGGTCGGCTTACGCTGTTGAGCGAGGATCCCGGCGGAGAGCCCCTGTTGCGGCTCTTGGGGCAGCCTTGGGAGATCACTTCGTTTTTGCGCTTCGCCATCGGCCTGGCGGCTGCGCTGGCGAGACTCCACGGGCGAGGCCTCATCCACAAAGATATCAAGCCAGCCAATATCCTCGTCAACAACGCGACCTGGGCGGTCTGGCTGACGGGTTTCGGCATCGCGTCTCACCTCCCACGCGAGGCGCCGGGATCGACCGAAGCAATCGCGGGAACGCTGGCTTACATGGCGCCCGAGCAGACCGGCCGCATGAACCGGTCGATTGATTCGCGTAGCGATCTCTACGCTTGCGGCGTCACCTTTTACGAGACGATCACCGGAACGCTCCCGTTCTCTGCATCCGATCCGCTGGAATGGATCCATTGCCACATTGCCCGCCCGCCGGCGCCGCCAAGCGAGCGGGTCCACGGGATTCCCGGCCCTATCGAGGCCATCATCCTGAAGCTGCTCGCAAAGTCGCCAGAGGATCGGTTTCAGACCGCCGCGGGCCTCGAAGCGGATCTGCGGGCATGCCTGACTTCGTGGGAGACGCACCAGCGAATTGACGCCTTCCCCATCGGCGCGCGCGATGTGCCGGACAGACTTTTGATCCCGGAAAAGCTCTATGGACGCAAGTCGGAGGTAGACGCTCTTGTTGCAGCGTTCGACCGCGTCGCCGCACGAGGAAGGGCTGAATTCATTCTGGTGTCGGGCCATGGCGGTGTCGGCAAGTCCTCCATCGTCAGCGAGTTCAGCAAGGCGATGCCGACCCAAGGCTTGTTCGCGGCGGGAAAATTCGATCAGTACAAACGCGACATCCCGTATGCGACCCTCGCGCAGGCGTTTCAAAGTCTCGTCCGTCGCATTCTTGGCCGGGACGATACGGATGTAAACCGTTGGCGCCACGCTTTGCTCGAGGCGCTCGGTCCGAACGGCCAGCTCATGGTCACTCTGATTCCCGAGCTCGCCGCAATTATCGGGGAGCAGCCCCCGACCCCAGATCTGCCGCCGCAAGAGGCGCGGAATCGATTCCAGATGGTTTTCCGGCGCTTCCTCAGCGCTTTCGCCCAGCCAGAGCATCCTCTCGCGCTATTCCTGGACGATTTGCAATGGCTGGATGCTGCGACCCTCGAACTCCTTGAGCACTTGGTCACAGAACCTGAGGTGCGGCACGTCCTGCTGGTTGGCGCCTACCGGGCCAACGAACTCGACCCCTCTCATGCGCTCGTCCGGACGTTCGAGCGCATCCGCAACGCTGGGACGGATGTCCAGGAGATCGCGCTCAAGCCTCTCGCGCCAGGCGACGTGAGACGGCTCATCGCCGACGCGTTGCGGGCGGAGCCGGAACATGTGCGACCCCTCGCCAAGCTGGTGTTTGAGAAAACCGGAGGCAATGCGTTTTTCGTGAATCAGTTTATCGCCGCGCTGGCGGAGGACGGCCTGCTTGCCTTCGACTCGGACAGGCGCGGCTGGAAGTGGGATATCGACCGGATCCGCGCGAAGGGCTTCACCGCCAACGTTGCAGATCTCATGGCCGCGAAGATGAACCGTCTGCCCAAGGCGACGCAAGAAGCCTTGGGATCGCTGGCCTGCCTTGGAAGCGTCGCTGCAGTCGCCACGATAGATCTCATTTCCGGATCGGAGAAGGAGGCGGTCCATGCGGCGCTCTGGCAAGCGGTCCGGGCCGGTCTCATCTCTCGCCTGGACGGCGCCTACGTGTTTATCCATGACCGCGTGCAAGAGGCTGCCTATGCGCTAATCCCCGAACACGAGCGGGCCCTGGCTCACCTTCGAATCGGCCGACTGCTCGCGTCGGAGACCGCGCCGGACAAGCGCGATGAAAAGATATTCGATATTGTAAATCAGTTGAACGGCGGCGCGGCGTTGATTGAAACGCCAGAGGAGCGCGAGCAGGTTGCCGAGCTCAATTTGAGCGCGGGCAAGCGCGCAAAGGCGGCGGCGGCTTACTCGGCAGCCTTGCAATATTTCTCCAAAGGTTACGGCTTGCTGGGAGAAAGCGACCGAGAGCAGAAGTCCCAATTGGCGTTCGACCTCGAGCTCAATTGGGCCGAGTGCGAATATCTGACAGGTCGCTTTGCGTCCGCCGAGGAACGGCTTTCTGTCTTGTCGAGAGGGGCGGCAAACCTTGTTGACACGGCGGCCGTCGCTTGTCTGCGGATGACGCTCTATACCACGCTCGACCGAAGCGACCGCGCGGTAGACGTGGGTCTCGAATACCTTCGCCGGGTTGGCGTCGACTTTTCGCCTCACCCGACCGACGACGACGTCCGGCAGGAATACGATCGGCTCTGGCGACACCTTGGCGACCGCGCCATCGGAGCGCTCGTCGATCTGCCCGTCGCGCGCGACCCCGATTGCATCGCGACGCTCGAGGTGCTCACGCTGACTGTGCCTGCGGCCAATTTCACCGACGAGAACCTTTTCTGCGTCGCCGTGGCGCGGATGGCCAGCCTGTCGCTGCAACACGGCAATGGCGACGCGTCGTGCCACGCCTATGTTTGGCTGGGCATGATACTGCGGTCGCGCTTCGGTAATTTCGCGGCAGGCTTTCGTTTCGGCCGCCTCGGCATCGATCTGGTTGAGCGGCAGGGCCTGGACCGCTTCAAGGCGCGCATCTACTCGGACTTCGGACACCTCATCAATCCGTGGACGAAGCACTTGCGGGACGGAATTGATTGGGTGCGACGCGCGCTGATCACGGCCCAGACCAACGGCGATCTCACCTTTGCGTCCTTCGCCAGCAATTCCCTGACCATGCTGCTTCTCGCCAGTGGCGAGCCGCTCGACGGCGTGCAAGCAGAGGCGGAGAACGGGCTCGAATACACGCGAAGAGTGCGCTTCGGCCTATTCGCCGACATCATGACCGGACAGCTCGGCCTCGTTCGGGCTCTGCGTGGCCTGACCTCCGATATCTCAAGTTTCGGGGATGAACAGTTCGACGAGCGGCGATTTCANNTCCCTGATGTGGAAATCACCGCCGTTCTTCGAGGCTGCGGAGTACCATTTCTATGCCGCCCTCGCGCGAGCCGCCACCTCGGACCCTTCGCCGGGCGATGCGCAGCGGCCGAGCCGGGACGCGCTTCATGCTCACCACCTGCAACTCGAGACGTGGGCGCGACACTGTCCCGAGAACTTCGCAAATCGGGCGGCGCTGGTGAGCGCCGAGATTGCGCGCCTCGAAGGGCGTGAGACCGACGCTATGCGTCTTTACGAGCACGCTATTCGATCGGCTCGCGACAACGGCTTCGTTCATAACGAGGCTCTCGCCAACGAGCTTGCGGCTAATTTCTATGCGGCGCTCGGCTTCGAAACGATTTCGCACGCTTATCTGCGGAACGCGCGATCCTGCTATCTCAGGTGGGGGGCGGACGGAAAAGTCCGTCAAATGGACGAAGCGAACTCTCATCTACGGCAGCAGGCGACGCAGTCGCGACCTGCCGCCACGATCGGCGCGACGGTTGAGCAACTAGACGTTGGGGCGGTGATCACGGCCGCGCAGGCGGTATCCGGCGAGATCGTTCTCGACCGGCTCATCGAAACCTTGATGACGATCGCGCTCAAAAACGCCGGCGCGCAACGGGGCCTGCTCATTCTCCTTGAGGGCGACCGGCTACGGATCGAGGCCGAGGGCAGAGCCGATCAAAAAGCAGTCGAGGTCACCATGCGTCGCGAGGCCTTGACGCGGGCCGACATACCCGAATCCTTGCTCCATTATGTGGTCCGGACCCGCCAGAGCGTGATCCTCGACGACGCTTTGGCCCAAGACCCATTCTCGACCGATGACTACATTCGCAAGAAACGCGCCCGTTCAGTCCTCTGCTTGCCTTTGCTGAAGCAGGCCAAGCTGATCGGCGTGCTCTATCTCGAGAACAATTTGGCGTCGCACGTTTTCACGCCGGCCCGAATCTCGCTCCTGGAGTTGCTGGCGTCGCAGGCGGCGATCTCGCTGGAAAACGCCCGCCTCTATGGCGAATTGACGATGACCGAGGAGCGCTGGCGCAAACTCTTCGAAAGCGTACCCGTAGGCGTCGTCCTGGTCGGTTCGGACCGACGCTACGTCGCTGCAAACCCGGCCTTTCAGAAAATGACCGGCTACTCCGAGGCAGAACTCCTTCGGCTCTCGCCAGCCGACATCACCCACGAGGACGATCGCGCCGAGACCGAAGCAATCGTAGCGGCCTACGCCGCCGGTCTGCCGTACTACAGAGAGCATATCGTGAAGCGCTACAGGCGCAAGGATGGCGGCGTCACCTGGGCTGAGATCGACGGCTTTCTGGCGCCGGCGCAGAGAGGCGCTCGCTTTCTTGCCGGGGTCTCGGTCGACATCACCGAGCGCAAACTCGCCGAGGAAGCATTGAGGGACGCAAGGGCCGACCTTGAGCGCATGGCCCGGCTGACGACGATGGGCGAGC
>PLUH01000225.1:0-6285 GCA_003164825.1 Hyphomicrobiales bacterium
ATGTGGCCGCCGGTGATGTGGTTCAGGAGCGCGCCGATCGCCGTCGTCGGCGGAGGGGCTTGAAGATCGAGGCCGAGCCGGTCGGCGGCGGCGAACCGGCCGGCGATCAGGCCGATCGCCGCGCTCTCGACATAGCCCTCGCAGCCGGTGATCTGGCCGGCGAAGCGCAGGCGTGGGCTCGCCTTCAGCCGCAGCCGGGCGTCGATGAGGCGCGGCGAGTTGAGGTAGGTGTTGCGGTGCATGCCCCCGAGCCGGGCGAACTCCGCCTGTTCGAGCCCGGGGATCATGCGGAAGATGCGTCCCTGCTCGCCGTATTTGAGCTTGGTCTGGAAGCCGACGATGTTGAAGAGGGTGCCGAGCGCATTGTCCTGCCGGAGCTGGACAACCGCGTAGGGCTTGACCTTGGGATCATGGGCGTTGGTGAGGCCGAACGGCTTCATCGGCCCGTGGCGCAGCGTCTCGCGGCCGCGCTCGGCCATCACTTCGATCGGCAGGCAGCCGTCGAAATAGGGCGTGCCCTCGAATTCGCGAAATTCGGTCTTTTCCGCCTCGAGAAGCGCGTCGATGAAGGTCTCGTATTGGTCGCGGGTCATCGGGCAGTTGACGTAAGCCTCGGCGCCGCCGCTCGGCCCTTCCTTGTCGTAGCGCGACTGCATCCATGCCACGCCCATGTCGATCGAGTGGCGATGCACGATCGGCGCGATCGCGTCGAAGAAGGCGAGCGCGCCCTCGCCGGTCAGCCGGCCGATCGCCTCGGCCAGCGCTTCGGAGGTGAGCGGCCCGGTGGCGACGATGACATTGTCCCAGTCCTCGGGCGGCAGGCCGGCGATCTCGTCGCGCTCGATGGTTATGAGAGGATGGCCGAGAATGGCCGCTTCGACGCCGTGCGAGAAGCCGTCGCGGTCGACCGCGAGCGCGCCTCCGGCCGGCACCTGATGCGCGTCGGCGTTCTTGAGGACGATCGAACCAAGCGCGCGCATCTCGCGATGCAGGATCCCGACCGCGTTCGTCGAGGCGTCGTCGGAACGGAACGAATTCGAGCAGACGAGCTCGGCGAGATGGCCGGTTTGGTGCGCGGCGGTGGCGCGGTTGGGCCGCATTTCGTGCAGCACGACCGGAACGCCGCGCTCCGCCGCCTGCCATGCGGCCTCCGAGCCGGCCAGTCCGCCGCCGATGATGTGGATGGGACGCATGGGCGAGCTTGTCACAAAGCTCCAGGCCAGCGTCAACTTGCTTTTCGGGCGTCGTCGAGGCGGGAATGCCGCCTTAAGGCCCCGCCCGGAGGCCGACGCGCCGCTTCATGCGGCGCGTCCCGGCTGGTCAGAACGTCGCGCTCAGGCTTCGACCTTGCTCGCGACCGAACGGCGCACGATATCTTCGATATCGCCACGGCGAATGCCAATGTCGTTCAGCTCGCGATCCGAGAGCTGCGACAGTTCACGCACCGCCTCGCGATACCGGCGCCAAGCGTTCAGCTTCTCCGAAATCGTCTTGAGAGGACTCATCTCTTACTCCAATTCTAGCAGGCGCTTTGGCCTACCGCAGTGCAACATAAGGTCAGCCGACACGGAGCAGTAGGCCTAACATCCGAAACTCAGCCATGCAATTTTCGCATTCTAATTTCCAGACAGAAGCGAATTCGGCGCCGAAAGTCGCAAGAATTGCAGACATATGACTCGCTGCTGACGAGCTGCGCGCGGCGTCTCGCGTCTGAAGGCCCGAGTGGAGATATTAATTCGGCTTTACATATGTGATGCCATCATGGCTAAATCTTGATGCGGCGCCACAAACCGATCGGCGCAAGGATCGCGGGGCCGCTCCGGGGGCATTCGCCATTTCCCGTCGCGCGCCGAACAACTACAGTGCCGCGAGCGCGCTTGATTTCGCCGCCGCGAGCGGCGAGACAATCAACGTCGCGGGCCTTTTCCGCCCGACCAAGGAGCGTCCAATGGATAACCTGATAGCGCGCGTCGCCGGGGCGGCGGATATCACCCCGGAGGTCGCGCGCAAGGCGGTCGCCCTGATCGGCGATTTCATCCAGCGCGAGGCGCCCGAGGACGCCGTCAGGGATCTGTTCGAAAAGGCGCCCGCCTTCCCGGCGATCATCGCCTCGAGCACGCAAACCGGCGGCGAAGGCATGGGCGGGGGCCTCAAGGGCCTGATGGGCGTCTCCGCCGGCGCCATGGGCGGGGGCGGACTGATGGCGCTCGGCGCCGAACTGATGGGCCTCGGCCTCGGCATGGAGCAGATCCAGACGGTCGGCAAGGAGGTCTTCGCCTACGCGCGCGAAGCCGCGGGCGATCAAGTCGTGGGCGAAATCTCCGCCTCGATTCCCGGGCTATCCCAGTTCATCTAGCGGAGGTCGGCGTTGGGCGCGGCTTCGAGCCTTTTTCCTGCCGCCACCGAAGCCGATTGGCGCAGGGCCGCCGAAGCGGCCCTTCATGGCGCGAGCCTCGAAACGCTTGCCTCCCAGACCGCGGACGGCATCCGGATCGAGCCCGTCTATCGACCGGCGGAGGGCCCGAGGGCGCTTGGACGCGACGGGCCGTGGCGCGTTGTCGCGCGCCTTGACCATCCCGACCCCGGCGAGGCCAACGCCCAGGCGCTCGACGACCTCGCCAACGGCGCGGACGCCCTTCAGGTCGTGTTCTCAGGCGCGCTCGGCGCCCACGGCTACGGCCTCAGGAGATTCGATCCCGCAACCCTCCACAAGGCTTTCGATGGCGTGCGCTTCGACGCAGGGGCGCATTTCGAGCTTGATCTCGGCCGCGACGGCCCGCGGCAGGCGCTCGCATTCGCCGCGCTGATTGAACGCGCAGGCCTGAAGCCGGCGGACTGCGCAGTGTCCTTCGGGCTCGATCCGTTCGCGGCCTCGGCGCGGGGACCGTTTCCCGCCGACTGGACAGCTCAGGCGGCGCCCCATCTCGAGAGCGCGCTCGCATTGCGGACCATGGGCTTCGGCGCGCCGCTCATGGCGGCCGACGCGCGCAGCGTCCATGCGGCGGGCGGGACCCCGGCGCAAGAGCTTGCGTTTGCGCTCGCGGCCGCCATCAACCTGTTGCGCCTGCTCGAGGCGGCGGGGGCGCCGCCTGCCGAAGCCCGCGCCCTCATCGCATTCCGTTTGGCCGCCGACGCCGACGAGTTCGCGACCTTGGCGAAATTCCGCGCGTTGCGCATCGCCTGGTCGCGAATCGAGGACGCGTGTGGCCTTGAGCCTCGCGCGGCGCATGTACAGGCCGAAAGCGCCTGGCGGATGATGACGGCGCGCGACCCTTACGTAAACGTCATGCGCGGGGCGATGGCGGCGTTCTCGGCCGGCCTCGGCGGCGCCGACAGCGTCAGCGTGCTTCCGCACACTCTGGCCGTCGGGCTTCCCGACAGCCTCGCCCGGCGTCTCGCCCGCAACGCTCAGCTCATTCTTTTGCGCGAATCCCATCTCGGATTTGTCGCCGACCCGGCCGGCGGCGCCGGGGCGTTCGAGGCCATGACCAAGGCGCTTTGCGAGCGCGCGTGGGCGCTGTTTCAGGACATCGAAGGAGAGGGCGGTCTGCCGTCGGCGCTCGCCAGCGGCGCGTTCCAGGGTCAGGTCGCGGTCAGCGCGGCAGCGCTGACACGCGATATCGCAATGGTCAGGTCGCCGATCACCGGCGTCAGCGCGCACGCCGATCTCGCCGAGCCGCGGGTCGAGGTTGCGCTTGGTGCGCCCGAGCGTGAAGCCTTGACCCCCGCCGAGGGCGCGCTTGAGCCGCTTCGGCTCGCCGAGCCATTCGAGCGCTTGCGCGACAGGTCCGACGCCATTTTCCAAAGGACGGGCTCGCGGCCCCGGGTCTATCTCGCCGCGCTCGGGCCGGAGCCCGTCCATCGAGGTCGCGTCGCCTTTGTGCGCGAATGGCTCGAGGCCGGCGGTTTCGAGGCCGTTACCGACGGCCAGAGCGCGACCGCCGAAGAGGCGGTCGAACGGATGAACGCGAGCGGCGCGACGCTCGTCTGCCTGTGCGGCGACGATAAGGCTTACGCGGCGCAAGCGGAAGCCTTCGCCAAAGCGATCAAGGCCTCGGGGGTTAAGGGCCTCGCGCTCGCGGGCCGGCCGGGAGACCACGAGGCGGAATGGCGCGCCGCGGGCGTCGACGATTTCATTTTCGCCGGCGGAGACGCCGTCAAGGCGCTCGAGGGCCTCTATCACCGGATCGGGGCCTAGGCGGGAGCGCCGGGGATTGACGACGTCATGAGCCAAATTCCCAATTTCTCGATCGTGCCCTTCGCCGCGCCGTCGAACCCGATCGGCGCGGCGGCGCCGCGAATGTGGACAACGCCCGAGGGCGTCGACGTCAAGTCGCTCTATCGGCCGCGCGACCGCGAAGGGCTCGAGCTCGCGAGCGAGTGGCCTGGCCTCCCGCCTTACCTGCGCGGGCCATATCCGACGATGTACGTCAAGCAGCCCTGGACGGTGCGACAATACGCCGGGTTCTCGACCGCCGAGGAGTCGAACGCCTTTTACCGCGCCAATCTCGCCGGCGGCCAGAAGGGCCTGTCGGTCGCCTTCGATTTGGCGACCCATCGCGGCTACGATTCGGATCATCCGCGCGTCGCCGGCGACGTTGGCATGGCAGGCGTCGCGGTCGATTCGATCTATGACATGCGTACGCTGTTTTCGGGCATCCCGCTCGATTCGATCAGCGTCTCGATGACGATGAACGGCGCGGTGCTGCCGGTCCTGGCGCTGTTCATCGTCGCCGCGGAAGAACAGGGCGTGCCGATGGCCGCTCTCTCAGGCACCATTCAGAACGACATCCTGAAAGAGTTCATGGTCCGCAACACTTACATTTATCCGCCCGCCGCCTCGATGCGGATCGTCGCCGACATCTTCGCGTTCACCGCGGCCAACATGCCGAAATTCAACTCGATCTCGATCTCCGNNCCGGCTATCACATGCAGGAAGCGGGCGCGACGCAGGATCTCGAACTCGCCTATACGCTCGCCGACGGCGTCGAATATTTGCGCGCCGGCGTCGGCGCCGGAATGAGCGTCGACGCCTTCGCGCCTCGGTTGTCGTTCTTCTGGGCGGTGGGCATGAATTTTTTCATGGAGGTCGCCAAGCTCCGCGCGGCGCGCAAGCTCTGGGCGGGCCTTGTCAAGGGCTTCGGAGCGGCATCGGACCGGTCGCTCCCCCTCCGGGCGCACTGCCAGACGTCCGGCTGGTCGCTGACCGCGCAGGATCCCTTCAACAACATCGTGCGCACCCAGATCGAGGCGATGGCCGCCACCCAGGGCCATACCCAGTCGTTGCATACCAACGCGCTCGATGAGGCGCTGGCGCTGCCCACGCCCTTCTCCGCCCGGATCGCCCGCAACACCCAGCTCTTTCTGATCGAAGAAAGCGGCACGACCCGGATCATCGACGCCTGGGGCGGCTCGTATTATCTCGAACGTCTGACCGCCGACCTCGCTCAGCGGGCGCAGAGCCACATCGATGAGATCGAGAGCCTTGGCGGGATGGCGAAGGCGATCGAGAGCGGCGTGCCGAAGCGCCGCATCGAAGAAGCCGCCGCACGCACCCAGGCGCGCATCGATTCGGGCCGCCAGCCCGTGATCGGCGTCAACGTCTATGCGCCGACGATCGAGCGGGATCTCAGCGTGCTGAAGGTCGACGCCGCGGCGGTGCGCGCGAGGCAGATCGACAAGCTTCAGCGCCTGCGCGCCGAGCGTGACGAGAGCGCGGCGCAAGCCGCGTTGGCGGCGCTTGCCGAGGGCGCGCGAGGCCGGGCCAATCTGTTGCAGCTTTCGGTCGAAGCGGCGCGGGCGAAGGCCACGGTCGGCGAAATCTCGTTGACGCTCGAGACGGTCTTCGGCCGTCACGTTGCGGAAGTGCGGGCCATTTCCGGCGTCTATCTGTCTGAGTCGGGGCGAGGCGCTGAGGCCAATGAGCGGGTGATCGCGATGACCCGCGCCTTCGCCGAGAACGAGGGCCGCGCTCCCCGGATTCTGGTCGCCAAGATGGGCCAGGATGGACATGACCGCGGGCAGAAGATCATTGCCTCGGCGTTTGCGGACCTCGGGTTCCACGTCGAAATCGGGCCTCTGTTTGCGACTCCTGAGGAGGTGGCGGCGCTTGCGGCCAAGAAGCAGGTCCATGTCGTTGGCGTTTCGTCTCTCGCCGCCGGCCACCTCGCGCTCGTCCCGGCGCTGAAAAAGGCCCTCGGCAAGCTCGGTCTTGACCAGACGATGGTCGCCGTCGGCGGCGTGATCCCGGCGCAGGACTTTGGGGCGCTGCGCGACGCCGGCGCC
>PLUH01000225.1:6315-20716 GCA_003164825.1 Hyphomicrobiales bacterium
AGGTGAGAGCCTTACGAGCTTCGCGCCAAATCGGGACACTCGGCCCTTGACGTCAACGGCGCCGTATTTGCCGCCCCTCGGTCGGGGATGTCGCCGACGGAGAGGCAGCGGGCGCCGCGATGGACCGCTTCATAGATGTGATCGTGCGCCGGTCGATCCGCCATACGCGGTTGATGCTGAGGCAGGGCGCCTACGATTGGCCGACCGTGCGCAAGGCGCTGAGGAAGATTCTCGCCGATCTGGAGTCGCGATCGCCGAACCATCCGAGCCTGCCGCGTCTTCGCGCTTTCATCGCCTCGAACGATCGCGCCTGGTTGCGCGAGAATCCAGAGCTTCCATCGAATGATCGTCGAGGATGTCATTGACGCCGGCAGGGCTCGAGTTCCTCACGATCGCTTGACTTGTCGCGGGGACTGCTCAAGATTTACGTATTCACCAGGCAAACAGCATCGTTGCACATGCCTTGATTCCACCCACTGGCGGCGCGCAGGTCGTGTGGGGACATTTGGGCGTGAGCTGCGGCGCAATTGCGCCACGCGTCAGCGCACCACGCTGACAACGACCGCGGGCGTCGTCACGCTCTCTAGGGAGGGGCAGATTTGATGGCGGCGTCCACGAATGCGCGGAACGCGCGAGTTCGGAAGTTCGTTACGCGCCGCGGGGTGGAACTGCAATTCACCGAACTTGGTTTCGGCGGAGCGCCGCTCGGCAATCTTTATCGGCCAATGACGGAAAAAGAAGCGCGGGTCATGCTGGAGGCTGTCTGGGCCTCGGGGTGCCGGTATTTTGACACCGCGCCGCTCTATGGGCTCGGCCTTTCCGAGACCAGACTCAACGGGCTTCTGCGGCCGAAGCCAAGAGCCTCCTACTTGATTTCCACCAAGGTCGGCCGGCTCCTCGATCTCTGTAAGCCCCATGAACGCTCGCGGCCGGACGCCTTCTTCGAAACGCCATCGCGGCGGGAACGCTTCGACTATTCCTACGACGGCGTGATGCGCTCGCTCGAATTCTCGCTCGAGCGCCTCGGTCTCGATCAGGTGGATATTGTTTTCGGCCACGACGTCGATGTGTTCACCCACGGGAGCAAAGAAGCCGCCGACGCGCGGATCAAGGAATTCATGACCGGCGGCTATCGCGCGCTCGACGAATTGCGCGCGTCCGGAGCAATCAAGGCGATCGGAGCGGGGATCAACGAATGGGATGTCGCTGAAAGACTGGCGCGAGCTGGCGATTTCGACGTCTTCCTGCTGGCGGGTCGTTATACGCTTCTCGAACAGGGAGCGCTGACGAGCTTTCTGCCGCTATGCGAGGAAAAGAAAATCGCCGTTGTCATCGGCGGTCCTTTCAACTCCGGCATATTGGCGACCGGGGTCAAGGCCGACGCCCACTATGACTATGGGCGGGCGCCGGACGAGGTGAAGGAACGGGTCCGCCGAATCCAGAACATCTGCAAGAGTTTCAAGGTCAGGTTGCCGGAAGCCGCGCTCAGATTTCCGCTCGGCCATCCCTCGGTCGTCAGCGTCATCGCCGGCGCGCAACGGGCGAGCGAAGCCAGACGAAACGCAGCGATGATGAACGCAAAGCTGCCTGCCGCGCTCTGGCGGGCCCTGAAGGCGGAAAAACTGGTGCGCGAGGATGCGCCAACGCCCCGCTGAGCGCCGGCGATTCGCCGGCGTTCAGAAGAGGCCGTCGATTTCGCCGTTGACCACCCGAATTCGCTCTGCGGCGGGGCTTCGCGGCAAGCCGGGCATCGTGCGTACGTCCCCCATCAGCACGACCACAAAGCCCGCGCCGGCGCGAAGGAGAACGTCACGGATCTTTGGAACATGTCCCGTGGGCGCGCCGATGAGCGAAGGATCGTCCGAAAACGAATACTGGGTCTTGGCGACGCAAACCGGCAGGCGGCCCCAGCCGGCGTTCTCCAGCTCGCGGAATTTCGCCTGCACCGATGCATCGGCGGCGATGTCGGCAGCGCCGTAGATTTCGCGCGCGATTGTTCGGGTCTTGTCCCATAGGCTCATGTCGTCGGGATAGAGCAGCCGAAACTCCGCTTCCCCTGAGTCCGCAAGAGCGGCGGCGACATGGGCGAGAGCTTCCGCGCCGGCGCTCCCGCGCGCCCAATGATCGCACACGATCGTCTTGACGGCGAACTCGCGGGCGACCGAGCTTTCGACGAACGCGAGCTCCTTCGCCGTGTCGCTCCCGAACCGGTTCACCGCGACCACGACCGGGACGCCGAACTTGCGCAGGTTGGCGATATGCCGGGCCAGATTGGCGAGGCCGGCCTCCAACGCCGGAAGGTTCTCCGCGCCGAGCGCGTCTTTGGCGACGCCGCCGTGCATTTTGAGCGCTCGCACCGTGGCGACCAGCACCGCCGCCGCTGGCTTCAATCCCGCCTTTCGGCACTTGATGTCGAAGAATTTCTCCGCGCCGAGATCGGCGCCGAAGCCCGCCTCGGTGACGACGTAGTCAGCCAGCTTGAGCGCCGCTCGGGTCGCCATCACGGAGTTGCAGCCGTGAGCGATGTTGGCGAAAGGGCCGCCATGCACGAGCGCGGGCGACCCTTCGAGGGTCTGCACGAGATTGGGCCTGAGCGCGTCCTTGAGCAGCGCAGTCATGGCGCCTGCCGCGTTGAGATCAGCCGTGGTGACCGCGCGCCGATCCCGGCTCAAGGCGACCACCATCCGACCGAGTTGCTCCTCGAGATCCTCAAGGCCGGGCGCCAAGCAGAAAGCCGCCATCACCTCCGAGGCGACCGTGATGTCGAAACCATCCTCGCGCGTAAACCCGTTCCCGCTCCCGAGCCCGATCACGGTCTCTCGCAGCGCGCGGTCGTTCATGTCGACGACGCGCCGCCAGGCGACGCGCCGCTGATCGAGGCCGAGCGCGTTGCCCCAATACATGTGATTGTCGATCATCGCCGCGAGGAGATTGTGGGCCGATGATATGGCGTGAAAGTCGCCAGTGAAATGGAGGTTGATCTCGTCCATCGGCGCGACTTGAGCGTAGCCTCCGCCCGTCGCGCCTCCCTTCAGGCCGAAGCACGGCCCGAGCGAGGGCTCGCGCAGGCAGATGATCGTCTCCTTGCCGATGCGGTTGAGCGCATCGCCGAGGCCGACCGTCGTCGTCGTCTTGCCCTCGCCCGCCGGGGTGGGGTTGATCGCGGTCACAAGAATGAGCTTGCCGTCGGGCCTGTCGCCGAGACTGCGGAGAAAACCATACTCGAGCTTGGCGATGAAGCGGCCGAAAGGATGCAGGGCGGATTCGGGCGCGCCGATCTTCGCGGCGATCTCCGCGATCGGCTTCAGACGCGCAGCGCGCGCGATTTCGATGTCAGACCGCATCAACGACCCACCCCCGCAATCCCGCCGCCGGACGCCCGCGAATAGCAGCCAACGAATCCTCTGGTCTGCAGCGATTTGCAAGCACGAATCCTGGCGGCGCGGTTAGCGCCCATGCCTCAGGTCTAGCGACATTCCGAACCGCCGGTCGCGGCGAACCGAATTTGCCTCGGCCTTACGCCTCCCATAAACCTCCCTCGCCCTTTTTCGCCCGCCGGACGAAACTCCATGATCCGCTCCGCCCTGATGACCGTGATGACCAGCGCCGCGATCAAGGCCGGGCGGGGCTTGAAGCGCGATTTCGGCGAGGTCGGCGAACTGCAGGTGTCGATGAAGGGGCCGGGCGATTTTGTCAGCCTCGCCGACAATCGCGCCGAGAAGACCCTTTACACCGAACTCGCCAAGGCGCGTCCGGGTTACGGCTTTGTCATGGAGGAGAGCGGGCGGGTCGAGGGCTCCGACAAGAGCCACACCTGGCATATCGATCCACTTGATGCGACGACCAACTTTCTGCACGCGATTCCCCTTTTCGCGATTTCGATCGCGCTCGAGCGCGACGGGCAAATCGTGGCCGGCGTCGTCTACAATCCGGCGAATGACGACATGTTTGTCGCCGAGAGGGGGCAAGGGGCGTTCGGCGGCAATCGCCGCTTGCGGGTCGCCGGGCGCAGCGAATTGTCGCAGGCCATTTTCGGCTGCGGGATTCCCCATCTCGGCAAAATGGCGCAACATTCGCGATTCCTGACCGAGCTTGCGGCGGTGATGCAGCGGGTTGTCAATGTCCGCCGAATGGGCTGCGCCGCGCTTGATCTCGCCTATGTCGCCGCCGGCCGCTTCGACGCTTTCTGGGAGCGGGGCCTCAATTCCTGGGATATTGCGGCCGGCACGCTTCTCGTCCGCGAGGCCGGCGGCTTCGTCACCGGCGCCGACGGCGAGGCGAATTACCTCGAGACCGGCTCCATCTGCTGCGGCAACGAAGCGATGCATCGGGAGTTGCTCGCGCTTTTGCGCGGGGTTGCTTAACGCGGTGGGGGGGTCCACGTCGGATGCTGACCGCGCGCTTGGGGCTTTGGGAGGAGTTCGCCCGATGAAGCGCAAAGTCGTGATTATCGGCATCGGGGCTGGAAACCCGGATTTCGTCACAATCCAGGCGATCGAAGCGATGAATCGGGTCGNNGCATGGCATGCCGAGATCGGCGAAACCTACGGTCGGCTGATTCTGGAGGAACTCGGCGAATCGGAGATCGGCGCCTTTCTGGTCTGGGGCGATCCGACTCTTTATGACAGCACCCTGCGGGTTCTGGAACATCTGCGAGCGAAAGGAGGCTTCGAGCTGGAGTATGACGTCATCCCGGGCATCAGCAGCGTTCAGGCGCTGGCGGCGCAACATCGGATCGCAATCAACGAGATTGGCCGCTCCGTCCTGATAACGAATGGCCGGTCGCTTGCAGAGGGATTTCCAAACGATGTGGACAGCGTCGTGGTTCTTTTGAACGCGGACAAGGCGCTACGCAGCGCCGACGGCGAGCTCGACGCCTATTGGGGCGCCTATGTCGGCATGCCGGAAGAGATTCTGGTTTCGGGCAAGCTCAAGGACATTGTCGATGAGGTCGAAAGGATCAGATCGGCTGCACGGCAGGAGAAAGGCTGGGTCATGGACTGCCTGCTGCTGAAGAAGCCCCGCGAGAAATCAGGCTAGATTAGAGCGCGCCGCAATCAGGCGGAATCGATATNNGACCTCTTCGCCACGATGGTTCGGGTGAGGAGTTCCTGTTCGTTGTCGAAAAAGGCCCTGCTGGCCGAAAAAAGCTCCCTGTTAATCGAAAAAAGCTCCCTGTTAAGGGACAGGAAATCTCCTGTTAATTCCGCTCGCAAGACGCAGCAGGCCGGGCGTTTCCGCCAGGCAAGGCCTGGCTGGCGGCGCTGGCTCCCGGCCTCTTTTCCCTTTCGAAGGGGCCTAAGGGAGGGGCGTCAATCCTCATCGTTTCAAAGGGTTGCTTCATTTCTTCAAAAGGCCTGCCAGTTTTTTCTTTTACAGAAACGAAACTCGTGCTAGAGTGCGTTATTCGATAAGTTCGAACATGCGCGGGATCGACGGCAACGAAAAAATTCGCCTTTGCTATTTTGAAATTTCTCGGTTTTGGCGTGCCGGCCGGGACTCGAACCGGAAGCCGCGCGGCGACGGCGTCGGTTCCATCCCATCCCGTCGCCCTCTACTTTGGCGCCTTCGCAGGCGCAACAGAAAGGCCGCCCTATGCCCTATGCCCGCTACCCTTCGCTGCTCGACCGGGTGGTCTTCATCACCGGCGGCGGCTCGGGAATCGGCGCCGCCATGGTCGAGGCTTTCGCCGCCCAGAAGGCGAATGTCGGCTTTGTCGATATCGCCGTCGAGCCGTCCAAGGATTTGGTGGCGAAGATCGGCGCTTCCGGGCCGGCGCCGTTGTTTCTCCATTGCGATTTGGCCGACATCGCCGCGCTCGAGGCGGCGATGGAGGAGGTCCGGCAACGGCTGGGGCCGATCGGCGTCCTCATCAACAACGCCGCCAACGATCAGCGCCAGGACGTTGACGGGACGAGCGAAGAGGATTGGGACAGGGCGATGGCGCTCAATCTCAAGCATCAGTTCTTCGCCGCCCAGATCGCGCGCCGCTCGATGCGCGAACTCGGCGGCGGCGCGATCGTCAATTTTTCCTCGACCGCCTGGATGGTCGGGAACGCCCGGATGTCGGTCTACTCCGCCGCCAAGGCGGCGGTCGTCGGGCTGACGAAAAGCCTGGCGCGCGAGTTCGGACCCGACAACATCCGCGTCAACGCCATTGCGCCCGGCGCGGTGATTACGGAACGGCAGCGCCGGTTGTGGATGAGCGAGAAGGACATCGCCGATTTCCGCGCCCGTCAATGCCTCGACCGCTCGCTGCTCGCAGAAGACGTGGCGCGTTTGGCGCTGTTCCTCGCGGCCGACGACAGCGCGATGATCACAAAGCAATGTTTCCTCGTCGATGGCGGACTGCGTTAAATTTGCCTTTAAGAACGGACTTGATCGCGGCCAATTCCCGGCGCATCTTCCCGCCCCGCGGCGGCCGGAGACAAGACCGTCCGAAAAGGGGAGAGAAGGATGACAGTTGCGCGCATTCTCGACGACAAGGGGCGCGATGTATTCACCACCCAGCCGCATCGCACCATGAGGGAAGTCATTGAGCTCCTCGCTTCGAAAGGCGTGGGAGCCGTGGTCGTCTCGGACGCTTCGCAGAGCGTCCTGGGTATTCTTTCGGAGCGCGACGTGGTCCGCGTCCTCGGCAGGCATGGAGCGTCGGCGCTCGAGGATCCGGTATCGCGTCACATGACGCCGAAGGTCATCACCGTCGCTCGCGACGACACGATTGAGCATGTCATGCAGACGATGACGGAGGGCCGGTTTCGCCATGTCCCGGTCGTAGAGGACGGACGCCTGATCGGCATCATTTCCATCGGCGACGTCGTCAAGCGGCACGTCAACGCCCTCGACAGCGAGCGCCAGGCGCTGCGCGAATATATCGCGACCGCCTGAAGGCCCCGGCCGCCGAGGCTCAGGCCCCGGCGGCGTCTATCCTCGCCGACTCGGCCTCCTGCATGATTTCGGCGCCGGCCTTGCGGACCGCCTCGCGACCGAGCCTGATCAGTTCGTCGGCGCGATGAAACTCGAACATGCCGATCTTGCCGACCTTGAGCTGCACCAGGGCGTCCGGCGGATCGCCGGCCAGCCGCGAGCGCATGATGCGGTCCTGGAGAATATCGAAGGCGCTCACCATCGAGGTCACCAGGCCCGGGGCCGAAGCATCGGCGTTGGCGTCGGCGCGGGACCAGGCGGCTCCGCCGCGCCACCAACGCGCGATCACGCCGCTACTGTCGCCAGCGGGTTCGTTGGCCGCCGCCGGCGGCTCCGAGCGGCCGAACGGGTCCTGAAGGGCCGTGCCGCGCCCGACGCTGTCGCTCGAAATGTTGAGCGCGATGACGCGCTCGGCGCCGAGCGCGCGCGCGACGCTGACCGGCACCGGATTGACGATCGCGCCGTCGAACAGCCAGCGTCCGTCGATCTTGACCGGATCAAATACGCCGGGCAACGCGTAGGAAGCGCGGATCGCCTCGACCAGGGAGCCGCGCCGGAGCCAGATTTCATGCCCGTCGCCGATTTCGGTCGCGACGCCGGCGAACCGGATCGGCAAATCCTCGATCTGAAGCCCGCCGAGCGCCGCCTCGAGCCGCGCGCGCAGCCGCTCGCCGCCGATGAGGCCGCTGCCGGTGAACGAAAAATCCAGGAAGCCGAGCACCCGCCGCCTGGTCAGCGAACGGGCGAAGCCCTCCAACATCTCGAGCCGCCCAGCTGCGTAGCAGCCGCCGACCAGCGAGCCGATCGACGAGCCGACCACGACATCCGGCTTCAATCCGAGCGCGTCCAGCTCCTGCATCGCGCCGATATGGGCCCAGCCGCGCGCTGCGCCGGCGCCGAGCACGACGCCCACTTTCGCTCGCCGGGACCTTCCGCCGCCCGACGAAGGGTCAGTATCGTTTCTGCGATAGCCCACCCCAAACATCGCCCAACTCTCGCCTTCCGTTGCGAAACTTAAGCTTGCGCGCCGGATATCGCCAGAGAATTAACGTCAAGTCGTTCAACTTGGCGCGACCTGCGCTGGTTCCCGATTGCGCGCCGACGATCACCCGCGCGCCATCGGCGGTTCGATGAACGCGAGCCGGGCGGCGTCGCCGTCCGTCTCGACCCGGCGGTAGAAGCACGAACGCCGGCCCGTGTGGCAAGCGCCGCCGTCGCCGCCAACCTCCACCAGAGCCAGAAAGGCGTCCTGGTCGCAGTCGACGCGCAATTCGACCAACGTCTGGGTTTGGCCGGACGTGTCCCCCTTCCGCCACAGCGCGCCGCGCGAGCGCGACCAATAATGGAGGACGCCGGTCGCGAGCGTCGCCCGCAATGCGGCGTCGTTCATATGGGCGACCATCAGCACGTCGCCGCGCGACGCGTCGACCGCGACGCAGGTCGCGAGGCCGTCCGCGCCGAACTTCGGCATGAACGCCAACCCCTCCTCGCGATCGCGCGTCTCGCCAGGCGCAGGGCCAAGTTCGGCGTTTGATCTCGCGCTCTTCATCGGCGTCTCTCTTCGGCGCGCGGCTCTGACCGGCGGCCTTCCCAAGGGCCTCGATTTCGACTTTCCCGTCACTTATATAGGACAGACCGAAGATTGGGCCAGATGATCGACGACATCTACAATCGGCGCGTCCTCGAGCTGGCGGCGAATATTCCCCGGCTTGGGCGGCTCGCGAATCCGGACGCCACCGCCAAGGCGCATTCGCGGCTTTGCGGCTCGACGGTCGTGGTCGACCTT
This sequence comes from Hyphomicrobiales bacterium, assembly GCA_003164825.1. Classification (GTDB taxonomy): domain Bacteria; phylum Pseudomonadota; class Alphaproteobacteria; order Rhizobiales; family Beijerinckiaceae; genus Roseiarcus. The sequence continues at coordinate 15,029 of PLUH01000225.1, forward strand.
TGCGTCGAGGATGGACGGGTGGTCGATTTCGCCCATGACGTGAAGGCTTGCGCGCTCGGCCAGGCTTCGTCGTCGCTAATGGCGCGCCACGCGGTCGGCGCGACGGCCGAGGAGCTTCATGCTTTGCGCGATCAGATGACGCGAATGCTGAAGGCCGACGGTCCGCCGCCAAGCGGCAAATGGGCCGAATTCGCCGTTCTTGAGCCGGTCCGCGGCTACAAGGCTCGCCATGCGTCCACCCTTTTGACGTTCGACGCGGTCGCCGATGCGCTCGGCCAGATCGCCGCGCGCCATGCGGCGCAAGAGGCTGCGCCGGCGCCGTGAGCGCACTTGTCCTCGCGCCGCGCCGCGCCGCCCACGCGCTGATCCGCTTCTACCAGCTCACCCTCTCAAGCCTCATCGGCCGGCAGTGCCGGTATTTGCCGACCTGCTCGGCCTATGCGGACGAAGCGATCCGGCGGCATGGCCTGTGGGCGGGCTCCTGGATGGGCCTGGCGCGCGTGTGCCGCTGCCATCCGCTCGGCGGCTCGGGCTACGATCCGCCGCCGGAGCGGCTCGCCCTGCGCGCTTCCTGGGCGCGCCCGTGGCGCTACGGAGTCTGGCGTTCGCGCCGTGAGTGAGAGGCGGGAAGCCTTGCCTCTCAGGCTCCCGGCCATTATGCACTGGCCCTGTTTCAAAGCCAGCCCTCGAGAGACTTGATCCATGGCCGAGCCGCGCCGGGCCGCCCCATCTGCGCCTCGCATCGAGGGCGGCCGTTTCCTCATCGTCGAGGCGCGCTATTACGACTCGATCGGCGCCGGCCTGCTCGCCGGCGCGACCCGCGCGCTAGAGGCCGCCGGCGCGACCCATGATCTCGTCAGCGTAACTGGCGCGCTCGAGATTCCCGCCGGCATGGCGATCGCCCTCGACGCGGCGAAGGCGGCCGGGCGACCTTACGAGGGCGCAGTCGCGCTCGGGTGCGTCGTCCGCGGCGAGACCTTTCATTTCGAGATTGTCGCCGGCGAGTCGGCGCGGGCGCTGATGGATATGTCCGTCGAACGGAAGCTCGCGCTCGGCAACGGCATTCTTACCACCGACACGATCAGCCAGGCCGAGGAGCGCGCCGATCCCGAGCGGGGCGACAAGGGCGGCGAAGCGGCGCGGGCGGCGATCGGCCTTGCCGATCTTCAGCGCCGGCTCACCCGGCGATGAAGAGGTCTGAGCGGCGCTCGGCCGCGCGCCTTGCCGCTTCGCAGGCGCTCTACCAGATGGAGATCGCCGACAAGGGGCTCGCCGACATTCTGGCTGAGTTCGAGGCGCACTGGATCGGGCGTGAGATCGAGGGGGATTCGTACACCCCCGCCGAACTCGCCTTCTTTCGCGACGTGGTCTCCGGCGTGCTGCGCGACCAATTGCCGATCGACCGCGGGCTCGACGACGCGCTAGCCAAAGGCTGGCCGCTCAAGCGGGTCGAAGCGCTCATGCGCGCGATCCTGCGCGCCGCGTTCTACGAATTGCGCAACCGCCCCGACGTGCCGGCGCGGGTCGCGGTGACGGAGTACGTCGACGTCGCCGCCGCTTTCTTCGGTCCCGAGGAGAGCGGCATGGTCAACGCGGTGCTCGACGCGCTCGCCCGCCAGACCCGCCCGGCCGAGTTCGCCGGCGGGCGGTGACCTGGGATAAACAACATCATACGTACGTTGTTTGCGCGCCCATTCGGCTGTTCCCGGCCAAGGCAAATCCAAGTCAAAACCAAATATAGCCAAATCCAGCAAAATCCAGCCAAGCCCGAGCAAAGAAAATCAAAGGAAAAGGCTTGGATTTCCTTGGATTGCCTTGTCCGAATCGAGCGTTTTCAAGGGGTTGCGCTGACCCCCTGGGCCATTTTTCTTTGTTGAGGAGCTTCGCCGCCCTGATGGCCGCGTAAGCGGTGTTAAAAATGCTCGGCGCGTTCGCCGCGCTCGGTTGTTCGCGCTCTGCGGGGATGTACGACATGGTCAGTGCACCCTATCCCGGATTCCGATTTTCAGCAAGGAAAAGGACGCAAAAGAATTTTCGCGGCCCGCGACAGGATTGCGACCCGAGGCGGGGTGCGCCAGATTCACGCAGCGTTTCCAAATCCCGCCTCCGTCGCGCACGCAACTCGCCGAGATGCATGGAAGCGCTTTACGCAACAGTCGGCGTCAGGCGCGGCGGTTGCTCACGATACGGTCGGTTCGGAGCGTCCCGACCTATTCCGCAGCGCGGACTCCCTTCCCTTACGCTAGGTCAAGCACAAAAAGCGTTCGCCGACGAACTTTCTGTGGAAAACCTCTCTCAAGGGATTCATACTATGTTAACTATGATGAATCAGTTTGTGTGCGTTTCGCGTGGCGCCGCCTGATTCGCAATGCGAAACAAGCCGCCAAGGAGTCGCCGCCATGCCGTGGGCAGACCTGTCCGAAGGCTTCTCCGGTCTCAAGCAATGGTCCGAACCGGTCATTTACGATCGGCTCATCGCCGCCTACCGCAAGCTGATCAGCGACCAGGAACTTGCCCGCAATCTGACCCGCCTCCACGCCCGGGTCTGGCGCGCCCTTATCCGCGGCGACATGGCGGAGTTTGAGGATACGCGCGAGACCCTGGTCGGCGCGCTCGATCCGTGCGCTCTCACGCTCGACCATCTGGCCGAGGTCGATGGAGAGATCATGATCGAGCTGCTCGATGTGGTGATGGCGCGCTACAACCGCTCCCATCGCACTGCGCGGGCCTATCATCTCGCCCTGATGGACCTCGCCGGCCGATTGCGGCCGATGCGCCTGGCGGCCTGAGCGCGCCGAATTCGCTTTCCCATTGATCAGATACGCCTTCGTCATGACGGGCTATGGCGAAGCAACCCAGTGCCACCGCTGCTTCCCGACGATTCTCCGGGTTCTTTCGTCGCTCCACTCTTGCAACGACGAGAACTGCCTTAGTGCAACATAAAGGACGTTATGTTGCTCGTTTTCGTTATTGGCGACTGGTGTCCGCCGCGCTGTGAGGTCAATAGGCAACCTTGAAAGTCGGGCCCTAGACGGAACCAATTGTTTCTCCAAATAGTTTCATTGTCTCTACGACGGATTTGGCGTCCCGCCCAATAGGTGGTTTCCGTCCCCTTCCGGTGGCCTGAGAAGAGTTGCGATTGTCTAGAGGAGAAACAATCATGTCGATTTCATTGACAAAGACAGCCGCTGCGGTCGCGTTTGCAGTCGGTCTCGCACTAGCCGGCCTTGTCGTGAGCCCCGCCGACGCGGGGATGCGTGCTGGCGGCGGTCATGGCGGCGGCGGCTTCCACGGCGGCGGCGGCTTCCATGGCGGCGGAGGCGGCTTTCATGGCGGTGGCGGTCGCTATGCAGGCGGCGGCCACGGTGGTTACGGCGGCGCCTATGGTGGTTATGGCGGCGGCGGGTATGGCGGTTACGGCGGCGGCTATGGTGGTTATGGCGGCGGCGGGTATGGCGGTTACGACGACGGCTACGGCTACGGAGCTGCTGCCCTCGGTCTAGGCTTGCTCGGCGGCGCGATCATTGGTTCGCAGTATCCGTATTATGATTCCGGTTATGGCGCCGGGGCCGGCTATGCCGGTTACCCGCAGAACGGAGGTGGAGAGTCTGCGGCATACTGCGCGAGCAGGTTTAAATCGTACAATCCGGCGAGCGGGACGTACCTCGGCTACGACGGCTTGCGGCATCCTTGCCCGTGAGTTGACCGAGCGGTCTATTCCAACCCGATAGAGCGCGGCGGGATCGCCGCTCCTCATGCCGCTCTGCACATGGGGGAATAACCATACCCGTTCAATGAAGGCGCAAAGAAGCCACTCTTGATCACCATTACTCGGGCTCGTGAGTAACTCATGCCTTGGCGGACGAGGGGTGCTTTGCAGTCGGCGAGCACCCGTTCGGCCAGCAGAACCGATACTGAAATACACAATATGCAACTGGTAGAAGTTTCCATGCCAAGGCTCTCCGGTCTTGCCTCGCGTTGCTCGCCCTACAAATAGGCATACACCAGCTTCACCCGAGCTCTGTACATCGTGCTTCGCCGCCGCTTTCCTTCCCTCTCAAAAGTCGCGGATTTTCAGCCAAAAGGCGCTTCATCATAATTCTTGATTTCTGAACCCGGCAATGTCCGCGAGGCCCCCGTGCTCCTGATCGCGCGGCGGCTCGTAGTCCCGATGAAATCTGTTATCAAGAGCAAATCAAACCTACGAACCGCGCTTCGCCTGATCGGGATTCCATCCTAAAGCTCATCCCTGAGCCGCTTGCCGCGCAGCTGGCGGTAGAAGGGGCGGGGGCGGCGTTTGTCGAGGCCGCCGTCGAGAGCTTGCCCGAGGTCGGCGAGGGCGGCGCGGGTGATGTCGGGAAGGTCGAGGTTCAGCGCCTCGTTGAGCGGCGTCCAGACGAGCTCGACCAGCTCGGCCTCGGGATGGACGGCGCCCTCGACGCGCCTCGCGACGCAAGTCGCGTCGGCGATGAGGAAGCGGGCGTCGAAGCGCCGCGGGCGTCCAGGCGGGGTGATCGCGCGGGCGAGAAAGTCAATGACGTCGAGCGCCGGAGTGACGCCGGTCGCGGCGAACCGGGTCCAGGCGCCGGGCGGCGGATTTTCGGGCGCGCCGTAGTCGGGGACGCCGATCGCGAGGCCGGTTTCCTCGAACGTCTCGCGGATCGCCGCCAACGCCAGCGCGCGGGCGAAATGCGGCGACGGCCGGCGCACGTGGACATTGAGCTTCGCCTCGACATCGGGATCGAGCGCGCCGGCGGCGGCCATGCGCCGGTCCTCCGGCTCGACCCGGCCGCCGGGAAAGACGAACTTGCCCGGCATGAACCGGTGTCCCGCGTGCCGCTTGCCCATCAGCACCCGGGCGCCGCCGCGCTCCGGTCGTTCGACCAGAATGAGCGTCGCCGCATCGCGCGGGCGAAGCGCGCGAGCGGACNNCGGACCTGGCGGCCTCGGTCACGTCCGGTCGCCTTCGGCCCCGAAGCCGTGCATGCACAAGGCCCATTGCTGGCCGACGACGGCGCCCTTGGCGCGAGGCAAGATGATGAGGCTCGCGACCACGGTCACCATGAGCCAGAACGCGGCCACCCAGAGAAGCGACGAATGCGGCCACAGCTCGTCGGAGAGCAGGATGCCGGCGCCGACCCCATGGGCGACGATCAGGAGCGTGAGATAGGCCGGCGCGTCGTCGGCGCGCTGATGGCTCAAGTCCTCGCCGCAGATCTTGCAGGTGTTGACGACCTTGAGATAGGAGCGGAACAATTGGCCNNGGCGTGGGAATGCGCCAGAAGCGCGTCATGTCGTTCATCGCCGCTTGTCCCTGCGGATCGCCTTGAACGGCGTGGGGCCGGTCGATTTGCGCCCCCCGCGCGGCTCGGCGCCGGCGCGCATGATCTCGAACCGGAGCGCCCCGGCGAATGGCGCCGCCTCGATGAGACGCACCCTGACCGGCCCGCCGAGGCGGAACGCTTCCTTGGTCCGCGTCCCGATGAGCGCGCGGGTCGCCTCCTCGAAGCGGTAATAGTCGTCGCCGAGCGTCGCGGCGGGCACGAAGCCGTCGGCGCCGGTCTCGCTCAGCTTCACGAACAGGCCGGCGCGGGTCACGCCGGCGATGCGGCCCTCGAACACGGCGCCGACCTCATCGGCCAGATGCGCCGCTATAACCCGATCGACGGTCTCCCGTTCCGCCGCCAT
>PLUH01000225.1:20785-38184 GCA_003164825.1 Hyphomicrobiales bacterium
TGCCCGCGCACGCGGCCGAGGACGCCATTGAAATGCGACGGGCGAACGCGCTCGCCCTTGGCCAATTTGACGCCGATGGTGCGGAGGAACTCGATCAGGTCGTTGAGCTTCTCGACGCTCGGCGCGTCATGGGCGCGATAGATGAGCGGCGAATGCGCGGCTTCGAGCGTCTCGGCGGCGGCGACATTGGCGAGGATCATGAATTCCTCGATCAGCCGATGCGCTTCCAACCGCTCCGGCCATCGCACGTCCTTGAGCCGCCCCTCGCGGTCGAGAACGAGCTTGCGCTCGGGCAGGTCGAGATCGAGCGGGTCGCGCCGTTCGCGCTCGATCTTGATCGCCGAATGGGCGGCGTAAAGCGGCTCTAGCACGCTCGAGAGGAGCGGCGCCGTCGTCTCGTCCGGCCGTCCGTCGATCGCGCCTTGAGCCTGCTCGTAGGAGAGCTTGGCGGCGGATCGCATCATGATCCGGTGGAACTTGTGCGAGCGCTTGCGCCCGTCGCCGCCGATGACCATGCGCACCGCGAGCGCGGGGCGGTCCTCGAGCGGGCGCAGCGAGCAGAGATCGTTTGAGATCCGCTCCGGCAGCATCGGCACCACCCGGTCGGGGAAATAGACCGAGTTGCCGCGCTCGAGCGCCTCCCGGTCCAGGGCCGCGCCCGGGCGGACATAGGCCGCAACGTCGGCGATGGCGACGGTGACGATGAAACCGCCGGGGTTGGCGGGATCGGTATCGGCCGCCGCATGGACCGCGTCGTCGTGGTCCTTGGCGTCGGGCGGATCGATGGTGACGAGAGGCAACGCGCGCCAGTCCTGGCGCGGGGGGCTGAGCCGAACGGGCCGCGCCGCCTCGGCCTCTTTAAGCGCCGCAGGAGAAAAGACATGCGGGATGTGATGCATCGCCAGCGCGATCAGACTCACCGCGCGCTCGGACTTGACCGAGCCGATGGTCTCGACGACGCGCGCATGCGGGGGCCCGATGCGTCCCTCGCGCAACGGCTCGATGGCGACGAGATCGCCGTCACGCGCCTCGCCGGCCATCGCCGCCGGCACGAAATATTCGCGCGCCGCCCCGCGCTTCTCGACCGGCAGCGCCCGGCCCGAGCCGTCGGCCGCGGCGCGATAGACGGCGAAGGCGCGCGCCTTGAGCTTGTCCAGGATCTTGATCACCCGGCCGGAATAGGCGGGCGCGGTCTCGCCGGCGGCGGCGTCGAACTCGACCCGCATCAGCACTCGCGCGCCGAGGCCCGGGGCCGGCGCGCTCTCGCGCTTGCTGCGGGAGCGGCGGACGACGATGCGCGGCGCGGGCGCTTCCCCGCTCCATTCGGCCGGCCGGGCGATCAATTCGCCGTCGCGGTCGCGCTCGACGATGTCGGCGACCACGAGCGAGGGCAGGCGGCCCTGGACGGTGAGCGCCTTGCGGCCGCGCGCCACCGCGCCTTCGGCCTGCAAATCCTTGAGGATGAGCTTCAATTCCGCCTTGGCTTCGCCCTTCACCCCGAAGGCGCGGGCGACGTCGCGCTTGGTGACCCGCGCGGGCGCGCGCTCGCCGTTGGGCGCCGGAGCTCCGCCGATGAAGGCCATCACCTCCTCGCGCGAAGGAAGCGCCGCGGCTCGCGGTTCAGCCGCGCCGCGGTCGGCCTTCGGCGCGCGCCGACGGATTTTCTGATTCTGCAAGGCTTCCACTTTTCTGGGCGGCGGAAGCGCCCCAACATCAAGGTAAGTTCGACTGCCCAAGGAAACAAGCCGGAACCGCTAGACGACGCCGCTCAGGGCGCCCTGGCTTTCTCGATCCTGAGCAGCGTGAACATCTTCATCGGCGCGAGCTCGCTCCGCTCGACGATCCGCGCGTCGGGGCGCGAACCGATCCAATCGCCGACCGTCGAATAGGGGAAGTTCGGATGCCAGCCGAGCCAGGCGGCGGCCGTTTCCATCCGGCGCTCGACGCCAGCGCGAAGTCCCCTAGGGGCGGCGAAGTGGTTCATCACGATCAGAGCGCCGCCCGGCCTTAAGACCCGCCATGCTTCGTCAAGCGCCTGCTCGGGATGCGGAACGACGCTCATCACATAGGGCGCAATCACGACGTCGAACGCGGCGTCGGGAAATTCGAGCGCACCCGCGTCCATCACCTGCAGGCCCCTGACCTGCGCCAGCGCCATGCGCTCGACACGGGCGCGCGCCGCGCTCAGCATCGGCGCCGAGATGTCGATGCCGGTCACCAACACATTGCCGGGNNGCGGCGTCGGCCGCCGCGCGCGCCGCCGCCGCCCGGCCCGGATGGAAGGGCAGATCAAAGATGAGGTCATAAACCGGCGCCCAGCGGCTATAGGCCGCTTCCGTACGCCCCGCATAAGCTTGCGTCGCGTTGATCGGATTCATCGACGGGCCCTCCCTGCAAGCTCGCGCTTGCCCGTCCCTCGCCCGGACTGGGGCGAGCCATTATAGCACGAACCTGGCCCGCCGCGACGGGGCTCAAGCGCCATCGAATGAGTTGGTTTTGGCGGCCCGATCGAGCCCCGGCTATGCTTCGAGGCGCCGCCCTCGCCCCGGCGCCCGGTACGAAGGGACGAGGCTGCGTCAGATCGGAAGGGTTCCAACATGATCGATCACATGGGATTTGCGGTCGTTGACTTGGATCGCGCCAAGAACTTCTACGTGAATGCGCTCAAACCGCTGGGCCTTAGTGTGGTCATGGAAGTGACGCCGCAGGAGACAGGCGGCTATGCCGGCGCTGGCTTCGGCGCTGAGGGCAAGCCGTTCTTCTGGATCGGCGCGGGCTCGACGCCCAAGGGCGGCGTGCATGTCGCGTTCACCGCGCGCACACGCGACGAGGTCGACGCGTTCTACCGCGCGGCGATCGCGGCCGGCGGAAAGGACAACGGCGCGCCGGGGCCAAGGCCCCATTATCACGCGCACTATTACGGCGCCTTCGTCTTCGATCCCGATGGCAACAACATCGAGGCCGTGTGCCACCGGCCGGGATGAAGGGGCTTCGTCCTCCGCGAGTCCGCAGGCGTAGGGCCTGCGATCACCTTTGCTTGCTCGATGCCGCGGTTTTTGGTTTTGCCGCGGCGGCCTTCTTGGCCGCGGGCTTATTGGCCGAGGCTGGTTTCGCCCGTGACGCGGCGTTCTTGGCGGTCGCGGTCTTGGCCGGCGCGTTTGCCCGTTTGCGCGGCTGGGCCGCGGGCTTGCCCTCTCGCTCGGCGATGAGCTCGAGCGCCTTGGCGAGGGTGATCGTATCGGGCGCGGTTCCCTTCGGGATCGTGGCGTTGACCTTGCCCCAGTTGACATAGGCGCCGTAGCGGCCGTCGCGTGCGGTGACCGGCCCGCCGTCCGGATGCTGGCCGACGAGGCGGCCGATGACGCCGCCGCCCTCAGCCCTTGCTTTCAAGAGCGCCACCGCGTCGTCGAGGGTGAGGCCCGCCGGGTCGGTCCCCTTCGGAATCGTGGCGTTGATCTTGCCGTGATTGACATAGGCGCCGAAGCGTCCCGCCTTCACGCTGACCTTGCCGCCGTCGGGATGCTCGCCGAGTTCGCGCCCCGAGCCCCCGCCGAACCGCGAAGCCGCCGCCCCGCTCTCCTTGGCGACGATGAGGTCGATCGCGCGATTGGCGCCGATCTCGAGCACATCGTCGTCGCGGCCGAGATTCGCGTACGTTTTGCCGTGCTGGACATAGGCGCCGTAGCGCCCGATACCGGCGAGGATCGCATCGCCGGTCGCCGGATGGCGCGCGACCTCGCGCGGCAAAGCGAGCAGCGCGAGCGCCTTTTCTAGCGTCACGTCGTCCGCGGCGAGTCCTCGCGGCAGCGACGAGCGCTTGGGCTTCTCGCCCTCGCCCTGCTGCACGTAGTCGCCGAAGCGGCCGCTGCGCAGCGTGATCTCGTCGCCGGTCGCCGGGTCCTGGCCTAACACCCGCACGCCCGGCCGGTCGCCCTCGGCGCTTTCGGCGCCAGTCGGCGCCAGCACGCGGGAGAACTTGCATTCGGGATAGCGCGAACAGCCGATGAAGGCGCCGTATTTGCCGAGCTTCAGCGACAATTGCCCCTCCCCGCAGAGCGGGCAGAGGCGCGGATCGACGCCGTCGCCGCGGGCCGGGAAGATATGCGGCCCGAGAAGCTCGTTGAGGCTGTCGAGCACCTGCCGGGTGCCGAGGTCCTTGGTGCCGTCGACGGCGACGGAGAAATCGTTCCAGAAATCGCGCAACAGCGCCTTCCAGTCGATCTCGCTGTTCGAGACCTGGTCGAGCTTCTCCTCGAGATCGGCGGTGAAATCGTAGCCGACGTATTTGGCGAAGAAGGATTCGAGGAAGGCGGTCACCAGGCGCCCCTTGTCCTCGGGAAAAAGACGCTTCTTGTCGAGCCGCACATAGGCGCGATCCTTGAGCACGGCGATGGTCGAGGCGTAGGTCGAGGGACGGCCGATGCCGAGCTCCTCCATCCGCTTGACCAGCGTCGCCTCGGTGTAGCGGGGCGGCGGCTCAGTGAAGTGCTGGGCGGCGTCGATGCGCTCCTTGGCGAGCCTCTCGCCCTGGCGCATTGCCGGCAGGCGGCCCGACTCCTCGTCCTCGTCGTCATCGCGGCCCTCCTGGTAGAGGGTGAGGAAGCCCGCAAAGCGCACCACTTGGCCGGTGGCGCGGAATTCGAGCTTGCGCGCGCCCGCTTCGGCCAGAATGTCGACCGTGGTGCGCTCGAGCTCGGCGCTCTCCATCTGGCTGGCGATGGTGCGTGTCCAGATGAGCTCGTAGAGCTTGGCCTGCTCGGGCTCGAGATGGCGGGCGACGTCGCGCGGGCGCCGCGTCATGTCGGTCGGGCGGATCGCCTCGTGCGCCTCCTGCGCGTTCTTGGCCTTGGCGGTGTATTTGCGCGGGGCGGCCGGCACATAGGCGTCGCCGAAATCCTTGGCGATGACGCGCCGCGCCGCCGTGATCGCCTCGGGCGCGAGGTCGACGCCGTCGGTGCGCATGTAGGTGATGAGGCCGGCCGCGCCGTCGCCGACGTCGACGCCCTCGTAGAGCCGCTGGGCGATCTGCATCGTGCGCGCCGGCGCGAGGCCGAGCTTGCGCGAGGCCTCCTGCTGCAGGGTCGAGGTGGTGAAGGGCGGATAGGGGTGGCGCTTGACCGGCTTCGATTCGATCGCCGCGACCGAGAAGCGCGCTTGCTCCAGCGCGCTCTTGAACGCTTCGGCCTCCGCGCCCGAGCCGACATCCAGCCGGTTGATCTTCTTGCCGTCCGCGCCGACCAGCCGGGCGGTGAAGGGCGCCTTGGCCTCGGTCAGCAGATGAGCGACGATCGACCAATATTCGCGCGGAACGAAGCGCTCGATCTCGAGTTCGCGATCGCAGATGATGCGCAACGCCACCGACTGCACCCGCCCCGCGGAGCGCGCTCCCGGCAGCTTGCGCCACAACACCGGAGACAGGGTGAAGCCGACCAGATAATCGAGGGCGCGACGCGCCCGGTAGGCGTCGACCAGCGCCTCGTCGATCTCGCGTGGATGGCGCATCGCCTCCTGGACCGCGTCCTTGGTCACCGCGTTGAACACCACCCGGTCGACCCGCTTGTCCTTGAGCAGCTTCTTGCCCTTGAGGATTTCGTGGATGTGCCAGGAGATCGCCTCGCCCTCGCGATCCGGGTCGGTCGCCAGGATCACCCGGTCGGCGTCCTTGACCGCCCCGCCGATGTCGCTGAGGCGCTTGGCGGCCTTGGCGTCGACCTCCCAACGCATGGCGAAATCATCGTCCGGATCGACCGAGCCGTCCTTGGCCGCCAGATCACGCACATGGCCGAACGAGGCGTAGACGCCGTAGTCCTTGCCGAGATACTTGTTGATGGTCTTCGCCTTGGCGGGCGACTCGACGATCACGACTTTCATTCAGGAAACTTCCTCTGGGCGGCCGGCGGCGCGGTCCGTTTGCCCCTGGCCGTTTGGGCGCGGGATATGGAGACGCGGGAGGGCCGTGTCAAATGGGCGGCGTCGGTCAACGGCTGTTTGGGACCCGAAACAAAGTCCTAATCAGGCGGCGGACTCGGCGCCGGTCCTTGAAAGATCTTCGTCTTTGAACCCCAGCGCCACCGACGCCGATCCGGCCAGGGCGTAGGCGAAGCGTCGCCGCTTGCCGAATGCGCCGCCGGTAAGCTCAAGGCGCCGATTTGGCGACCATTGCCCTGCCGCAGGGCGGTGTGCAAAAAGTTGCGCCTTCCCCACTTCCAACTACGCGAGGCCGTGATGGCGGACGCCCCTTCCAAACCCGTTTGGTTTATTACCGGCTGTTCGACCGGGTTCGGCCGCGAGCTGTCGCTTATCCTTCTCAAGCGAGGCTATCGCGTCGTCGCAACGGCGCGCGACAAGTCGAAGGTCGAGGACATTGTCGCCGGCAACCCAAAGAATGGCCTTGCGCTCGCGCTCGACGTCGACAAGCAGGGTCAGATCGACGCCGCGGTCAAAGCGGCCGAGGCTCGCTTCGGCCGTATCGATGTCCTCGTCAACAACGCTGGCTACGGCTATCTCGCCGCGGTTGAGGAAGGCGACGACGCCGACATACGCGCGATGTTCGAGACCAATTTCTTCGGCCTCGCCGCCGTGACGCGCGCGGTGCTGCCGATCATGCGCGCCCAGAAGTCAGGTGCGATCGTCAACATCTCCTCGGTCGGCGGCTTCATCGGTTTTCCCGGATCGGGTTATTACGCAGCCACGAAGTTCGCGGTCGAAGGCCTCTCCGAATCGCTGTCCAAGGAGGTTGGGCCCTTGGGGATCAAGGTGATCATCGTCGAGCCAGGCCCCTTCCGCACCGACTGGGCCGGCCGCTCCCTCAAAACGCCAAGGAAACCTGTCGACGCCTATGCCGATACGGCGATTGCGCGCCGCCGCCAGATTCAGGGCATCAGCGGCTCGCAAGCCGGCGACCCGGTTCGCGCGTCCGAAGCGATCATCGCGACGGTTGAAAAGAAGGACGCTCCCCTCAGGCTGCCTCTTGGCGGCGTCGCCTATGATGCGATCGCGGCGGAGATCGCCGCCCTCCGCAAGGAGCACGAATCCATTGAAGCGGTCGCCCGCGGCGCCGACTATCCGAAGGCGAGCTGAGCGAGCCTCGTCCAGGCTTTGGGGAGGCGCGGATGCCGGATCCGTTCAACCTCGAACGTTTCGTCGACGCGCAGACCCCGGTCTATGAGCAGGTCCGCCGGGAGCTTCGGACCGGCCGCAAAGAGAGCCACTGGATGTGGTTCGTCTTTCCGCAGATCGCCGGTCTCGGCCAAAGCCCAACCTCGGTGCGATTTGCGATCGCTTCGCTTGATGAGGCGGCCGCTTATCTGGCCCATCCGATCCTGGGTCCGCGCGTGCGGGAATGCGCGGCGCTCGCGCTCGCTGTAGAGGGGACCGCTCGCCGGATCTTCGGGCCGGTCGACGAGATGAAGTTCCGCTCGTCGATGACGCTGTTCGCCACGGCCGCCCCCGGCGAAGACCTCTTCCGGCGCTGCCTCGAGAAATATTTCGCCGGCGCGCCCGACCCCGCGACCGTTGAAATCCTCGAGCGCCAGGCAATTCGACCTTAGGCGAGAATCGTCCTATTGACGGCTCGAATGACCGCCTCCCCGCCCGTCTTCGCCCAGCGCCACCTGCTCGGCATCGAGCACTTGTCGCGCGAGGAGATCGTGGCGCTGCTCGATCTTTCGGACGAGGCGGTGACGATCTCGCGCCAGGTCGAGAAGAAGCGCGCCACTCTGCGCGGACGCACCCAGATCAACCTATTCTTCGAGGCGTCGACCCGCACCCAGTCGTCGTTCGAACTCGCGGGAAAGCGGCTCGGGGCGGACGTCATGAACATGGCGGTCGGGGCGTCGAGCGTCAAAAAGGGCGAGACGCTGATCGACACCGCCATGACCTTGAACGCGATGCGGCCCGACATCCTCGTCGTTCGCCACCATCAGGCGGGCGCGGTGCACCTTTTGGCGCGAAAGGTCGACTGTTCGGTCGTCAACGCCGGCGACGGCGCCCACGAGCATCCGACCCAGGCGCTGCTCGACGCTTTGACCATCCGGCGCAATCTCGGCCGCATCGAGGGCCTGACCGTCGCCATCTGCGGCGATATCCTCCATTCGCGGGTGGCGCGCTCGAATATCCTGCTCCTCGGCAAACTCGGGGCTTATGTAAGGGTGGTCGGCCCCTCGACGCTGATGCCGGAGGCCGTGGAGCGCATGGGGGTCGAGGTCGCCCATGACATGCGCTCGGGGCTCAAGGGCGCCGACATCGTCATGATGCTGCGCCTGCAGCGCGANNCGCGAGCAGGTCGAAATGGGCGTGGCGGTGCGGATGGCGGTGCTCGAGGCGCTGGCGCAGAACATTCCGAACGCCTGAGAGGACGGCCGGTTCGGCGTTCGCGTCTCAAGGGCCGGGTGCGGGATTGCGGAATACCGTAGCGCGCAGATCGGCGAAAATGATCAAAAGCCTGGTCAGGACCGAGGGTTCCGGAGCCGCGACCGAACTCATGGCGCCGAGAGAATTCCCACCAGACCCGCCGGTCTCGTTGAGCGCGAACGCATCCGGCTCGAGCGGGTCGCCCGTGTTCTCGGCTCTGTCGTTCCAGACCTTGTCGACCGTCACCCGAGCGCCGGCCGGATCGCTTTGCAGCATCGAATCATCGGAAATCGTGCAGCACCCCGGGTCGAGCGGGGAGGGGATCTCGACAGTGCCTGCAGAACTGGGCTCAACGAACGCGCCCAACACCAACGCCGCGCCGGCAAGCGCCGCTCTGCGGCTCATAACGCCTTTCCTTGTTCGAAGCTCGCCGTGGCGCCAAAACCGAGCACGTATCGCGAGAACGCCAAAGCCTGCCGGGCGGCTTCGTCCATCTGGGCTTCGTTCGCGTTGCCGCTCAGATCGCGCCAGACCCTGATGTCATTGCCGACCTGTCCGCCCATTTTGACGAAGGGCTCCATCACGACCACGCCGCCATATCCGATCTCGCGCAGCGCCGCTCCGATTTCATGCCACGGCAGCCGGCCCTTGCCGGGAACACGCCGATTGTTCTCGCCGGTATGGAAATGGCCGAGCAATGGACCAGCGGTACGGATCGCATCGCCGAAGCTATCCTCCTCAATGTTCATATGGAACGTATCGAGCATCACCTTAACGTTGGGCTTGTCGATCTCCCGGACAAACGCGACGCCCTCTTCTGCGGTGTTCAGAACGTGGTTCTCGAACCGGTTGAGCACTTCCAGGCACAGATTAACGCCGAGATTGGCAGCAAAATCGGCAAGGCTTGCGATGCCTTCCAGGCCTCGAGCCCTGTCCCCCGGCTTATCGACCGGCTTGGAATAATCGATCGGCCAATAGGAATGAAGGGCGCCGCCGATGACGCGGATATCGAGTTTGGCGAGGTTGGTCAGCGTCTCCTCGAAAAAGGCCCGCCCCGCTTTTCTGATCGCCGGGTCCGCGGAGGACAGGTTTCTCTGCGGGGACGGACCCAATCCGGCCGTGATCGTGATGCCGTTCTCTCGCGCCGAGCGGCCGACATCGGCGATATGCGCGGGGCTGTAACTGTTGAGATGATGAGCGGCGATTTCGATGACGTCGAAACCCAGCTTGGCGACTTTCTCCACGTACTTAAGGCAATCGGCGCTCCACTCCTGCTCCCAGTACGAATAATAGATGCCGAATTTCAATTGCTCCTCCGTTCTTGAGGAAAACGGCGCTCCGGGGTCCTCACTGGCGTTGCGCATCTGCCGCGCCAACAATATGGGCGACGACGGCGTTCATGCTGGTTTCGCGGGTTGCGTCATCGGCGATGACCTCTCCCTGACGGAGAACCACGATACGGTCGCAGACCGAAAAAACGTCGGTCAGGCGATGGCTGATGAGTATGACGGAAATGCCGTCCCTCTTGAGCGTGCGGATGAGGTCGAGCACGTGCTCGACTTCGCGCACCGCAAGCGCCGCGGTGGGCTCGTCCATGATGACGAGCTTCGGGTTGA
The DNA here is from genome assembly GCA_003164825.1 of Hyphomicrobiales bacterium. GTDB lineage: Bacteria > Pseudomonadota > Alphaproteobacteria > Rhizobiales > Beijerinckiaceae > Roseiarcus. Next base: position 30,754 of record PLUH01000225.1, read on the forward strand.
AGGTCAGCGCGCGGGCGATCGCCACGGATTGCTGCTGGCCGCCGGAGAGCTGGCCGGTCATCTGCGCGACGGAAGGAATGCGGGCGCCAAGCCGAGCGACCATCGCCTCGGCTTGGCTGCGCATCTGCTTTGCGTCGATGAGCCTGACGCCGAGGACGGAGCGGGTAAGCTCCCGGCCGAGAAATATGTTCGAAGCAACGTCGCGCATCCGGGCGAGCGCGAGATCCTGGTAGATCATCTCGATCCCCGCCTGGCGGATTTCGCCGGGATCCTTGCCGACTATGGAAACGCCCGCGAAGTGGATGTCGCCGCGGTCGGGCCTGTACACGCCGGTGATCGTCTTCATGAGCGTCGACTTGCCGGCCCCGTTNNACCAGCGCCACCGCGCTGCCGGCCTCGACAGAGAACGTGACCCCGCGCAAAGCCTCGATCGCGCCGAAAGTCTTGCGGACGTCCTTCAGCTCGAGAAGACTCATCGGCGCCAGCCCTCCCTGCTGTTGATGCGATCGAGCCAGACGGCGAGGATCAGCACTGCGCCGATNNATGATGAGGGCGCCGATCAGCGTCCCGACCACGCTGCCTCGGCCGCCGAACAGGTTTGTGCCTCCGAGAATGGTCGCGGTGATGGCGGTGAGCTCGTAGCTCAGGCCTGCGGTCGGTTCGCCCGAATTGATGCGCGCGGCGAACAAGAGCCCGGCAAGCCCCGACAGCAGCCCGGACAGCGTGTAGATCAGGACTTTCATCCGCTCGACCCGGACGCCCATCGCGCGCGCGGCGCCCTCGTTGTCGCCGATCACCTGTGCGTGGACGCCGAAGCGCGTATGGGCGAGCAGCAAGTGAGCGACAAGCGCCGTGAGCAGCAGGACTATCACCGGCACAGGGACGCCAAAGGGCCGGCCCTGACCGAGCCACACGATTTCGGGCGGGAGGCCATAAATCGAGACGCCGTTGCTGAGCACGAGCGCTATCCCGCGGGCGACGCCCAGCATGCCGAGCGTCACNNCGACCGAAAGATCGATGCCGGCCGACGAAATGACAAACGTCATCCCGATCGCCAGCACCCCGAATACCGAGGTCGAGAGAAGGATGTTGAGAATGTTTGAGACGGACAGGAAGGCGCTCGACGAGATCGCCATCGCCACGCAGAGCACGGCGAGCACGACCAGCGATTCGAGTCGGACGGCGCCGCCGCCCGTGAAGCGCGCACGCCACGACGCAGAGGCGGCGGTGGTCGGGGCCGAGGTCATGGAGCGTTCCTCGAATGAGGCGTCGCCGTCCGCGAAGAGCGCGGCGCCGGCGGCGCCGTCCGGCTTATTTAACGTACTGCAGCATCGGCTCCTTGTTCGCCTCAATGACCTCCTTGGTCAGAACAAGGGTCGGTACATAGGTCATCTCCGGGACTTTGTCGCCCGCCAGCACTTTCTTGACGTCCTCGACCGCCTGCATGCCGACAAGATAGGGCAATTGCGCGACCGAGGCGTTGAGCCGTCCCGCCTTGATCGACTTGACGGCGTTGGTGTTGCCGTCGACGCCGATGACGATGATCTTGTCCTTGCCGGCCGAGCGCGCCGCCTCGACTGCGCCGAGCGCCATGTCGTCATTGGCGCAGAAGATGGCGACGAGGTCCGGACTGCGCTGCAGCGTGTCGTTGGTGATGTTGGCGGCCTTCAGACTGTCCCAGTCGCCCGGCAAAGAGGCGACGATGTTGAGGCCGGGCGCCTGCTTCTTCAGCTCTTCGGCGAACCCGCGCGCGCGCTTCTCGCCGGTGATGTTGCCGGAAAGGCCTTCGATCACCAGCACGGGACCTTTCGCATCCTTGCCGAGCGCGCTGACCAGATAGTCCGCGCCTTTGGCTCCCGCTGCTTCGTTGTCCGAGCCGATATGGAAAGCGATATCAACCCCGGCCTTCTTGGTGATGGCCGGATCGAGGTTGTTGTCGAGGTCGACAACCGGGATCTTCATCTCGTTCGCCTGCTTGAGGCATGGGAGGAGGATGGTCGAGTTGATCGCGGCCGTGATCATCGCCACGGGCTTCTTCTGCAGCATGGTGTTGCAGGCGTTGAGCTGCGGCTCAGCCGCCTGGTCGGATTCGACCGCCTCGAGGAAGATATCGACGCCGGCGTTCTTGGCGCCCGCGTCAACGCCCTTCTCCATCGCGCCCCAGAACGGGTTGGACAGCGTCTTCATCAAGACGCCGTAGACCGGCTTGTCTTCGGCATAGGCCGCCGACGCGGCGAGGCCGAGCGCGAGCGCCGCGATCGAGGCGCCGAAAGTCAAACGTTTGAGCATGATTCACTCCCTGGGTTGTTTTATGGTTCAGGCCTCCGCTACGGCTTTGAGCCGAGGGCGGGCGGGCCCAGTGGATTCCCGCACCCGGAGAGTGCAGGGAAGTTCGACGCGCTCGACGCCTTTTTCCCCGGCGGATAAGCGCAGCATCAGGAGGCGCCAGGCGGCGGAGGCGAAATCCTCGACCGGCTGGGCGACGGTGGTCAGATAGGGCCGCAGCGCGAGCATCCAATCGAAATCGTCGAAGCCGACGATCGACACATCGCTGGGGATTTCAAGATTGAGCCCGCGCGCGGCCTTGATCGAGGCCAGCGCGCAGACATTGGTGAGGGCGAAGATCGCGGTCGGGCAGTCGGCGCGGTGAAGCTCAAGCTCGATCGCGCCACGCAGGGATTCGAGGTCATGGCCGCCATAGATGACGCGCTCGCGCCCTTCGAGCCCGGCTTCGACCAGGGCGCGCCGGGCGCCGGCGATGCGCTGCTCGATATTCTCGAGCCGTTTTGAATGGGTGAGAATGGCGATGTCGCGGTGTCCGAGGCCGATGAGATGCCGGGCTGCGGCGTAGCCGCCGGCGTCGCAATCGGCGTGCACGGTGTCGAATCCAGGCGCCCCGGCGCCGCGATCGATCAGCACCGCCGGCGGCAGACGGGCCGCGTGGGCGCCGCCCCCGACCGCCGCCATCGAGTCGTCGCTGGCGGGCACGACGATCAAGCCGTCGATGCGGCGCGCGACCAGCGCCTCGACACGGCGGCGCTCTTTCGCGGCGTCTTCGCTCGAGGAGACGATGAGAAGATCGTAGCCGTCGCGTTCGGCAAGCGCTTCGACCCCGTGAACGAGGCTGGCGAAAAAGACATTGGTGATGTCGGGAACGACCATGCCTACAAGACGGGTCGATTTGCCGCGCAACGCGCTCGCCGAGCGGTCGAGCCGGTAGCCGAGCGCCGCGATCGCCGCGACCACGCTGCGGCGGCTCGCTTCTCCGACCGGCCGATTGCCGTTGACGACATTGGAAGCAGTGGCGACCGATACGCCGGCGCGAGACGCAACATCGCGGATCGTGGGCGCTCTCCCGGCCATCGCTCGTTCGCTCCAAGGCGTCGCCGACGTTCGAGCCGAATTCTTCGCCGGCTTCTCTATAACGTTTTAGGCTACGTCCCGCCGCCGCTCGCTGTCAAGCCGCCGAACGCCGCTTCAACTGCGCTCGATCGGCTTCGAGCGGGAGCGGAGAACGGTCTCGCGCTGGGCGCGCCGGCAGGAGAGCGGCGGCAGGCCGCGCAGGACGAGTTCGGCGTCGGCGACCGTCTGCCGGCCGATCTCATAGAGCGAATCTCTCATCGCGCCGGCGCGATGGGGCGAGAGCAACAGACCCTCGATCCGGCGCGACGGGTCGCCGGGCGGCGTGGGCTCGGCGGGAAAGACATCGGTTGCGGCGCGGAACCTCCCGCTTTCGACCTGGCGCAGGAATTCCGGGAAGTCGACGATCCCCGCGCGGCTCATCAGCAGGAAGACCGATCCCGGCGCGATCAGGTCGAATTCGCGTTTGCTAAGGAACCCCTGGTTCTCGCTGGTCGCGGCGGCGAACACGATGATGACCTGGCTCGCGCTCAAGACCTCATCGAGCGAGGCGGCGGCGACGCCGAAGCCGGCCATGTAGTGCTCGGAAATCCACGGATCGTAGGCCTTGACCGGGCAGCCGAACGGCGCGAGCAGGGGAACGAAGGCGCGCGCGAGATCGCCGAAGCCGATCAGGCCGACCCGCGCGCCATAGAGCGAGAAGCACCCTTTCGCGCCGTCGAGCAGCCATTTCTCGTCCCCCTTGCGCATGGCGCGGTCGGCCGTAGTCACGCCGCGGCAGAGGTCGATCGCCATCCCGAGCGCCATCTCGGCGACCGGTTTGGCGAAGGCGGAGCTCGGCGCGAGCACATGGATTCCGCGTTCGAAGCAGGTCTCGTAGTCGACGTTCTGGAGGAAATTGGTTTCGACGTTGACAATGGCGCGCAAGTCCGGCGCGCGGTCGAGCCGAGCCTTCGGCATGTCGCTCTGCCCGATCAGGAGCGCCATTTCGGGGAGATAGGATTCGAACCGCTCGGCTGGCATGCGGCCGGGCCCGTCGTGGATCGCAAGCTCGCCGAGGCGCTCGAGCCGCGTCCAGACCTTCGGCTCGAAGATCTCATCGAGGGACCGCGGCTGCGGATCGATCAGGATCAGGGGTCTGGTCACGATTCTGGCACCGAGCGCTACTTGAACCAGACCTAGATCGATATAGAGCGCGGAGCAACACGCGCTTTCGCCGCCGCCTCAAGCGCCGGCGCGGGCCTGAATTGGGAAGCCCGGCTTCGAGCCCTCAAGGCGGGGCGATGGCGTGGATCTCGGCGATATAGCCGCCGGGGAAACGCACCATCGCCGCCACGCGCCGGTCGGCCGCATAGGGCGCCACCAGAACCTCGGCCCCGGCGGCGACCGCCTTATCCAGAGTTTCCGGAACGCTCGAGACTTCATAGCCCGCAAGCTCGCGTCCATAGGGCCAGGGCAGATCTCCGTCCGTGACCAGCACCGCCAGTTTGCCGACGGGCGACGCGATGCGGACGCGGCGATAGACCTCGCTCGGGCGCCCGATCTCCGCGCCCGGCGCGGTAGAGTCGTCGCTGGTCACGACGCCCTGCGAGAAGGCCAGGAAGTCGCGGATGAAGACGTCGGCGCGGTCCTCCGACACGTAGATCCGGTTCTCCGGAACGGTGGCGAGCGGGGCGTAGCTTGGCGGCGTCGTGTGCCAATAGAGCTGCATGTTCACCCCGCCCGGCCATTGAATGATCGCATCGCGGCCGAGCGGGTCGGGGAACGGGGAGACGATGACGTCCGCTCCATCGTCACGGGCTGCTTGAACGGCGGCGTCCAAGTCTGCGACCAGATAACCGGTCCGCTCGGCGCCGAACGGATAGGGAACAGGTGTCTCGAAGCCTAACACCGAGAGGTTTCCGACCGGGGTCAGAACAAGTTGCGACATGGTCAGGCTCGGCGTCGGCGTAACCGTGAACACGCCCACCTTGGAGGTCGTCCCGCCGAAAGTGGCGACGAAGCTGGCGACAAGGCGGTCGAAGTCGGAGGGCGCAACATAGACGTGGGTGCTGCTGTATTGCGGCCCGACGGCGACCTCGGGTGTCGGCGCCGACGAAAGTTGGGCCACAGCGGCGAATGCCACGGCGCCCGCAAGGGCGGCGGCGAGGGCGAGGACCATGATCGTGCGCATGAACTGCTCCGAGCGCGAGTGAACGACAGAGTAGGGTTTGGGGCAATTGTCCAGTGAGATGACCAACGGCAATGTCATTGGCGACATTTGCGGCCGTCTCCCCTATATGAGCGCCATGCCTCGACCCTATAGCGCACGCTTTTGCGTGGCCCCGATGATGGACTGGACCGACCGGCGCTGCCGGGCGTTCCATCGCGTGCTCACCCGCAGGGCGCGGCTCTATACCGAGATGGTGACGGCGGACGCGGTCGTGTTCGGGCCGCGCGAGCGCCTGATCGCCTTCGAGGCTGACGAGCATCCGGTCGCGCTCCAGCTCGGCGGCGCGGACCCGTCGCGGCTCGCCGAGGCGGCGCGGATCGGCGCCGGGTTTGGCTATGATGAAATCAATCTCAATTGCGGCTGCCCGTCCGACCGGGTGAGAAACGGCCGTTTCGGCGCCTGCCTGATGCGCGAGCCCGACCTTGTCGCCGACTGCATCGCGGCGATGGCCGCGGCGGTCGACATTCCGGTCAGTGTCAAGTGCCGGATCGGCGTCGACGAGCAGGAGCCGCAAGAGGCGCTCGGCGCCTTCGCTGAAGCGGCGAGGGCGGCCGGCGCGGCGGCGCTCATCGTCCATGCGCGCAAAGCCTGGCTCGACGGCTTGAGCCCAAAGGACAACCGGTCGATCCCGCCGCTCGACTACCCGCTCGTTCATGCGCTGAAGCGCGCCCATCCCGACTGGCCGATCATCCTCAACGGCGGCGTCGCCGATCTCGCATCAGCGCGCGCGCATCTTGAGCATGTCGACGGGGTCATGATCGGGCGCGCCGCCTATCAGACGCCGGAACTCCTGATCGGCGTCGACCCTGAGCTATTCGGCGACGAGGCGCCGGTCGCCGACGGCTTCGAGGCGATCGAAGCGTTCATGCCGGCAATCGCGCGCGGGCTTGAGCGCGGCGAGCGCCTGCATGATTTCACGAGGCATCTCCATGGTCTGTTCGCCGGCCGGCCCGGCGCGCGGGCCTATCGGCGGGCGCTGGCAAGCGAGGGCGTCCGCGCCGGCGCCGGGCTCGACGTCTTGCGCAGCGCCGTCGCCCTCGTGGAGCGAGGGTGGGAGCGCGCCGAAGGACGCCTGTCTTTCGAGCGGCTTTGGGCCGCCGAGTAGGGCAAGACTCTACCGCGCCGTCAGGACGAGCCGCCCGCGCTCGACCGCATAGCTCTTGAGCCGCCCGAGAAAGCTCATCCCGAGCAGACTCTCGTCCAGCGCGCCGGGGCGGGCGACCAGCGCCGCGACATTGCGCATCACGATCGGCCCGACCGCGACCTGGTCGAGCCGAACCTCCGCCGCCAGCGCCGCGCCGTTCGCGGTGGTGACGGGCGCGTCAAATTCGAGTCCGGCGGTGTTGATCCCCGCACGTCGCGCGTCGGCGGCGGTCAAAACCACGGCGGAAGCGCCGGTATCGAACAGGAAGGTCACGCGCGCGCCATTGACCCGCCCGGTAATCGCGAATTCGCCGCCGAGACGCTGGTTGACGATCACTTCGCCGCCGCTGCCGACCTCGGGCTCGGACGGAAAAAGCTCGCCTGCGATGCGCTCGGCGATGTCGGAAGCCTCGTACCGATAGGCGTAGACGCCGGTCAGCGCGAGCAAGAGCGCCGCCCAGATCGCGGCTGCGCTGGCGATGCGGGCGACGTCGCTCGGCCGCGCCGAACGCAGGCCCGAAAGGAGGAGCCACAGCAAAAGCGCGGCGCCGATTGCGGCGCTGGCGAAGCTTTGGTGGTCGAGCCCGAACAGGGTCGACTGCGGCGGGGTCATGAGCAGCGCCGCGAGCGCCGCCGCCAGAACCGCAACGGGGACGATGAAGCGCATCAGGAGAGCCGGCCGCGCGCCGCGACCCGTCCGCCGCGCGACGCGCGCG
>PLUH01000225.1:38193-38522 GCA_003164825.1 Hyphomicrobiales bacterium
AGCGGATCGATGACGCAGACTTGGACGCAGGGGGTCGATAGGGCAGGCGCGGACATAGCCCCTCACTTAGGGGGCCGAATGGCCGATGAGAAGGGCGCACCAGGCGGCGATCTCGGCCACTTGTTGCGCTGCGCCGGCGACGTCGCCGGTCTGGCCGCCGATCGCGCGCCGCGCCAAAGCGACCATCGCCAAGGCGGCGGCGCCGCTCGCCAGCGCCGCAACGAGAGCATGCGCCAACCCGAGCGAAACGAGGCCGAGGACGAGCGCGATGGCCAGGGCCGAGCCCCAGGCGGCGGCGAGCGCGTCGCGATCGAGCCGCCCGGCCGCGG
>PLUH01000081.1 GCA_003164825.1 Hyphomicrobiales bacterium
CGCGCGCGCCGAGCGCCAGCGCCAGCGCATCGAGAAGAATCGATTTCCCCGCGCCGGTCTCGCCGGTCAGGATGGTCAGCCCCGGCGAGAATTCGAGGTCCAACTGATCGATCAGCACCACGTCGCGGATGGAGAGGCGCGAGAGCATTGAGGACGCCCGATCAGGACGGAACGACCGTGTGCCAGATCTGTGAGATCCACGATTGGCCATATTCGTGCGGCGAGAGCCCCTTGCCCTTCAACAGGTTATACGCGTCCTCGTACCACTGGCTGTTGGGGAAATTGTGCCCGAGCACGGCGGCCGCGGTCTGGGCTTCGTCGGTAATCCCTAACCCGAGGTAGGCCTCGACGAGACGATAAAGCGCTTCTTCGGCATGCCGGGTCGTCTGGTAATACTGAAGCACGTTGCGAAAGCGGTTGATGGCCGCGGTATAATTGCGGCGATTGAGATAGAACCGACCGATCGACATCTCCTTGCCGGCAAGCTGATCCTGGGTGACGTCGATCTTGTACTTCGAGTCTTCGACATATTCCGACGTCGGGTATTTCTGCACCAGCGACTGGAACGCGGCGAGGGCCTTCCCCGCATTCTCCTGGTCGCGCGATATATCCGGTATTTGCATGTAATATGCGTTCGCCTGCAAGTACAGGACATAGGGCGCATCGGGCGAGTTCGGATAGTCCTTGAGGTAGCGTTCGGCCGAGGTCACGGCGCTGGTATAGTCGCCGGCCTGATAGTCCGCATACGTCGTCATCAATTGGCCTTTTTGGGCCCAGTCCGAGCTTGGATATTGCTTGCCGAGATCGGTGAATTTCTTCGCCGCTTCCCCCGGCGCGCCGTTGGCCAATTTCTGCAGGCCCTGGTCGTAGGTCTTGCTCGCCGGGGTATCCGGCGTGACTTCCATCTTGTATTTTTCGCTCCCGAACGGGTTGAACTGGTCGATCATCGAGCAGGACGAGCCGGCCAACGCGATTGCGATGAGCGCGGCGCCGGCTGCCCACCGGCGCGCCAGCCGCTTTCCGGCGTTGGGCGGGATAGGGCCAAATTCGACGTCATTCATGCTTCAAAGACTCAGTCGGTTGCTGGAGGCGAAGCGCCGCCGCCGCACGGCGGCGACGCGGCTCATTTACCGCACTCGCGGCGCGCGCGCCACACATTCGACAAAGCGCGGACGGCGGTCACAACCGCGTCAAGGCCTCAAAGCGAGGCAAGCGTCACAACGGCGGCGAACCGCCCGGAAAAGGTCAATCGGGGGCGGCAAAGGCCGCGGCGGGTACATGCGCGCCCGCTCCGCGCGCCATCATCGGGACCCGCTGCGACGGCGCTTCGAGGATCTCGTAGGCCCAGCGGCGCTCGAACAGCGCCTCGAGCGCGAGCGCGTTGAGTTTGTGCCCCGGGCGATAGGTCCGGTAGAGGCCGATGATCGGCGCGCCCGCAAGCGACAGATCGCCGACCGCGTCGAGCGCCTTGTGGCGCACGAATTCGTCGGCGTAACGCAACCCTTCCGGATTGAGGATGGCGTCGCCGTCGATGGCGACCGAATTTTCGAGCGAAGAGCCAAGCGCGTAGCCCGCCTGCCACAGTTTCTGCACGTCGCAGACGAAGCCGAAGGTGCGGGCGCGGGCGATTTCGCGGCGGAACGTCGACGGATCGAGGTCGAATACGCGCCGCTGGCGTCCGATCGCCGGCGATTCGAAGTCGATCTCGACGTCGAGGCGGAAGCCGCGTTCGGCCGGCAGGAACTCGGCGAAGCCGCCGTCGTGATCGACGCGAACCGGCTTGACGATCTTCAGATGGCGGCGGGGGCGGGCCTGCTGGGCGACGCCGACCGAATCGATCGCGGCTACGAAATCAGCGGCGGAGCCGTCCATGATCGGCGTCTCCGGCCCGTCAATCTCGATCAGGACGTTGTCGATCCTGAGGCCCGAGAGGGCGGCCAGAAGATGCTCGACAGTGCAGATGCTGGCGCCCGAGGCGTCGCCGAGCATGGTGCAGAGCGCGGTTTGGGCTACATTGACGCGTTTGGCCTCGAGGAGACGCTCGCGTCCGCCCGGCAGTCCGGTCCGAAGGAAGACAACGCCGGCATCGACGCCGGCAGGGTGAAGGATGACTTGAGCAGGCGCCGCCGAGTGGACGCCGACGCCGCAGATCGCCACACGGTCGCGCAGCGTGGTCTGAAACCCAAACCGCATCTTTTATTTTTCCCGGGCTTGCGCCCGGCCCCGATTTGCGACGCCAGCCACGATGAGGAGCGTTCAGACCCCGCAACGCGCTGCTACCAAAAGCTGCCGATCGCCGTCCGCCTGCCGCCGCCAAAAAGTCCGGCGACGGCTCCCAAAGCGCCACACTAAGGGGCGCTCGCCCCGGGCGACAAATCACCTTTGGTGAACAAAAGTTACAAACCTTAGGTAGACTTTTATTCGATATTTTTCAAATGCTTAGAGAATTAACGCCCCATTAACCGCGCGCACAGGGCCGCCTGCGGACCGGGTCGGCCGCGAGCCGAGGCTTCGCGGCCGGCCGAATCAGTTCTGCTGCCGGCGCAGGAACGCAGGGATGTCGAGATGCTCGTCTTCCGAAACTGGGGGACGCGGAGCGGGCCGGACGTGTGGGTCGGGAGCGCCGGCCGACTGGCGCGACGGTTGCTGGCGCGGCTGGGGACGGCCGAGGTCAGCCTGATTCGGCGCTGCGACGTAAGGCCGATGAAGCGGCGTCACCGGCGCCGGGGCTGCGGCGGGGGCCGGCGCCGGGGCTGGCTCGTCCTCATGGCGGGTGATGCCGAAGGCCGCCAATTTCTCCAACAGCGACCGGCGGCGCGTTTCCGGCGCCGGAGCGGCGCCCTGAGCCTCGCGCATCGCGCGCAACTGGTTCTGCGCCACCTGCGGCAGATCCTCGATCTGCGGCATGCGGGTCGCGCGCGGCATGGGCTGCTCCGGGGCGGGGGGAATGAATTCCGCCTGCTCCGAATCTTCATCTTCCGTTTCGCGGTGGGGCTCGATGGGTTCCGGAAAAGCGCCGAGCGGCGCCCCCGCCGTCTGGACGGCGCCCTCGTAGGCGGCGGACGCCGAAGCCGCGTCGGCCTGGGCGGGCGCAAGGGCGGAGCGGAGCGGCGCGAAGACGCGCGGGCGCGCCATCGATTCGATCCGCGGCTGGAAGTTGACCGGCTCGATCTGAGCGATTGCCGCCTGATCGATGCCGGTCGCCACGACCGACACGCGCACGACGCCGTCGAGCGCCGAATCGAAAGTGGCGCCGAGGATGATGTTGGCCTCCTCGTCGACCTCCTGGCGAATGCGGCTCGCCGCCTCGTCGACCTCATAGAGCGTCAGGTCGTTGCCGCCGGTGATCGAGATCAGGAGGCCCCGCGCCCCTCGCATCGAGGTTTCGTCAAGCAGCGGATTGGCGATAGCGGCTTCGGCGGCTTGCACTGCGCGCTTGTCGCCCGCCGCTTCGCCGGTGCCCATCATCGCCTTGCCCATTTCGCTCATGATCGAGCGCACGTCGGCGAAGTCGAGGTTGATGAGCCCCTCCTTCACCATCAGGTCGGTGATGCAGGCGACGCCGGAATAGAGAACCTGGTCGGCCATCGAGAACGCGTCGGCGAAGGTGGTCTTTTCGTTGGCGACGCGGAACAGGTTCTGATTGGGAATGATGATCAGCGTGTCGACCGCCTTCTGGAGGTCGGCGATGCCGTTCTCGGCCACCCGCATCCGGCGTCCGCCCTCGAAATGGAACGGCTTGGTGACGACGCCGACGGTGAGAATGCCGAGTTCGCGCGCCGCCCTGGCGATGACCGGCGCGGCGCCCGTGCCGGTGCCGCCGCCCATGCCGGCGGTGACGAACACCATGTGGGCGCCGGCGAGGTGATCGCGGATCTCCTCCAGCGCCTCCTCGGCGGCGGCTTTGCCGACTTCGGGTTTGGACCCGGCGCCGAGCCCCTCCGTCACCTGCAGGCCCATCTGAATGATCCGCTCGGCGCGCGAGGAAGTCAGCGCCTGGGCGTCGGTGTTGGCGACGATGAAATCGACGCCGGACAGGCCGGAGACGATCATGTTGTTGACCGCGTTGCCGCCGGCGCCGCCTACCCCGCACACCATGATGCGTGGCTTCAGTTCCCTGAGTTCGGGCGCTTTCAGATTGATCGACATGCTTGCCTCGTTGCGTTGGACGCCCGCCGGCGCCGATTGGAATGCGTGTTCGCTTTCACCTGCCCCTCGCCTCGGGCGAGGGCCTCTAACGCCCTTAGAAACTCTCCTTGAGCCAACGTCCGACCCGCGCTGCGTACCCGCCTTCGCCCTGATGGGGACGCGAGAACTGGCGCGTGACTGCGTAATATTCGAGGCCCGCCATCTGCGGGTAAACCATCAGACCGACCGCGGCGGCGAAAGCGGGGCTCTTGCCGGATTCCGGCAGCCCTTCGATCCCGAGCGGCCGCCCGATGCGCGCCTGGCTGGAGATGATCGTGCGCGCGAGCTCCGGCATCCCGGTCAGCTGGCATGCGCCCCCGGTCATCACCAGCCTGCGGCCGGCCTGGGCCGCGTATCCGGAAGCGCGCAGCCGGTCGCGCACGAGCTCGAGGATCTCCTCGATCCGCGGGCGGATGATTCGCGTGAGCTCGGACTTCGGCAGATGGCTCGGATGATCCGTGTCGTCGCCGAGCCGGTGGGCGGCGATGGTTTCGCGNNAGCCGCCCGCCGGAGAATACGCCGACCGTGGTCGAACCGCCGCCGAAATCGACCACCGCGGCGCCGAGCTCCGCCTCGTCGTCGACCAGCGTCGACAGGCCGGCGGCGTAGGGCGTCGCCACCATCGCCTCGACCCGCAAGTGGCAGCGCTCGATCACCAGCATCAGGTTGCGCGCCGCGGCTGAATCGCACGTCGCGAGGTGAAGATCGACCCCGAGTTCCGCCCCGACCATGCCTTTGGGATCGTGAATGTCGCGGGTCGCGTCGAGTCGGAAGGCGGTTGGAAGCGCATGCAGGATCGTTCGTCCGGGCTCGCCGTTCGCCATCGCCGCGGCTTCGAGAACCCGTTGGACGTCGTGCTCGGCGACGGTCTTGCCGCGCAGCGCTGCGTCCGCGCCGCGGCGGCGCGAGGCCAGGCGGCCGCCCGACATGTTGACGATGACGCCCCCGACCTCGACGCCCGCCATGCGCTCGGCGGCGTCGATGGCCATCCGCGCGGCCTGTTCCGCCGACCGCAGATCGACCACCGCGCCGCCCTTGACGCCGGTCGAGCGCTGGTGGCCGACGCCCAGCACCTTGCATCGGTGGGTGCGCCCGCGCAGCGCCTCTGACGGCTCCATCGGCGTCAGGCGGGCGATCAGGCACACAATTTTCGAAGCGCCGACGTCGAGCACCGACAGTAAGGCGCTCTTGCGCGCCGGGATCTGGCGCATGCGCGGCGCGAGCGGCTTGCTCATGGCTGGGCGCCCTTCTTGGCCGCATGGCCATCCGCCCAGGCGGCGGCCGCCTCCTCGGACAGGCGCGCGAACACCCGCCCCGGAACCCGGAAATCGAGCGCCAGAACGTCCTTCTCCAGGATGCGGGATTGGCGCTGGAGGATGAGAAGCTCGGCGATCGCGGCTTCCGGATCCGATTCCGGCAGCTTGATGTCGATGCCCGACTTCAGCCGTAGATTCCACCGCCGCTGGTCGACAAGCACGCCTGCTTCGACGCGCGGCTTCAATTCGTCCATCGCGTCAAGCAGGGCGACGAACTCGCGCACCCGCCCGTTGGCGCCCTCGCCGACGACAAACGGAAGGTCGGCGTAACGACCGTCGTTGACCTCGTCGATCGGCGCGCCATCGGCCGCGATCGCGCGGACGTCGCCGTCCTTCTGCCAGACGGCGTAGGGCGTGCGTTCGACGATCTCGATCACGATCTGGTTGGGGTAGAGTTTACGCACGCTTGCCTGTTTGATCAGCGGATCGGCCTCGAGCCGCGCCCGCGCTTGAGCGACGTCGAAGAACGGCAGCGATTTTTTGTCATCGACGCCCGCGATGGCGAGGATTTTGCGTTCGCTCATGTGCGTCGCGCCCGAAACCGTCACCATTCGGACGCCGAGCCTGAGCGTGCAGGCGATCCAGTCCCCGACGCCGCCATATTGCGCCGTGACCGCATCGAGTTGCCCGCCGCGCTCGGCGCCGAGAAGGCCCGCGCCGAGGAGAACGGCCACGGTCAGCGCGATCTCGAGCTTGCGCGGGGCGGGACGGTCCAGTCGGATGCGCCAGCGCAACGACGCCCGCGCCGATCGCTCGCCGCGCAGCACCACCCTGTGAGGGGGCGCTTCGAGGGCGACGCCGGCCAGCCCTGGCCGCGCCTGTCCCCACCCGAGCATCGCGCTCAACAATCGCACGCCGCGTCCTCCACCATCCAGGGGCCCGGCTCAACGAACGAAAAACCTGCGTGGGCGGTCCAGTCCGGCGCGCACGAGGTTTCCGTCCGGCCCAGCCGGGCCTCCACTCCGGGGCCGACAGGCTCGCTTTCTTCGCCCGCCGTCCCGTACAGATGACGGTCGGCGCGGCTCGCGCCGCGACAACCCGGAGCCCGATGGGCCCCGAGCGTGAAGTCTTGGGCTTTATAGTAAATATTCGGTTTAAGATTTGCCGGCCGGTTATGATGCGGGCCGCAATCGACGTCCTTTGCGTCATATTCGCCGAACGCTTGGGAAGCGGGACCGCATTCGCCGCTGCCGGCCGTCCGGTCGAGCGAACGCGCGCGGTCGCGATCCCGGCCGAGCGGAGCGGCGGGCCCGGTCGGCCGGTCAGGACTGAGGACCGCGAGTGGCTTCATCGCCCGCAAATTCCCTAACGCTGCGCGAAGACGCAGAGTTAAGACACGATTAAGACCAACGGCTTAACGACACGTTAACCCCAGTGAGCCAACGGGCGGAAAAAGCCGGCTCGTCCGGCTTCGATCGTCTCCAAGCCTTAAGCTTCTCCGGCTAAACGTCGATGCGCCCGCCGATCAACCGGAAGCCGATGAGCGAGCCAATCGAATTTGCGCTCAAGCCCGGCGCTCAGCGGGGCGACAGCGCCTTTCTCCTCAATCGGGGGCGCCATCGCCTTGCCTTCGATGCGTTTCCCGGCCGCGCCATCGCGCTGGCCTTCCTCGGCTCGGCCGGCGATCCCGAGACGGACGCAGCCCTGCAGGCGTTCGCCGCCCACCGGCGCCTCGCCGAAGACGGCAAAGCCGCTTTCTTCGCTGTCGCCTCTGAACCGGACCCGGCTGCGCGGAATGGGCTCGAGATGCGATTTCCCTCGGTCAGGTTTCTGTGGGACGGCGAGAGCCTCGCCAGCGCCTTCGGGGCCGCCCGAGCCTGGGTCGTGCTCGATCCGATGCTGCGGGTGGTCGAGGTCGCGCCGTTGGACGAGCGCGAGCGGGTGATGGGGCGGCTCGATCGGGCGGCGGCGCCGAGCCAGGCCTTCGGCGATTCCCCGCCGGCGCCGATTCTCATGCTTGCCGACGTTCTCGAGCCCGAGCTTTGCCGCCATCTCGTCGACTGCTTCGAGCGCGACGGCGGCAAGGAAAGCGGGTTCATGCAGGATGTGGAGGGACGGTCGGTCGAGCATTTCGACAACGGCTGGAAGCGCCGGCGCGATTTTCCGCTGACCGATCCGCGCCTGATCGCCGCTATCCGCGCCCGGATCGGGCGGCGGGTCGGCCCGGAGATCCGCAAGGCGTTTCAGATGGCCGTCACCCGGATCGAGCGCGACCTCATCGCTCGCTACGACGCTGAAACCGGCGGGCATTTCGGTCCCCATCGTGACGACACCGGGATAGCGGTGGCGCATCGGCGGTTCGCGGTGTCGATCAATCTCAACGCCGACTTCGACGGCGGAGAGATCTCGTTTCCCGAATATGGTCCGCGAACCTTCAAAGCCGCCCCCGGAACGGCGGTCGTGTTCTCCGCCTCGATCCTGCACCAGGTGTCGCGGGTGACGCGCGGCCAGCGTTATGTGTTCCTGACTTTCCTGTTCGACGAGGACGCCGAGCGGCTGCGGCAGGCGAATTTGAAGGCCGTGCAGGAGGCGCAACGCCAGCTTCAACCTGCCGCGGGCGCGTAGACCTGGACTTCCCCGAAATCCGAACGGCGGCAAATCGTCATTGCGAGCGTAAGCGAAGCGATCCAGGAGAACGTAGAGCGCCCTTCGGCCTCTGGATTGCTTCGTCGCCATAGCCCGTCGAAAGACGGGCGTCATCGACGCCCTATGGCTCCTCGCAATGACGCCCCCCGAAGGGCTTGGCCGATCCGCTTGATTTCCCATTCGAGCATAACGCCGCTCGTCTCGAGCACGCGGCGTCTGACNNGTCTTCTCGCGGATCGGCTGCGAGGCTTCGCGGGCGCGGGTGATGCGCTCCATCTCGGCTTCGATCGCGGCCGGCTCGCCCGGGCGGCCGTGAAACACCGCGGCGATGAAGACGACATCCTCGGGCGCCGAACTGTGACGATAGGAAAAGCCCATGTCGGCGCGCGAAAAGACGCGCCTCGCGCCGGCCCGGTCGAGCCCATGCGCTTCGATCAGCGCGTCCTTGATCTCGCCGCCGTGGGCGCCGGCGTTCATCACCAAAGCTCCGCCGATCGACCCGGGCACGCCGCGCAGGAAGGCGAGGCCGTCCACGCCGGCCTTCGCCGCGGCCTTGGCGACGAATTGATCCGGCGCGGCCGCCCCGGCGGAGACGCGGCAGGCGTCCATGATGTCGACCGCGCCGAACGCCCGGCCGCCGAGTCGGATGACGACGCCGGCGACGCCGCCGTCGCGCACAATGAGGTTCGAGCCGAGGCCGACCGTCGTGACCGGCGTGTCGCGCGGCAACGCGGCCAGGACATAGGCCAGATCGTCCTCGTCGGCCGGGGAGAACAGGGCCTGGGCAGGGCCGCCGACGCGAAACCAGGTGGTCTCGGCGATCGGCGCGTTGGCGAGAAGGCGTCCGCGCAGCCGCGGCGCCCGCGCCTTCACCTCGTCGACAAGGTCGGGAAATTTCATCGGCGTGGCGTCGCCTCAGGTCTTGTCGAGCGCCGCCAGTTCGCCGGGCAGCGCGTAGGCCCATTGGGTGATCGAACCGGCGCCGAGGCAAATGACAAAGTCGCCCGGCTGAGCCAGCGAACGGACCATGCCCGCCAATTTATCGGGCGCGGGCAGCATCAGCGCATGGCGATGGCCATGGGCGGCGATCGCGGTCGCGAGCGCCTTCTTGTCGACGCCTTCGATCGGCGGCTCGCCGGCCGGGTAGACATCGGCGACGATCACGCTGTCGGCGTCATTGAAGCAGGTGGCGAAGGCGTCGAACAGCGACGCCAGGCGGGTGAACCGATGCGGCTGCACGACGGCGATCACCTTGCCTTCGGCCGCGTCCCGCGCGGCTTTCAAGACCGCCGCGATCTCGACCGGATGGTGGCCGTAGTCGTCGTAGATGGCGACGCCGTTCCATGTCCCGGTGCGGGTGAAACGCCGCCTCACGCCGCCGAAACTCGCGATCGCCTTGCGAATGACGTCGATCGGGGCTCCGAGCGCGTGCGCGACCGTGATCGCCGCCGTCGCATTGAGGGCGTTGTGCCGGCCGGGCATCGGCAACGCGAGGTCGTCGATGAAGGTCGCACGGCCGGTCGCCCGTTCGCGGATCAACACCGAAAACCGGGTGAGCCCGCCGGCAAGGTTGACGTCGAGAAGGCGCGCGTCGGCTTGCGGATTCTCGCCATAGGTCAAAACGCGCCGGTCCTCGATCCGCCCGACCAGCTCCTGCACGGTCGGATGATCGAGACACATCACGGCGAAGCCGTAAAACGGCAAATTCTCGATCAGGGCGAGAAAGGCCTCCTTGATGGCGTCGAAGGTCTTGAAATGGTCGAGGTGCTCGGGGTCGATGTTGGTNNTTGGTCCCGTAGGCGTTGATGATGCCGCCGTTGATGACCGTCGGGTCAAGCCCGGCGGCGTCGAGCAGCGTCGCCACCAGCGACGTCGTCGTCGTCTTGCCATGCGTGCCGGAAACAGCCACGCATTGCTTGAGCCGCATCAGCTCGGCGAGCATTTCGGCCCGCCGCACGACCGGAATGCGCCGCGCGCGCGCCGCGACGACCTCGGGATTGTCGCGCTTGACGGCTGAGGAGACCACAACCACCGCGGCTTGGCCGAGATTCGCCTTATCGTGGCCGATCGCGACCGTCGCGCCCTTCTCGCGCAGGCGATTGACGCTGGCGTTGTCGGAGAGGTCCGAGCCNNCCGATCTGGCTCGGCAGCTTCATGCCCGCTTATCTCCCGCGCGGCCGATGGACCGGCCCCGCCCGATGAGCGGGAGGGAATAGGGCAGTTCGCGCGTTTTTGGAAATCGGGCGGTCAGGCCCGGCGTATCTTCCNNGGCCCCGGAGTAGAATTCTCTCGTACGTATTCATTCCGTATGGTAGTGTGGGGCCTGAACTCAGGAGGTTCCATGCCCCGCGCGCTCACCGACAACGGCCGCGTCGAATTGCGGCTCCGCCCAGAAGACAAGGCCACGCTCACCCGCGCCGCGTCGCTCAAGCGGCTCGATCTGACCGGCTATATTCTTGGCGCCGTGCTGCCGAGGGCGGAAGCGGATATCGCCGAGGCCGAGCGGCTCAGGCTCTCCGAACGTGATTCCTTGCGCGTCCTCGCCCTGCTCGAAAACCCGCCGGCGGCTCCCGACCGTCTGACGCGCGCCGCCAAGGCCGGCTTCAGGCTTCCATGACGGCCATCGCCTGGGACGAAGAGCCGATCGGAAAAAAGCACGATCGCGCGGCCTTCGATTGCGGCGATCCCGACCTCAACCTTTATCTGCAAAAGTTCGCGCGCCAGAACCATGAAAGCGGCGGCGCAAAATGCTTCATCGCCGCGCCGTCCGACGCGCCGGCGCGCGTCCTCGGCTTCACTACGCTGAGTCCCGCGTCGATCGAATACAGCCGGACGCCGGCGCTCGCTAAGAAAGGTCTCGCGCGTTACGACGTGCCCGTGTTCCGCCTCGGCCGCCTCGCCGTCGATCGAACGGTCCAAGGCCGGGGCCTCGGCGGCGCTCTCCTGCTGCGCGCAGCCGACCGCTGCCTTCGCGTCGCGCAGGATGTCGGCGGCGTTGCCCTGCTCATCGACGCCAAGAACGATCGCGCCGCCCGCTGGTACGAAAGCTATGGCGCTCTCCGCATGGACGATGCGCCGCTTTCGCTTGTCCTGCCGCTCGCCACCGCCGCCGACGCGCTCAAGCGCGGAATCTGATCGGCCTTTTTGAAAGATGACGCCGGGCTGTGATATTCTGGTCAGCATGACCAGATCTGCGAAGTCATCCTCTTCCTCGGGGCCGACGAAGCCCCGCCGGACACGTGACCTGCGACCTGGCCGCTTGCTGTTGCAGGACGCCAAGGCGCGCTTTAGCGAACTCGTGCGGCGCGTTCGCAGCGAGGGGCCGCAGCACGTGACCGTGCACGGCCGCGATGAAGTGGTCGTCATCTCGGCTGAAGAGTTCCGCCGTCTCAAGGGCGATCTCACCGGCGAAGCGCTGATCGCCGCGATGCAGGCCTCGCCGCATCGCGAAATCGACATTGAACCGAAGCGCGCGCCAATGCCGGCGCGCAAGGTCGCCTTGTGACGGGTTGGCTCCTCGACACGAACGTGCTGTCGGAACTGCGCCGTCCCAAGCCGGAACCCAAAGTCCTCGCCTTTGTCGCGTCGCAACCGCTCGATTCGCTCTACGTCAGCGCGGCGAGCCTCGCCGAAATCAGGTTCGGCATTGAACTTGTCGCCGATCCCAACCGCCGCGCCGAACTGAATGACTGGCTCGCGCACAAGGTGCGGCCGATGTTCGATGAGCGCGTGCTCGCGATGACCGAGGATGTCATGTTCAAGTGGCGGCTCCTGGTCGAAGACGGCCGCAAGGCCGGCCATACCTTTTCACAGCCCGATCTGATCATCGCCGCGACCGCGCTTCATCACGGTCTCACCGTCGTGACTCGCGACGTCGGCGACTATCAAAAGGCGCATGCGCCCGTGCTCAATCCCCCATTACGCCCATTACGCCATTACGGCCATTACGGTGCCATTACGGTGACACTTTACTCAACCCCCATCTGCTCGCCCTTTGCATTACGGCATTACGGCGACACTTTACTCAACCCCCATCTGGCATTACGGCGACACTTTACTCAACCCCCATCTGCTCGCCCTTTGGCTTAGGCCCGCGGCGCCGGGGCCGGGGATCGCGGCCGGTCGCGGCGGCAAGGCGATCGAGGAAGGTCGGCGAGCCGAGCGGGCGGCCAATCGTTTCTGCAGCCCTGAGCGCCGAGATCGTCTCAGCGGGAAGCGGCGCGTCGAGAAGGTCGGCGAATCGGCCCCCGCTGCGATCGATGAGTGGCGCGACGCTGACCAGCCCGTCGTCCTGCCCTTCGAGATGCGCCTTCACGCTCGACCAGCGCCAGTCCTCGGCCCGCGCGACGAGCCGCGCCCGCACCGGGTTCAGCGCGACATAGCGCGCCGCCGCCATCAGATGCTCCTCGTCCATGACCGCCGAGCCAAAGCGCGACTGAAAGAGATGGCCCGTCGCCCGGAGGCGAGCGTTGACGACCGAAGAGTAGCGCCGATGCGTCTCGCCGAGCGCCCGGCCCAACGCCTCCTCGCGATCGGGGACGAGGATGAGATGGACGTGGTTCGGCATCAGGCAATAGGCCCAGACNNGCTCGACAGCAGGTCGCGGTAGAGTTCATAGTCCTCGTCGCCAAAGAACACCCGCTCGCGCCGGTTGCCGCGCTGCGTCACATGATGAGGAAGGCCGGGGACAACGAAGCGGGCGATGCGGGCCATGCGGGCGCTCGGGGGTCGGAGACGGCGGCGAGCATAGGCCCGATTGAGGGGTTAAGTAAAGTGTCACCGTAA
>PLUH01000310.1 GCA_003164825.1 Hyphomicrobiales bacterium
ACCCGGTCGGCGAGGTCGAACACGTCATGGATGTCGTGGCTGATGAGGAAAATGCCGATGCCCTCCGACTTGAGCTGCTTGATGAGCTCGCCGACCTGCGCCGTCTCCGCCGGCCCGAGCGCGGCGGTCGGCTCGTCCATGATCAGGATGCGGGCATTGAAATGGATCGCGCGGGCGATTGCGACCGACTGGCGCTGGCCGCCGGAGAGCGCGGTCACCGGCTCCTTGAAGCGGCGGAAGTTGGGATTGAGCCGCCCCATCACCTTGCGCGCCTCCGCCTCCATCGAGGCGTCGTCGAGCGTGCCCCAGCGGGTGCGGAGTTCGCGACCCAGGTAGAGGTTTGACGCCGCGTCGACATTGTCGGCGAGCGCCAGCGCCTGGTAGACCGTCTCGATGCCGTAAGACTTGGCGTCGCGCGGGTTGTTGATCGTCGCTTCCTCGCCGTTGATGAAGATCTGTCCCGCGTCGCGCTTGTAGGCGCCCGACAGCACCTTGATCAGGCAGGATTTGCCGGCCCCGTTGTGGCCGAGCAGGCCGACAACCTCGCCGGGGTAGAGGTCGATCGAAGCATCGTCGATCGCCTTCAATCCGCCGAAGGCGAGCGAAATGTCCTTCATCTCGACCAAGGGCGTTTGGGGGTTCGCGTCCATGGCTCAGCCCTTGGCGGTTCGGCGGCGGTAGAACGTGTCGAGGCCGACCGCGCCGACCAGCACCACGCCGACCACCATCTGCTGGAAGGCCGAGTCGAAGCCGAGCAGCACCATGCCGGACTGCAGCGACTGGATGACCAGCGCGCCGATCAGCGCGCCATAAATCGTGCCGACGCCGCCGGCGAGCGAGGTGCCGCCGATCACCGCCGCGGCGATCACATAGAGCTCGTCGAACTGCCCGAGCACGTTGGTCGCCGAGTCGAGCCGCGCCGAATCGATGCAGGCCGCGACTCCCGCCAGCATTCCCATCAGCGCAAAGACCAGCACCGTGATTCGCTTGGTGTTGATGCCGGCGAGCTCGGCGGCTTCCGGGTTGCCGCCGATGGCGTAGACGTAACGGCCAAACCGCGTCCGCCGGGCGAGGAACGTCATGACGAGCCCAGTAACCAACGCGATCAGCACCGGAATCGCGTAGCCGGTCGAAATGTATAGGCCGCCTTCCGGCACCGGGATATTGTTGTCGGCGGCGTATTTCGCCGCGACACGCTCGGGCCAGGGATAGGCGTTGACGATCGCAGTCGCGCCAAGGACGACAAAGCAGCCGACGACCGCGATCACATATTCGGCCCACATCGGCCGTTGCGGAAAACGAAATCGCGCCCGCCTCTGACGGCCGGCATAGAGGCCGAACACGATGCCGGCGCAAGCGAGCGCAGCCAGCGCCCAGCTCGCCGTCGCCCCGATCGAGCCGTGCGGGCCCCCGCCCATGAGCGCGAAGCGGTCGTCGAGCGGTGCGATCGTCTGGCCGGTCGTCACCCACCAAGCCGCGCCTCGCCAGAACAATTGCCCGCCGAGGGTGACGATGAAGGCCGGAATGCCGACATAGGCGACGAGCGAACCGTGAAAGGCGCCAATCGCCGCGCCGATCGCCAAAGCAATCACGACGGCGATTACCCAGATCGCCGGATTGTCGAGGCCGAGATAGACCGGCAGAATATGGACCTGCGCCACGCCGATGATGGTCGAGACGAAGCCGATGATCGATCCGACCGAAAGGTCGATATGGCGCATCACGATGATGAGCACCATGCCCGTCGCCATGATCGCGATCGATGACGTCTGGACGCTCAAATTCCAGAGGTTGCGCGGCGTGAGGAAGAGCCCCTCGCCGGTCTGGACCAGCGTATAGATGTTGAACCCGACCCAGATCAGCGCCAGCGCGCCGATCATGCCGATCATGCGGGTGTCGACCTCGGTCGCCCTGAGCAGCCGCCGAATGGCGGGCTCATTCGGAGCCGCGCTGGTCGCGCTCGACGCTGCAGAGGTCATGCTCCCTCCCGATCTTCAGCCTTGCGCCGCCGGAAGCTCGGCGGGTGGCGTGCAATAAAAAGCCGCGCCTTGCGAACGGCGCGGCTATCTTTTGTTTCACTCCATTGGAATACGGTCAACTCACTTGCAAAAGGCGACCGATCCGGGCTTCACGCCGGCGCAGACCTCATCCTTGGTGATCCAGCCCTTGTCGACGATCACGTTGAGGTTGTCTTTGGTGACGGCGAGCGGGGTCAGAAGGATGCCGTTGACCTTGACGCCCTTGGCGCCGCCGGTGAACGGCTTGACCATGGCGATATCGGTCATCTTCTTTTTGTTGGCGAGATCGACCGCCGCATCGCCGGAGATCCTCCCCAGATCGCGAGCGTCCTTCCAGATCGACACGGTCTGGGTGCCGAGCGCGATGCGGTTGATCGCCGCGTGGTCGCCGTCCTGGCCCGAAACCGGGACCGAGCCGGCCATGCCCTGGGCGGCCAGCGCCGCGACGACGCCGCCGGCCATGCCGTCGTTCTCGGAGACGACCGCGTCGACCTTGTTGTTATTCTTGGTGAGAATCTGCTCCATGTTCTTCTGGGCGTTGTCCGGCTTCCACCCGTCAGTGTAGGATTCGCCGACGTTCTTGATCTTGCCTGCGGTCATCGCCGGCTTCAGGACTTCGGTAATGCCCGAGAACAGGAAGTCGGCGTTCGGGTCGCCCTTGTCGCCCTTGATGAAGGCGTAGTTACCGGCTGGCTTGGCGGCCAGGATCGCCTTCGCCATCATGCGGCCGACGCCGACGTTGTCGAAGGTGATGTAGAGCACGTTCGGGCTCTCGATCAGGCGGTCATAGGCGATGACCGGAATGCCTTCGTCCGACGCCTTCTTGACCGCCGGAAGGATGGCTTCCGAGTCCATGGCCAGGATGATGAGCACGTCGGCGCCCTTGGAGATGAGGCTCTCGACGTCGGTGAGCTGCTTGGTCGGCGAGCCTTGCGCGTCGGCCGAGATGTACTTCGCGCCCTTGGCCTCGAGCGCCTTCTTGATCGCCGCCTCATCGGTCTTCCAGCGCTCTTCCTGGAAGTTCGACCACGAGACGCCGACAGTTACGTCTTTCGCCCACGCGGCCAGAGACGTAAGACTCACCGAGGCGAAAAGCGCCGCCCCCAACACCAGTGTTTTCGCAATTTTCATCGTTCTTCCTCCACTTGAGGTCCGTCAGGGACCGACTAAAAGCTTCTTGGATCGCAGTCTAATCGGCGATCGGGCGGCGCATCGACACTAATCCTCGATCGAGCGCCCGCGCAACTGGTCAAGAGTCGTATGAGAAGACAGAGTTTCAGGGCAAATTGTCCCTCATCACGATATCGATGCGGATCTTTTCCTGCTCGGCGAGAATAGGTTCGCCGCGCACCAGAGACAGAAGGACGCGCATTGCGGACCTCGCCTCGTGGCCGGGGTCCTGGGCGACGACTGCGTCCATCACGCCGCGAAGCAGGCACTTGCGCGTGACGTTGGTCAGATCATGGCCGACGAAGGTTATGGTCGACTCCCGGCCCGCGTCGGTAATCGCCTTGGCGACCCCGGGAGTGCCCGCGCCAACATTATAGACGCCGATCAAATCAGGATGACCGGAAATTAACCTCATCATGAGGGCTTCATTCTCACCGTCATGATCGCCGCCCTCAACCGGGCTCAGAACGCCGAGGTGCGGATACTCCAGACTCATCACCTGGTTGAAGCCGAAAATCCTCTCCGCGTGGTCGCGCAGCGACTGCGACCCGGCGATGACGCCGATCTTGCCGGATCCCGTTCGAGCGAACCGTCCCACCAGCGAACCGGCCGTTCGTCCCGCCGCGACATTGTCGATGCCGATGTAATGATGGCGCCGNNGCGGCGCGGACGCTTTGATGGTCGAGCGCCACAACGGCGACGCCATCATAGCGCCCGGCCAGAGATTCCAAGGTCTGGGCGAGCGCCGCGGGGTTGAAGACGTTGGTCTTGGTCGTTTCCACGCTCGCCCGTCTCGCCGCCAGCCAGCCCGACATCTCCGCGATATGGTCGAGGATCATCGACATGAAGACGTTCGAGCCCTCCGGCATCACGACGGCGAACCTGCTGGATCGGCCCTTGGCCAGTTCGGCGCCGGCCGCGAACGGACGAAATCCGTGTCGGTCGATGGCTTCCCGGACACGACGGGCGGTGTCTTCCCGCACTCCGGGCCGGCCATGCAGCACGCGGTCCAGGGTCGCCACGCTGACGCCTGCCTCCCGAGCGATATCCTTCAGAGTGAGATGGCTCGCCGCCATTTCGCCACGCATTGGACACACCCGTAGCAATCAATATTGAGGGACGCAACTCAAATTTTGACGGCGATCGCGCCTCGGGCCCGTTTACCCGCTTGCGGCAAGAACTTCGCCTGTGACAAAAGGACCCATAACGATCCGCCGCACCGAGCGGCGAGGCGCGAGGGAAATGAAACGCAGCTCTGGTGTCCTGTTCGCGTTTGGCGCGTTCGCCAGTCTCGTCGCCGGCGGCGCAGCCTTCGGTGGAAGTTGGGATGAGCGCGTCTTCGAGCCCGGCTCCCATCTCGATTTCGACAAGATCGCAGCGGCCGGGCCGTCGGCTCTGCCCGCCCTGATCGAGCGGGGCCGCGAGCTCTTCAAGGCGAAATTCACCACCGTCGACGGCGCCGGACGGCCGAAGGCGACCCAGGCGATCGTCCCGACCAAGGTCAAGAACGGCGTCAATCCGCCGTTCAGCCGCACGAGCGGACCGGATTCGAACTCCTGTTTCGGCTGCCACAACGACCCGGTTGTGGGCGGCGCGGGCGACGACGTCGCCAACGTGTTCGTGTCCGAGGGGTTCGAGAGCGCCCAGTTCGATTCCATCGACCCGTCGTTCTCGAGCGAGCGGCGCACGATCGCGCTGATGGGGGCGGGGCTCGTCGAGCTTCTGGCGCGCGAGATGACCGCCGATTTGCAGGCGATACGCGCCGCGGCGATCGCCGAAGCTTGCGCCACGGGTAAGGAAGCGCGCGCCGACCTGGTGTCGAAGGGCGTGCGGTTTGGCTCGATCGTCGCCCATCCCGACGGCATCGTCGATCTCGACGCCATCGAAGGCGTCGACTCCGACCTCATCGTCAGGCCGTTCAGCCGCAAGGGCGTGTTCACGTCGTTGCGACAATTCACCATCAATGCGCTCAACATCCACCACGGCATGGAGGCCGTCGAACGCTTCGGCGTCCGATGGACCGGCAGCCACGACTTCGGCGAGAGCGGGGTGCCCGACGCCATCACCGACGGCGACGTCTCGGCCCTGGTCGCGTTCCAGGCGACCCTGCCGCCGCCGACGGTCAAGGCCGACCTGCCCGACGACTGGCGGCAGGCGGCGAGCGACGGCGCCCAGACGTTCAAGGACATCGGCTGCGCGTCGTGCCACATCGAAACCTTGCCGTTGAAGTCGCTCGTGTTCACCGATCCTGCTCCCTACGACATGGCGGGCACGCTGCGTTCCGGCGAGGTCAAGGCGCCGATCCAAATCGATCTCGCCGCCCTGCCCTTCGCCAAGACGCTGAAGCAGAACGACAAGGGTGAGTGGCTCATTCCCGTCTACAGCGATCTCAAGCGCCATCTCATCGTCGACGAGACGGTCAACGCGCTCGGCAACGAATTGCAGGCGCAGCGGTTCGTCGAGCGTGACGTGTTCCTGACCCCGCGGCTGTGGGGCGTCGGCTCGACTGCGCCCTACGGCCACAACGGCGCCTTCCGCATGCTCGACGAGATCATCGCCGCGCACGGCGGTGACGCGCGCTTTGCGCGCGACGCCTATCTCGCGCTCGATCCGGCCAAGCGCGACGACGTCGTCGCCTTCCTGCGATCGCTCGTCATCGAGGCGCCGTGATGCGGATCGTCTTCTGCCTGCTCGCCCTCTTCGCCGGCGTCGCAGCGGCGCGCGCCGCCGATGACCGGCAAAAGCCGCTCGGCGATATCCCGGTCATGCGCGAGGAGGCCGAGGCGGCGGGGATCCACAGCGTCTACGACGGTCCGTGGGAATTCTTCGTCGGCGGCGGCGGGGCGGCGTTCGACTGCGACGGGTCCGGCTTTCCCTCGGTGTTCCTGGCGGGCGGCAAGAATCCGGCGCGGCTCTACGTCAATCGTTCGCGCTCTGGCGGGCCGCTCCAATTCGAGGAGAAGCCGCTCGATATCGGCGCCGATCCCAAGCTGCTCGAGAACGTCATCGGCGCCTATCCGATCGACATTTCCGGCGACGGCCACATGGATCTCTTCGTCCTCAGGGTCGGAGGCAACCTGCTGCTCAAGGGCGGCCCCAACTGCACGTTCACGCTCGCCAACCACGAATGGAATTTCGACGGCGATCCCGGCTGGACGACGGCGTTCGCCGCGGAATGGGAGCCGGGGCAGAAATTCCCGACGCTGGCGATCGGCCACTATGTCGATCGCAGCGCGCCGGGTTCGCCCTGGGGCACCTGCGAGGAGAATTCGCTCTATCGCCCGCAGCCCGGCGACAAGCCCGACTATTCGGTCCGCACGGCGCTCGCGCCCGGCTTCTGCGCGCTCTCGATGCTGTTCACCGACTGGAACAAGTCGGGCGTGCCGTCGCTGCGGGTCTCCAACGACCGGCAATATTACCGCGGCGGCGAGGAGCAGATGTGGCGGATCGACCCGGGCAAGACGCCCCGCCTCTATACCCGCGCCGACGGCTGGCGGCATCTTTCGATCTACGGCATGGGCATCGCCGAGGGGGACCTCGACGGCTCCGGCTACCCGGAATATTTCCTCACCTCGATGGGCGACGAAAAGCTGCAGAAGCTCGATCCCGATGGCGGCGACCGCGGGGAGGCGCCCGTCTATCGCGATATCGCCGGCCAGGTCGGGGCGACGGCGCATATTCCCTATGCGGGCGGCGACAAGCGGCCTTCGACCGCCTGGCACGCCGAATTCGCCGACTTCAACAACGCGGGGCTCCTCGACATCTTCGTCTCCAAGGGCAATCTCGAGCAGATGCCGGACTTCGCCGCTTACGATCCGAGCAATCTTCTGATGGGCCAATGGAGCGGCAAATTCGCCGAGGCCGGCGACGAAGCGGGAATCGCCAACGGGCTCAAGGGCCGCGGGGCGCTGATCGCCGACTTCAACCTCGATGGGCGGCTCGACATCCTGCAGGTCAATCGCGGCTCGAACGTCTCGCTCTACCGCAACCTGGGGGCCAAGAATGCCGACGGGCCGCCGCTGCCGATGGGCAACTGGTCCGAGATCCGGCTCATCGAGCCCGATCCCAACCGCGAGGCGGTCGGGGCCAGGATTTCGATCAAGACCGGAACCCGCACCCAGACGCGCTTCGTCGATGTCGGCGGCGGCGACGCCTCGGGCCACGCGGGCTTTATTCATGTCGGCCTCGGCACGGCCGAGCGGGCCGAAATTCGCGTGCAGTGGCCGGACGGCGATTGGAGCGCCAGCTACCGGGTGTTCGCCAACCAGTTCGTGGTCATCGACCGCGCCAAGCCGCAGGCGGCCTATTGGTATCCGCCGCGCTGAGCGTGAAACTCCCGGTCGGCGCGGACGAAGACTTCCTTGGCCCCCAGCCCTATTGCCTCGCGCAGACGATCACCGCCTTTGCGCCGCCATCGCAGCTGGCGCCCGTCGTTCCGTCGATGTGCAGGGCGTTTCCGCCCGCGCAGTAGGCGCTCGCCATGATCTCGCCCGCGCCGCATGACGCCTGTGCGGAATCGCTGACGACCCGGAAGCTGGCGGTAGCGGGCGGAGCGGGCGGGCTCGCCGGGCCCTGCGGACCGGGCGCCCCAGGAGGCCCGATCGGACCCGCTTCGCCCTTCGGCCCGGACGGGCCTGCGGGGCCTTGATGACCGGGCGCGCCGGGAGGCCCGATTGGACCCGCGGGGCCTTGATGACCGGGCACGCCGGGAGGCCCGATTGGACCGGCTTCGCCCTTCAGCCCGGGCGGGCCTGCCTCGCCTTTCGGTCCGGGCGGCCCTGCTGGGCCTTGAGCCCCGGCAGCGCCCGCTTCCCCCTTCGGCCCCGGCGGTCCGGCGGATCCAGTGGGGCCGGTCGCGCCGGAATCGCCCTGCGGCCCCTGCGGTCCCGCCGCCCCTTCGGGGCCAGGCTCGCCTTTCGGCCCCTGCAATCCGGGCGCTCCGGCGACGCCGATATCGCCCTTCGGCCCTGGCGCCCCTTCGGAGCCTTGCGGCCCCGGCGGTCCCGCCGGACCCTGCGCGCCAGGCTCGCCCTTCGGGCCCGGCGGACCTTCGGGGCCAGGGTCGCCTTTCGGCCCTTGCGGCCCGATCGCGCCGATGACCCCCGCTTCGCCCTTCGGTCCGGCTGGCCCGGCCGGGCCCTCCTGCCCCTGGGGTCCGGGCGGGCCCTGGTCGCCTTTGTCTCCCTTCGCGCATCCCGAGACGGCGAAGAGCGCGATCAAGGCGGCCCCGGCGACAAATGCACGCATCCTTATCCTCCCCGTCCGAGGCGCTTCCCGATCGCGCGCCGCGAACAGAAGTGTTGGCGCCCAATTGTAATCGGCGTGTGATAGTGGGGCGGCCGCGCCCGCGACCTTGGCTCCCGCCATCAGGATTGAGTGAGCGCGTAGCGCATCGGCAGTGACGCGGCCGCTCACCATGCAACCGGCCGCCCATCGCGGAAGAAGCCGCCGGTCGGTCCGTCGTCGGGCAGCATCGCCGCCCAGACGACGCTTGCGGCGCCGTCTTGCACGAGGCGCCCGCCCCGGCCGCCCATATCGGTCGATACCCAGCCCGGGCAGACGCTGTTGACGAGAACGCCGGTCCCCGCCAGCTCGCCCGCAAGCAACCGGGTGAGCGCGTTGAGCGCCGCCTTCGAGGCGCTGTAGCCGGGCGGCCCGCGTCCCATCGACGCCAGGGCGCCGGCGCCGCTGCTCACGTTGACGATGCGGCCCCAGCGGCGCCGCCGCATGCCGGGCGCAACCGCCTGAGCCATCGCCCACGCGCCGAAGAGATTGATCTCAAAAGTTCTGCGGACCCGGGCGAGATCGGCGGAGATCGGCGTCTGGTCGGTGTCATAGTCGACGCCGGCGTTGTTGATCAGCACATCCACCGCGCCAAGCTTATCGCCGAGCGCCTGGATGCTCGCCGCGTCCGTCACATCGAGCGCGACCGCCTCGACGTCAAAGCCGCCGCGAGCCATCTCAAGCGCCGCCGCTTCGCCCTTCGCCGGATCGCGCGCCCCGATGAGGACCCGCAGGCGATTTTCCGCCAGCTGGCGGCAGACCTCGCGGCCAATGCCGCGGTTCGCGCCAGTGACGAGGGCGATCGGGGAAGGCCGCATGTCGCGCCTCAGCCGCCGATCGGCGCCGCATCGACGCCCTTGAACCCGGTCGCCTCGCCGATTTGCCGCCAGCGCGCAAGTTCGGCCGAGAAAGCCGCCTGCTTCTGCTCGAGGAGGCCGATCGCGTCGGCGCCGAGCGGAAGGCGCAGCGGCGGATCATCGCTCTCGACGACCGCAATCATGGCCTCGGCCGCCTTGGCCGGGTCGCCGGGCTGCTTGCCGTCGCCGCCGTAGAGATAGGCTTCGATGGGATCGATCACCGGGCGGTAGGCGCCGAGGCGGCGCGCCGGCCGCATGTTCGCGGGGCCGGCGAACTCGGTGCGGAACGCGCCCGGCTCGACGATCGTGACCCGAACGCCGTGGGGCTTGACCTCGTCGCGCAGCGCCTCGCTCCAGCCTTCGAGGGCGAATTTCGAGGCGCAATAGGGACCGAACCCGCCGATCGACACCAGACCGCCGATGCTGGTGAGCTGGAGGATGTGACCGCTTCTTTGCGCCCGCATGGCCGGCAGCACGGCTCGGGTCATCTCGGCGGCAGCGAAAAAATTGACCTCCATTTGATCGCGCAGCTGCTCGGGCTCGAATTCCTCGGCCGCGCCGAGCGAGCCGCGCCCGGCGATGTTGGCGAGCACGTCGATCCGGCCGAAGCGCGCGAGCGCGGCCTCGACGGCTTTCAACCGCGCCGCCGCATCGGTCACGTCGAGCCCGATCGCGAGCGCCGATTGCGCGTGCGCGATTGCGAGCCGGTCGAGCGCGTCCTTCCGCCGAGCTGAAACGACGGCGCTGTCGCCGCGCGTCAGCACGGCCTCGGCCAGCGCGCGGCCAAAGCCGCTCGAGGCCCCGGTTATGAACCAGACCCGATGCATGGCGTCAGGCCTATCGCAGATGCGAGCGCCGGATCAAGCCGGATGCCGCATCGGCGCAGGCGCCTGTCGCGCCGCTGCAGCAATCAAAGTTGGGCGACGCATGGCGCCGGCCGCGGCGCGGCGTCTTCGGCGGGCAGAACGACGCTGTTTGCGAAGGCGACGCTTCCGCCCGGAATCGACTCCGCCACGGCGGGGCGCGCGCCGCTAATGACGGCGGCGATCAGGGTCGTATACTGGGTCCGTTCGATGATCTTGTTGGCGAGCCCAAAAAACCATGCGCCATTGCAGCCGTCGTTTGTTCCTGATCGGGCTGGCGGCGGCCGCTGCGCCGCTTCGCCCGAGTGCGGCTGCCGCCTCCGCCGAGGAGCGCCTCAACCTCGCCAACAATCATCTCGCCTGGATCGAGGAGCGCGAGGGCGGCCGCCTCGGCGCCGTTGTCATCGACACGGAGACCGGCTGGACGCTCGAGCATCGCGCCGACGAGCGGTTCCCGATGTGCAGCACGTTCAAGCTTCTGGCCGCCGCCGCCGCGCTCAAGCGGGTCGACGACGGCGCCGACCGGCTCGACCGGGTCATCGCTTACGGGCCCGGCGATCTCCTCGATTACGCGCCGATCGCCAAGACCCATCTCGCGTCAGGCGGCATGACGATCGCCGATCTCTGCGCCGCCGCGATCGACTGGAGCGACAACACCGCCGGTAACCTGGTGCTGCAGGCGATCGGCGGACCGGCGGGCTTCACCCAGTTTGCCCGTTCGCTCGGCGATTCGGTGACCCGGCTCGACCGCAACGAGCCGGCCTTGAACGCGGCGGCGCCGGGAGACGAGCGCGATACGACGAGTCCGCGGGCGATGGCCGAGGACATACGCCAGGTCCTGCTGGGTGATCTGCTCTCCGATGCGTCCCGGCGCCAGCTCCAAGCCTGGCTGATCGACGACAAGGTCGGCGACAAAAGGNNGCGAACACGATTGCGATCATCTGGCCGCCCGAGCGGGAACCGATCATCGCCGCGGTCTATTACACCGAGTCGAGTGCGCCGATGGACGTGCGCAACGCCATTCACAAGGAGATCGGCGCGCTGATCGCCGAGACGTTCTGATCCGCGTTCGCCTCGACGAAAATTAGAGAAACCGTGCGGAAGGCCCGAGAGATCCGCTGGCGCCTCAGGCGCCCCACAGGCGCTGGCGGCGCGCCATCGCATGGGCGAACCAGAACCAGCCGAGCGCAAACGGAATCATGAAGCTCAGCGTCATCGCTTCCATCAGGTTCCGCTCGGCGGCGAGGTTGATCGTGACGCTGGCGCCGACGGCGAAGGCGCGCAACGGCGGCGGGTCCGGAAGCGGCGACGGCCCGGGGGCGTCGCGCGAAGGCCGGTCGCGCACCCATTCGTCGGTCCTGGAATCGGTTCCGGCGTCGCGGAGGCTCGGCTCGGCGGCGGCGAACGGAACGCTCTCGCCGGTGAGCCCGTCGAGAACGACCGGCGCGCGCTCGCGCGGCCTTCGCCCCGCAGCCGGCATCGTGAATGGGATGGTCTTCTTGCTCACGCGGCCTTCCTTTTCCTCGAACCGAAGACTTCTTGCGCCAGAGCGTCGATCTCGCGCGCCGCCTCGCTCGTCGGCGCGGCCTCGATCACCGAGAGCCCCCTGGCCGCGCTCTCGGCATAGACAATGCGCTGGTTGAGCACTGCGGCAAGGACAGGGACGTCGTCAAATTGCGCCAAGGCCGAGGCAGCGTCGCGGCCGATCGCGGTTCTGGCGATCCGGCGATTGATGACGAACGCCGCCTTGAGGCTTTCCTTCATCTGCCGCGCCTCGCGGATCAATTGCACCGTGTCGGCGGCCGCCCACACGTCGTAGGGCGAGGGCTGGACGGGGATCAGCACCGTGTCGCTGGCGAGGATCGCCGAGCGGCCGAGCTCGTTGACGCGCGGCGCGCCATCGACAATCACGACGTCGTAATTGCCGGCGAGCCGCGGCAAGTCGCGGTGCAGCGTCGGCTTCGCCATGCCCACGACCGCGAACGGCGGTTCGCTTTCGCGCGTGCTCGACCACGCCATCGCGCTGCCTTGCGGGTCGGCGTCAACCAGAAGGACACGCTCGCCCGAACGGGCGAGGCTCGCCGCCAGGTTGATCGCGACGGTCGTTTTGCCGACCCCGCCTTTCTGATTGAGAACGCCGATGATCATCAGGACGCGTCCTTCGCCGAAAGAGCGTCGCGTCGACCGGCTCGCTCATGATGCTGCAGTGCAATATAGTCACAACCCGGCGATTCGAGCAAGGGCGCATCCAGCCCTGTGCAAACGGTGCGGACCCTAGGTCCCGGCCGGAACTGAAACGCCGAGGGCGGTCGCGATCTGGGCCACGCTCGCTTTTTCCGCCTCGCTCACCTGAGTGCCGCCAAAGCCCAGAAAGCCGCCCTCCGGCGCCGCCTCCGCGACCGCGTTGGCGATGTGGGCGAGCCAAGTCTTGAAGGCGGCCGCGTCCGCCGGGGCCTTCGCGTCCAGGAGCGCCGCGAGGGCGCGCAACGCGTCCGCCGTCTTCGCGGCAATGTCGCCCGGCTTGCTTGCGCCGAACAGCGCCTTGAGGCCGTCCTGGGCCTGTCCGCGCCCCTCCGAGGTCTCGAAGTCGCTGGCGACTGCTTTCACGAGTTCGTCGGAATTTGGATCGGTCTTCGCCTCAACCAGCGCGCGGGCGCTCGCCATACTCTCCTTCAGCATGCCGAAGAGGCCGCTCGGATCGGCCGCCGACACGGCAATGCCGACCAGGAGAGGGCTCTGTAGCAGGGATTTCCATTCGTCCGGAGTGAAGTTCGCTTTCGTCGCCATGGCGCTCTCCTCGGATGTCGATCGCTCTTTTCCCAGACTGCCATATGCTGGGCTTTGCGACATACTGACGTCAAATTGGCCGCCGTCGCGCGCCGCCGGGCCCTTACAAAAAGGGCCGGCGTCGCCGCCGGCCCCTCGTCGGTTGGCTCAATGCAGGCGAGCGTCAGCCGCCGATGCAGGTGTCGGCGGTCTTGGGCGTGCAGACGTCGAGCCCGGTATAGGTCGGATCGGCCGGCGGCGCCTTGCCGTCCTTGATGTCTTTCAGGAAATACATCGCCTTGTAGCCCATCTCGAACGGACGCTGGCCGACCTGGCCGGCGGACAGACCCTTCTTCATCAGGTCGATCTGGACCGGCAGCGTGTCGGCGACGACCAGCGCCAGCGCGCCCGAGGCGATCTTGTCCTTGTACTTGCTCGCCACCTTCTCGTAGGCGTCGGGCACGAACTGCGGGAAGCCGCCGGTCGGCGTGAACGCGTCGAGGTTCGGATATTTGGCGAGGATGTCCTCCATCTGCTGCACGGCGAGCGGGAAGTCGTCGTTGGTGTAGAGCGGGCAGCCGGCGACTTCGGTCCAGCCGTTCTGGCCGGTCAGACGCTCGCCCGGCGACTCGGCGCTCTTCTTGCCCGCAAGGGTGTCGCGGATGCCTTGCATGCGCTCGTTGTGGTTGGCCGCCGCGGCGCCGCCCGACTGGATGCAGATCGTGCCGCCCTTGGGCTTGATCTGCATGACCAGCTTGGCGATGTTGGCGCCGATGTCATAATTGTGCGTGCCAACATACGCCACGCGCAGGCCCTTGTCCGCCGGCAACAGATCCGAGTCCCAGGTGAGCACCGGGATCTTGGCCGCCGCCGCGCCCTTCAGCGCATTCGCGATCGCCGGAGCGTTTGCCGCGGAAACCGCGATGCCGTCGACCTTCTTGGTGATGAGGTCGCCGACCATCTGCGCCTGCTCATCGCCGCCGCCGTGCTCGCCCGGCCCGATATAGAGGCACTTGACGGCGCCCTTGAGCTCGGCTTCGGCTTTCTTGCATCCGGCGAGCGCCTGATCGAAGAACGGATTGTTGGTGTTCTTCGGCACCAGCGCAAATGTGTAGGGGTCGGCGGCCTGCGTCGCCGCAGAAACGGCGACGAGGGCCCCCACCGCAACAGCGCCGGTCAATAACAACTTCAACATTGGTTCACTCCTCCCAGTTAGACGCGGCCCCCGTCGGGGGTCATTCGCGTTTCGCCCCTCGGATCTTTCCGAGGTAGACCGCTGCAATCAGGAACACGCCGACGAACGTGCCCTGCCAATTCGAGTCGACGCCCGCCATCAATAGCGAATTTCGAATAACGAAGATGAGCGCCGCGCCGATGAAAGCGCCGTAAGCGCTGGCTTCGCCGCCCATGAGATTTGCGCCGCCGATGACCGCGGCGGAAATCGCCAAGAGTTCGTAGGTCACGCCGAGCGCGTTGATCGCCGAGCCCTCCCAGCCGACGGCCAGGATCGCCGCGAAGGACGCGGCCAAGCCCGAGACGACATAGACCTGCACCTTGATGCGATTGACCGGGACGCCAGTCAGCAAAGCCGCGTGCTCGTTGCCGCCGATCGCCAGCACGTGACGGCCCCAGCTGGTCATCTTGTAGACGAGAGCGAGCAAAGCGGTCAGTACGATGAGGAACAGCAGCGGATAGCTCAACTGAAGAGTGGACGTGATGCTCAGCGCGCCGCTCCCGAGGGCCTTGAACGCCGGGCCGCCAGGGCCGAATTTGTACAGCATGCGGTTTCCCGACAGCACGACCGCGCAGGAGCGGGCGATCGCCAGCATGCCAAGGGTGGTCACGAACGGCGAGATGCCGGCATAGGCGATGATGACGCCGTTGACGAGCCCCGTGACGCCCCCGGCCGCGAGGCCGACGACAATCGCCGCCCAGGCCGGATAGCCGGCCTCGAGCGTAAGCCCGCTCGCCACCGCCGTCAGCCCCATGATCGAGCCGACCGAAAGGTCGATGCCGCCGGTCGCGATCACCGCGGTCATGCCAAGCGCCATGATGCCGATGAACGAGAAATTGCGCGTGATGTTGAAGAAATTGTCGGTGGTGGCGAAGGACGTCGGCTGCAAATAGCCCATCACCACGCAGATGAGGATCAGCGCGACCGTCACCCAGAACGATTGCGCGCCGGCGATCCGCTGCCAGACATTGTGCTGCTGGACGCCCAGCACCGATTCGATCGAGACGTTGGCTTGCGGCGGCGGCTTGGCGGCTTCGGTCGACATGGCGCCCTCAAGCCGCGTGGATGGCGCCGGTGATGAGGCCGGTCACCTCTTCGGGGCTCGTCGCATGAATCGCCTTGTCGGCGACCTTGCGGCCGCGCCGCATCACCACGACCCGGTCGCAGACCGCGAACACGTCGGGCATGCGATGGCTGATCAGCATGATCGCCATGCCGGAATCCTTGAGGCGGCGGATGAGATCGAGGACCTCGGCGACCTGTCTGACCGAGATCGCCGCGGTCGGCTCGTCCATCAACACCATGCGCGCCTGCGAGAGGCGGGTGCGGGCGATCGCGACCGCCTGGCGCTGGCCGCCAGACATCTGCCGCACGAGGTCGCGGGGCCTGGTCTCGGATTTGAGCTCGCTGAACAATTCGCCGGCGCGCTTGGCCATCGCCTTGTGGTCGAGCCAGCGTAGCGGCCCGGCGCGGCGCTTGATCTCACGGCCCAGGAACACATTGGCGGCGGCGGACAGATTGTTGCAGAGCGCCAGATCCTGATAGACGACCTCGACCCCCTTCTGCCTCGCTTCAACGGGCTTATGAAAATGCACCGGCTCGCCGCCGATGCGAACCTCGCCATGGGTCGGGGGGAAATTGCCGGCGATGACCTTGACCAAGGTCGACTTGCCGGCGCCGTTGTCGCCCATGAGCCCCAGGACTTCGCCGGACTCGAGCGTCAGGTCGACCTCGTTGAGCGCATGGATGGCGCCGAAATGCTTGGATACCGACTGTAATTCAAGGATCGGCAATCCGGTCTCCTCCGCATCCGCCCGCGCGACTTTGTTCCGCGGCCCTCGGGCGCGGGTCTATTTATGTTATTATGCTTTTTACCATCGACCAGATCGGCCCGCCGCGCAAGGGGCAACGCCCTCTTTCCTCGCCGGCGCGGCCATTCGAGCCGCGATGGGTCGGATGAGTATCAATCTCCTCGCTCCTCGACGACGGGTCCAGCGCGGCTTCGCCCGAACCGTACCCTCAGGTCAGCTGTGAACGGGCGATCTGAGCCCGCGCTCGGCGTATTCCCGGGGTCATCCACGGCGTCGGCCTCACCTTGATCGGGCGGCGTCAGCACCATTTCTTGCGGATGGCCGCGAACAGCGTCTCGTAAATACTGATCTGCCCCTGCCCGATGAGGTGGACCTCATTTCCGACCGGCTTCTCCCAATAAACCACGCCAATCAATCGCGCCTGCACGAGCGAGAAATCGTTCTGGTCCAGATAGAATTTCCAGAGGCCGCCGCCACTTGTTCCCCTGTAGCTCGATGGTAGAATTGCGCCCTGGCCAGCCGCCCTTGACAAGGGGTGATTGTCCCTCAGCGCCAAATCGCCCGCTTGGCGGACCGCCCACGATCAAGTCCGGGCGGAAGCTATGAGCGGAAGAGGGTCTGCCGCCGAAGCGAGAGGAAACCGAGCACGCCAAGCGCGGCCGTCACGAGCAGCGCGGTTGACGGCTCGGGAACTGGCGCGCCCACTGGCGAGTAAGTGTAGACGAGCGTGAGTGAGCCGGGGACGTCGCCAACGGCGCTGAGATCCGCCAACGGGTCCGTTTGGGCCGCCCACCACGCAAAGCCGTCGAGGGAAATCGTCACCGAAGCCAGCGTCTCAAAACTGCTGAAATCCGACGAGGGGACGTCCAATGTATTGCTCACGGGCCCGCTGGCGCTCGCCAGGACCGGCGGATCCCCCGGAGCAAAGGTCCCGCTCACCGTCGGGGTTGTCAGGAGCGTCTGCATTTCGAGGAGGTCAGGCCCGTTCATTTGGGCGACGGCTGCGGCCGAGGCATTGTTGTAGGTGAAGGACGTTCTCAATGTCGACGACTCCAGGGAGATCGTCCCAGTAAGGGTAACGGTGATCGCCACGCCGGTCAGCGTCCCGAGGCTCGTGTCGAACGGCTGGAGAAAGAAATGATCGTCCGGCATGGCGACGACAGAACTGAAGGTCTCAGTTTGCGTCAGAACGGCGGCGTGCGCCTGTGGGGTGGACGCCAAACCGATGGCCGCGGCGGCGGCCACGCCGACAAGCGACTTGATCGTCATGCTCGCTTCCCCGTCAGATTGCCGAAGGCGAGTCGCCTGATTCGCCAAGGTTCGCGGCGAACAGTGCTCATTCGCAGTTGAAAACGGTAGGAAATGCGTGTCAGGTTCCTGTGCGCCGCGTGCCANNCCCGGCCGGTATTTGGAGGCGTCGACCGCATTCGTTCCCGACAGGCTCAGCCGCGAATTCTGGCGCTTCGGGGTGCTGAACCGCAGCGAGGCTGACTTCCACGCCGAAGACATATCAGCGCCATACCGCGGGAGGGTCCGGGGGTTCATCGGTCCCAGGAGCCAGATTCGCGACGGACGGTGCGACCCGATCATCCTGCGTCGCACGACCGAGATGTGCCGGCGCGACGGCGGCGATGAGATCCTGTTGAGCGCGGCGCTCCATGTCGGCCGGGAAGTCAGGATCGAGAGTCCGGGGCACATGGCCCGCGTCCACGCCGGCGACCTTATCGTCCTTGATTTCGCGAAGCCGGTGACGGTCGACGCCGGACAATATCGCGAGGTCAATTTTCGCCTGGCGCGGCCGCTGGTGGCCGCGGTTATTGGACGCGACCCCGCCATCTTGAATGGCCGCGTCCTGCCCAAGACGCCGCTGACCCGGATGCTGTTCGCAAACCTCCGCGACTTCGCCGATGCGCTGCCCACGATGGAGCAGGCGGAACGCGAGGCGGCGCTTGAAGCGTCCACGGAATTCGCGTTGCAGACGCTCGACTTCGTCGTCCGCGGATTCGAGATTGATGATGGCGCCCCCTCGACGCACCTGTTCGAAGCCGCGGAGCGGATTATCGACCGCAATTTGGGCTTGCGCAGGCTGTCGCCGGATTGGCTTGCACACAAGCTCGGCTGTTCACGCTCTGCGCTCTACCGACTCTTCCGCGTGCGCGGCCACCCGGTGATGGAGTTCGTGTCGGAAAAGCGGCTGACGAAGGCGTTTGCGAGCCTCGCCGATCCGGATAACAGCCTGACGATCGCCGACATCGCAGCGTCCTGCGGGTTCGACGATCCCTCGTCTTTCAGCCGCATGTTCCGNNCATTGGGAGCGCAGGCCGGCGCGGCCAGCCACCGTCCATGACCTTATGGCGCGAATGTCGACGACCGCTTCTTGCGCCCCGTAGAGCGCGGAGGGTCGGCGTTAGCGCCACATCGCCCGCATCCGCGCCTTAAGATCGACGCGCGCGCCATCTGCCGGCGGGCGATGCGGCTCGGCCTGAGCCTCGGGCCAGGTCCGGCGGTCGAAATGCTTGAGCAGCGGCTGGGGTACGAACCGGGTGCGACTCGCGAACACATTGCGGTCGCCATATTTCGGCTGGCCGTGGACGTAGAAGCGCTGGGGAACGATGAGGGCGAGTTCGTCCTTCGCCCGGGTCATGGCGACATAAAGCANNAGCAGGCGGCGCTCTTCCTCGATCTCCTCGGACGAGCCGGTCGCGAGATCGGAGGGAATGCAGCCGTCGACGCAGTTCAAGACGAACACCGAGCGCCATTCCTGCCCCTTGGCCGAGTGGATGGTCGAGAGGATGAGATAGTCCTCATCCTTAAGCGGCGGGCCGGCTTCGTCGCTGGTCTTATCCGGCGGATCGAGCGCGAGCTCGCTCAANNAAGCCGGCGCGCGCCCGCGCCGGGGGCGATAGGCTTGCCATCGCCGCAAAGCCGTCGCCGGACGCCGCGGCGGCGACGATGGTCTCGGCGATCTTCGGCCCAACGCCAGGCAGAAGCTGGGCGACGCGAAAGCCCGCGACCCGGTCGCGCGGGTTCTCGGCGAAGCGCATGAGCGCGACCGCGTCTTTCACATGCGCGGCGTCGAGAAACTTCAAGCCGCCGTATTTGACGAACGGCACGTTGCGGCGGGT
>PLUH01000426.1 GCA_003164825.1 Hyphomicrobiales bacterium
TCTCCCGCAAGCGGGAGAAGGGCTCGCGCTCGCCCGCCGGCCATTTACCGCTCGCTTTAAGCGGCAGGGCGATTTCGCGGCGAAATGCTGGCGCCGTGCGCCGGCCGCATGGATTTTCGCCGGCGGACTCCGCCACAATCCCGTTGGAGAAACAGGGAGGTTTTTTGCGCCGAACAGCGAATAAAATCGTCGAACGTCGATTGGAAGAGGACCAAGATCGCGCCCCCGCCACAATTCGTGAGTGGGCCAATGAGCGATGTCGAGTGCGCATGGCTCGGCGCTTTTGACTTTGACGGCTGATTTCGAGCCGGGCCGCAAAGAGACGCCGGCCGGGCGGGCGCCTCCGGAGGCGATGTTGGGGAAGCGCGCATTCGAGCATTGAAGCGGCTTACACCCCGTATCGCATCAGGCAGGGATCCCGGCGGGCCCCCAGCCCCTGGCCTCGCGGTGGCTCTTTGTACCAAAGAGCGGTACTCGGTTACATAGTCGGATTGAGCGCGTAATCACGATGCTGACGACGAAACGCAAGCCGGCCACGGTCGGCGAAATCCTGGTGGAAGAGTTCATGCGGCCGATGGGACTCACTCAGTCTGCACTGGCGG
This sequence comes from Hyphomicrobiales bacterium, assembly GCA_003164825.1. Classification (GTDB taxonomy): domain Bacteria; phylum Pseudomonadota; class Alphaproteobacteria; order Rhizobiales; family Beijerinckiaceae; genus Roseiarcus. The sequence goes on from PLUH01000426.1 coordinate 603, forward strand.
AGGCGATGGGACTTCAACGCAAGCACGTCAACGAGCTGTGCAACAACCGGCGGGCGGTGACCGCAGCGACCGCCCTGATTCTGGCGCGCGTATTCGGCAACAGCCCCGACTTCTGGCTCAATGTCCAGCGGCGGACCGACTTGTGGGAAGCGATGAACAGTCCCCGCGAGCGAAAACGGATCGAGCGCGCAAGGCCGCTGGGCCATGCGGCTTGAGCTCGCTTGCTCTCGGGAAGAAGAGGCCCTCACCGCGCGGCGTTCTCGTGGAAAAAATCATACACCAGCTTCGCCGTCGCGGCGTTGAGGCCGGGCGTCTTCTCGAGGTCGGCGAGGCCCGCGCGAGCGACGGCCTTGGCCGAGCCGAACGCGAACAAGAGCGCCCGCTTGCGTGAAGGCCCGATGCCGGGGATTTCGTCGAGCGGGCTGCGCACGAACTCCTTCTTGCGCCGGGCGCGGTGGGTTCCGATGGCGAAGCGGTGGGCTTCGTCGCGCAGGCGCTGGATGAAGAACAGCGCCGGATCGCGCGGCGGCAGCCGAAACGATTCCCGCCCCTCGACGAAGAACGTCTCGCGCCCGGCGTTGCGGTCCGGGCCCTTGGCGATCGCGACGAGCCGTACGCCCTTGACGCCGAGCGCGCCCAAGACCTCGCGCGCGGCCTCGAACTGCCCGCGCCCGCCGTCGATGATGACGAGGTCGGGCGTATCGGGAAAAGCGCCGGCCTCGGCCGTCTCACCCTGGCGCACAAGCCGCGCAAACCGGCGCGTCAGCACTTCGCGCATCATCGCGTAATCGTCGCCCGGCGTCAGGTCAGCGCTCTTGATGTTGAAGGTGCGATACTGGTTCTTGACGAAGCCTTCGGGGCCGGCGACCACCATCGCCCCGATCGCGTTCGTCCCCATGATGTGGGAATTGTCGTAAACTTCGATCCGCCGGATCGGGTGATCGACGCCGAACGCCTTGGCGAGCGCTTCGATGAGCCTCTCCTGGCTTGCGGATTCGGCGAGCTTGCGCGACAGCGCCTCGCGCGCGTTGCGCAGTGCGGCGTCGACCAGATCCTTCTTTTCGCCCCGCCGCGGCGCGCCGATGGCGATCCGATGGCCGGCCCGCGCGCTCAACACCTCGCACAACGTCTCGGCGCTCGCCGCCGCGTGGCTCAAGAGCACCAGGCGGGGCGCCGGCCGGTCGAGGTAGAATTGGGCAAGAAAAGCGTCGAGCACTTCCTCGCGCGCGAGCGCCCGGTCGGCGCGCGGAAAATAGGCGCGGTTGCCCCAGTTCTGGTAGGTGCGGAAGAAGAACACCTCGACGCAGAACTGCCCCGCCTCCTCGGTGACCGCGAACACGTCCGCCTCAGGAATCGAGCGCGGATTGACGCTCTGCTCGCCCTGGATCGCCGAGAGCGCGCTGATCCGGTCGCGCAATCGCGCCGCCTTTTCGAAATCGAGCGCCGCCGCCGCCTCGCTCATTTCGGTTGCAAGGCGGCTCTTGATTGCGCGGCTGCGGCCGGAGAGGAAATCGCGCGCCTCCGAGACCAGTTTCGCGTAATCGTCGAGCGCGATCTCGCCCGTGCAGGGCGCCGAGCAGCGCTTGATCTGATAGAGCAGGCACGGCCGGGTCCGATTGGCGAAAAAACTGTCCGAGCATGTGCGCAAGAGAAACGCCCGCTGGAGCGCGTTGAGGGTGCGAAACACTGCGCCGGCGCTGGCGAACGGGCCGAAATAATCGCCCGCGAGCGAGCGCGCGCCGCGATGCTTGATGAGCCTCGCCGCCGGATGCCCGGTGCAGATGAGAATATAGGGGAAGCTCTTGTCGTCGCGCAGCGTCACGTTGTAGCGGGGCTTGAGCTGCTTGATGAGATTGGCCTCGAGCAGCAGCGCCTCGGCGTCCGATTCGGTGGTGACGAAAACCATCGAGCGCGTCTGCGCGACCATGCGGGCAATGCGGCTCGGCTGGCGCTCGGGCGCCATATAGGCGGCGATGCGCTTCTTGATCGAGCGCGCCTTGCCGACATAGAGCACCTCGCCTTCGGCGCCGATCATGCGGTAGACGCCGGGCCCGAGCGGCGCGTGGCGCCAGAATTCCCGGATCGCCTCAGCGCCGCGGGCGAGCCGTCCCGGCTCCTCGGGGGCTTCATCGAGGCTGATGTCGAGGGGCGCGGAATCCGGCGCGAGCTCGCGCTCGAGCGCGGCTTCCGCCCGGGCTTCGGCCGCGGGCGCTTCGCCCGGAGGGAAGATCTTCGACACGCCGGTCATTGAGCCTATCTAGGCGCGTGGGGCGGCGGTGGGAATAGCGCCTTCACGTTCCCAGCGTCGCTGGGGAGGTGTGCGTCGCTGCGGCCGCGCTGGACCTTGCGCGCATTTGCGGCTAGCTGTTGGCGTCGTCGGCTTAACGGATTATTAACCTTGCCTCTCGGCGGCGGGCGCCGGCGCGAGCGGTGGAGTCGGTTGAGCGTGAGTTTCATCATCGGGAGTCCGGTCGCGCCGTTGCCGGCGTTCGCCTCGGGACTGTTGCTGCTCCTGGCATGCGCGACGCTCGGCGGTTGCAATGTCGCGGGCGATCCGCCGAGCGTTGACGGGCAGGCGCAGTTCGTGCGCCGCGACGACGCCAACATGGCCGCCGCGACGGTCGCAATCGTGTCGGTCGACGGGGCGCCGGCCGACCTTTCGGCCCATTTCAACCAGAGCCTCGAGACGGCCGCGGCCGGGCGCGGGATCGCGGTCGTTGATCCCGCCAAGGCGCGGTACCTGGTGCGCGGCTACCTCACCGCCACGCCGATCGAAGGCGGAGCGGAAGTCGACCTGGTCTGGGACGTCTTCACCCCGGACAAGCGGCGGGCCCAGCGGCTGAGCGACGCGATCGCGGTCAGGGGCGCAGGCGACGACGTCTGGGCGACAATCGGCGACGCCGGGCTCGACAGCGTCGCCACCAAATCGGCCGACGATCTCGCCGCCTACCTCTCCAACACCCCCGAGGCGGCGCCGGCGGGCGCCGCGCTCAGCTACGCCCAATAGGGCTTTTCTTGTGGACATCCCGCCTGCGAGCGGCCGCCGTAAACAAAATGTCATGTTGTTCCGGGTCGGGGCGGCTGCTATGACCCGCCGCGTCCGCGCCGTAAAGCGCGCCTTGGCGCGGGGTTGGAGAACCGGCCGTGCTCGGCAAGATGAAGATTTTGGCGGGCAATTCCAATCGGCCGCTCGCCGAGGCGATCGCCGCCTATCTCGGCGAGCCGCTGACCGGGTGCCACGTCCGCCGGTTCGCCGACCTCGAGATCTTCGTCGAAATTCTCGAGAACGTGCGCGGGCGCGACGCCTTCATCATCCAGTCGACCTCCTATCCGGCCAACGACAACCTGATGGAGCTGCTCATCATGATCGACGCGCTGCGCCGCGCTTCGGCGCAACGCATCACCGCGGTCATCCCCTATTTCGGCTACGCCCGCCAGGATCGAAAGTCGGCGTCGCGCTCGCCGATCTCGGCCAAGCTCGTCGCCAATCTCATCACCCGCGCCGGCGCCGACCGGGTGCTGACCGTCGATCTGCACGCCGGCCAGATCCAGGGGTTCTTC
>PLUH01000068.1 GCA_003164825.1 Hyphomicrobiales bacterium
GGGCGCTTTTTTTCTTTTGCTCGCCCGCGTCCCGGCCCTCGCCAGCCCCGTTTGCGGGACCCGTCTCGCTAACCCGTGATTGCCTCCATTAGGCCCGGCCGACAGGGAGCCTTGTTGTCGAATATGGAGAGTGTAGCGTGACTTCTGACAATCGGAAAGGAAATGTCGAAAAAGCTTTCGGCGGGAGGACTGCGGCGCTGGCGACCGTGGCCGAGGCTTCTCGTCGGCCGGCCCTCGCGGTTGACAAGGAAAACGCCCCAACCTGACAATCCGGCGCGGCCGCGAAGCGTGCGATCAGGCGCGAGCGATTACCGGAGCCGCAGACGCCATACGAGGTATCAAGCATGAAGCGTGAGCAGCTGGTCGAGAAGATTCTCGACATCAAGCGCGAGAAGGGGTGGAGCTGGAAATATATCAGTGAAGAGATCGGCGGCATGTCGCCGATTCTGGTGGTCGGGGCGCTGCTCGGCCAGATGAAGCTGCCCAAGCCGCTCGCCGAAAGGGCCGCCAGCCTGTTCGGGCTCACCGAGGGCGAAAAGCGGATGCTCAACGAGGTTCCGACGCGAGGCGTCGCGATGCCGCCGACCGACCCGCTCATCTACCGCCTCTACGAGCTGATCATGGTCAACGGCCCGGCGCTCAAAGCGCTGATCGAGGAGGAATTCGGCGATGGCATCATGTCGGCGATCGACTTCGATCTCGAGTTCGACCGCGCGTCCAATCCGAAAGGCGACCGGGTGCGGCTGGTGATGAGCGGCAAATTCCTGCCGTACAAATACTACGGGGCCGAGCAGGGCGTGCCGGAGTATGGGTTCAAGGAAGAGTGATCGAGGGGAGGCGCCTCGCGTTCAGCGAGTTTCATCAAGCCCACGGTTGCGGTCATCGGCTTGCTGCCGAAATCGCAGCCGCCGTCATCCGTGCAAGCGTCTTGAGGTGCCGGCGGTCCGAGCGCCCGCCAGTGACCACAAGGCGCCAGTAAAGCGCCGAGACCATGAAGTCGGCCGCAGTCTCGCGGTCAATAGTCATCGGAAGCTCACCTCGCGCGATTGCGCGATCGATCACGGTCTTCACGCGTTTGCGCCTTGCTTCCTGGAAAGGCCGGATCGCTCTTTCCAGCGCAGGTTCGCGGGCGATTTCGGCGAGAAGATCGAGAGTGACGCGCTGGATGATCCGATGACGCAAGACGCGCCGGAGAGAAAGCAGGAAGGCGAGCAGGTCCGCCTCGAGCGAACCCGTATCCGGAAGTTCGAACAGGGTCAGGCCCACTTTCGATAGCAGGTCGCTCGCCATTGCGACCTTCGAAGACCATCGCCGATAGAGCGCAGCTTTTCCGGCTCCGGCGTTCTTCGCCACGCGTTCAAGGCTGAGAGCAGCAAAGCCGACGCGCGCCCATTCTTCGAAGAACGCGCTGGTCAGGGCGTCGGTTACATCGCTCTGCATCACCGCGGCTCCGCTCGGGCGGCGCGATGAAAAAATATTTTCGTCGGAACGGTTGCGTTCCACCGCGATTTCCCCTAGTTCGTCGGAACGGTCGCGTTCCGTCCAAGGAGACTTAGCCCATGATTGATGCCGTGCAAAGCTTTTCGGCCATGCTGCGCGAGACTTTGGGCGAGCGCCTCAACCCCGGCGCCGAAACCTTCGTTCAGATGTTTGCCCAGGACGGCGTGATGGAGTTCCCCTACGCTCTGCCGAGTCCCCGGCGTCTCGAAGGTCGCGAAGCCCTTGCCGCTCATCTCGCGTATCTTGCCCGCCTGGTCGAGCTCCTCAGCGTGTCCGACGTCGCCAAACATAAGACGACCGACCCGGAGGTCTTCATCGTCGAGTTCGCGAGTTCCGGACGCGCCGTGGCGACGGGCGAACCGTTCGAGCAGCGTTACATCTCGGTGATCAGGGTGCGCGACGGCCACATCGTCCACTACAAGGATTACTGGAACCCGCTCGCGATTCTGCGGACGATGCGAGGCCGCGAATTCGTTGAATCGCTTGCTCCCCGCTGAGCGCAGACGATGAGCTACACTTTTCCGATCACCCCTCATGCCATGTTCGAAGATCGATTCGAACAATTTGTCGCGCTCGGCGTCCCGAGGGCGGCGGTCGAGGAGATGCGCGGGGCGATCACCGATATGTGGAGCGACACGACGGGCGGCTGGGTCTTCGAATGGTCTCGGCTCGCCCGGCGTCACTTGGCGGCCAATCAGTCCTATATGGCTTCGCTCGCCTACGGCTGCGCAAAATTCCCTTGTCTCGCGAACGAGGCAAAACGGCAGGCGCTCGCCCATCAAGTGACAGCCTACCTTGCCGCCGCGCCCGGCTTTCCGGTCAAATTCGAGCGGCGATTGATTGCGATGCCGTTCGCGGGACGGACAGTAACGGCGCCGGTCCATCTCTATTCCGTCAGCGGCCGCTATGCTCAGGCGCCGGTTCTTTTGATCAGCGGCGGAGTCGACACATGGAAAATGGATATTCACAATATTTGCGTCGCGCTCGCGCAGAGTCTCGGCGTAACTGTCCTCGCGTTCGATCAACCAGGCACAGGGGAAAATCCAGCCCCGCTGGCTATCGAGGCGGACGAGATCGTGCTCGGCCTGGTCAAGCAAGCGCGCGACATCGGCAATGGCAAGGTCGCGCATTTCGGAATCTCGTTCGGCGCCAACTATTCGGCCATGACCGGGCTCCTTGGGGTCGTAGACGCGTCCGTAGTCCTCGGGGGGCCAATTGACCGGGCGTTCACGAAGGAAGCGCTTGAGAAGTTGCCTTATGGGATGCCCGATATCGTGAGCAACGCCATGGGGTTCGATCATCCGCCGACGATGCAGGAATTTGTGAGCGTAGCAGCGAAACTTTCGAGGCGTGCTCTGCTTGAGCGGGGGGACAATGCGCCGATGCTGGTCATTAACGGCGAGAATGATTATTTTGTGCCGCAGGCGGATACGCGGGTCTTCGAAGGCCGGCCGAAAACCGAGGCGCATCTCATCGCTGGAGCCGGGCACTGCGCCCGCTCGAAGCTTCCGGACGTCATGTCGCTGGCGCTCCGCTGGCTTCCCGATCAGATTGGCGCGGCTCCGTAGGTCGCTCGCCAATGGTGNNGCCGTACAAATATTACGGCGCCGGACAGGGCGTGCCGGAATACGGCCTCAAGGAGGAGTGATCAGTCCGCCTACAAGCTCAGCCGGGCCTTGAGGCGCGGAATTGTCCAGTTGAGGAAAACGCGCAGCTTGAGGGGAACGAGCTTGCGCTGAGCGTAGACGATGTGCGCGGGCA
>PLUH01000281.1 GCA_003164825.1 Hyphomicrobiales bacterium
AACATTTCGACGAAGTCGGAGCCCGAAATGGTGAAGAACGGCACGTTGGCTTCGCCCGCCACCGCCCGGGCGGTCAAGGTCTTGCCGGTGCCCGGCGGCCCGACCAGCAGCACGCCGCGCGGAATGCGTCCGCCGAGCTTCTGGAACTTTTGCGGGTCGCGCAGGAATTCGACGATCTCCTGCAGGTCTTCCTTGGCCTCGTCGACGCCGGCGACATCCTCGAACGTGACCCGCCCCTGGGCTTCGGTCAGAAGCTTGGCTTTCGACTTGCCGAATCCCATCGCCTTGCCGGCGCCGCCCTGCATCTGCCGGGTCATGTAGATCCACAAGCCCAGGAACAAGAGAACGGGCAGCACGCTGGAGACGATCGTGAGCAGCCAGTTGTTGCCGTCCGACGGCGGCTTGGCGGTGATCGTCACGTCCTTCTTGTACAGCGTCTGCACCAGGCTGGGATCGCTCGGCGCGTAGGTCTGGAACGACCGCCCGTCCTTCATGTGGCCGGAAATCTCCGGGCCGGCGATCGTGACGTCGCGAATGTTCCCGGCGTCGGCGTCGGTGAGCAATTGGCTGAAGGTGATTTCACTCGACGGCGCTTTCTGGCCTGGGCTCTGGAACAGAGTCACCAGCGCCAGAACCAGCAAGAAAATGATCACCCACAGGGCAAAATTTCGGTAATTCGCGTTCATAGCCTTCCCGTGACGGAGGGGTCGATTAACTTATCCCGACCCTTCCGACCCTGTCCTTCCCGGAACATTTAAGCGCGCCGGGCCGAATTGCCAAGAGAAGCGGAATTCTCTCAATTTCCAGTGAAGGCTCCAATTGCAGTTTTTTGGCGGCGAGAAGCGTTCCGGCGCCGCTGTCCCGATCAGGCCGTCTTCTCCTCCTTGACGCCCAATTCCTCAATCATTGCCTTGCGCATGAGGAACTTCTGAGCCTTGCCGGTGACCGTCATTGGGAACAAATCGACGAAGCGGACATGGCGCGGCGCCTTGTAATGGGCGATCGAGGCCCGACAAAAAGCAATAACCTCGTCTTCGTTCAGGGCCCAGCCCTCGCGACGGCGAATCCAGACGCAAAGCTCCTCGCCGTACCGATGATCGGGGACCCCGAACGCCTGAACCTCGGCGACCGCCGGATGGGTGAAGAGAAACTCCTCGATCTCGCGCGGATAGATGTTCTCCCCGCCGCGAATGATCATGTCCTTGAGCCGGCCGACAATATTGCAGTAACCATCAGCATCGATTGTCGCCAGATCGCCGGTGTGCATGAACCGCGCCTCGTCGATCGCGGCGGCCGTCGCCACGGGATCGTCCCAGTAGCCGCGCATGACGCTATAGCCCCGGGTGAGCAGTTCGCCGGGGACGCCCGGCGTGACGATCCGGCCCTCCGGGTCGACAATCTTGACTTCGAGATGCGGTTGGATGCGCCCAACCGTCGAGACGCGCCGCTCCAACGGGTCGTTATGGGAGCTTTGGAAGCTGACCGGGCTCGTTTCGGTCATACCGTAGGCGATCGTCACCTCGCGCATGTGCATGAGATCGATGACCTTTCGCATGACCTCGACCGGACACGGGGAGCCGGCCATGATTCCGGTGCGCAGGCTTGTGAGGTCGAAGCGGGCGAATTCGGGATGCTCGAGCATCGCAATGAACATCGTCGGCACGCCGTGCAGGCCGGTGCATCGCTCCGCTTGCACCGCCTCCAAAGTGGCGAGCGCGTCGAACCCTTCGGACGGGCTCACCATGCACGAGCCATGGGTGACGCAGGCGAGATTCCCCAGCACCATGCCGAAACAGTGATAGTAGGGCACCGGAATGCACAGCCGGTCGTCCGGGGTGAGGCGCATCGCTTCGCCGATGAAAAAGCCGTTGTTGGCGATGTTGTGGTGGGTCAGCGTTGCGCCTTTCGGCGCGCCGGTGGTTCCTGAAGTGAACTGAATGTTGATTGGATCGTCGAACTGCAGCGACGCCTCGAAGGCCGTGAGCTCAACCCGTTCGGCCGCGGCGGCGGGTTTGGCGACGTCGTCAAAGTTGAGCATCCCCCTCGACTTGTCGGTCCCCAGGCGGATGACGATCTCGAGCTTCGGCAGGCCTCGGGACGAGAGTTTGCCCGGTTGGGCTGCCTCGATCTCGGGCGCGCAGGCGCGAAGGGCGGCGAAATAGTCGTTGTTCTTGTGGCCGGAGCTGAGGATCAGCGCCCGGCAACCGGACTTTGTCATCGCGTATTCGAATTCATGCACGCGGTAGGCGGGATTGATATTGACGAGGATGAGCCCGGCGAGCGCCGTTCCGAACTGCGCTAAGACCCACTCGCTGACGTTGGGGGACCAGATGCCGACGCGATCGCCTTTCTGAAGTCCAAGGGCGCGCAATCCGATCGCGAGCTCCTCGGACCGGCGCAGGAGATCGGCATATGTCCAGCGGACGCCCTGGTGGCGAGTGACGAGCGCCGGCCGGTCCGGTCCTTCAAGAGCCGCGCGGCGCAGAAGACCGCCGATCGTTTCGCCGCTGAGGGGCGTCGGGGAGGCGCCGTGGACATAAGATTGCGTGAGCAGCGCCATTGACGTTCGCTCCCATTGCTCGCCTGACCGCCCGATCCGCGATCCGAGCCGTCGATTGCGCCTTTCTATCACAATTCGCGCAGGTAGGCCGCAGGCTTCTGGCTGAGGACCCGCCAGGCGCCGATCATGCCGAACCCGACCGTGACGGCAAGCCCTCCGCCAGCGGCGGCGAGCGAACCGGCCCAGTCGAAGATGAAGTCGAACTGCATGATATGAGTGACAACCAGATAGGCGGCGAGCGCCCCCGCGCCGACGCCGAACGCGGCAGTCGAAGCGCCCAGGAGCGCATATTCGATCAGGAACATCGCAGCCAGCCGTCCACGCGTTGCGCCGAGGATTTTCAGGATGGTCGCGTCGGCGAGTCGAGCGCGCCGATTGGCCGCCAGCGCCCCGGCGAGCACCAGGACCGAAGTCGTCAGCGCGACGCCGGTCGCGGCGCGAATCGCCAGCGCGAGCTTGGCGACCAAAGCTTCGACGTTTTCCAGCGCTTCGCGCACTCGGACGCTGGCGACCGTGGGAAACTGGCGCGCCGCCGCGCGCAAGAGCGCGAGCTCGGCTTCCGGACCGCCGGCAGACGGCAACGCTGCGGAGACGAGTTCGGTGTACGGCGCGCCCTTGAGCGTGTTGGGCGAATAGACCAGCACGAAATTGATCGCGAAGCTGCGCCAGTTGACCTTCCGCAGATTGGCGATCTTCGCCGCGATGTCGCGCCCGAGCACGTTGACGACAACCGTGTCGCCGACGTGGAGCCCAAGGCCGTCCGCGACTTCCTTCTCCATCGAGACCAGCGGCGGGCCTGAGTAATCGTCCGGCCACCACTCGCCGGCGACGATCTCGGAGCCTTCGGGCGGTCTGTCGGCGAAGGTCACGCCGCGGTCGCCTTCCAACGCCCACGCGACATTGTCGCTGGCCTTGACCGCCTCGACCGGCGTAGCGCCGATTCGGACGAAGCGCCCGCGCATCATCGGCGTCTCACTGATTTTGACGCCGGGCGCCTCGCGCTTCAGGAAGTCTCGAAATGCGCCAGCGTCGGCGCCGCGCACATCGAGGAAAAAGAAGCTCGGAGTCACGCCGGGCTCGGACTGAAGCAACTCGGCGCGCATATTCGCGTCGATTAAAGTCAGCGCAACCAGCGCCGCCAGGCCCAGGCCCAGCGACAATACGACCGACACCGTCAGCGCGCCCGGTCTCTCGATCGCGGCCAGCGCCATGCGCCATTCGATGAACCGCGTTTTCGGGGCGCGGCGGGCCAGAATGGCCATACCGAACGCGACGAGCCGCAGCGCCAGAAAGGCGGCGACGGTCGCGCATGCGACGTACGCCGCGACTGAACGTTGTGGGCTCGTCAGAACGGCCAACGCGACCAGCGCCGCTCCAGCAAGCGCCGCGCCGGCGAGATAGCGCTTGCGGGGCCAGCCTTGGCGCTCCTCGGCCAGATCGCGGATCAGTGTCGTCACCGGAAGGTCGTGGGCCCGTCCGAGCGGCGCGATCGAGAAAGCCAGCGCCGTCAGCAGTCCAAACGCGAGCCCAAGCGCGATCACGCTCGGCTCGATCGACGGCGCGAGCGGGATTGGCAGCAGCGACCCGAACAGCCAATCGACGGCAAAGGGTATCGCCGCGCCAAGCGCCGCGCCGGCGAGCGCTCCGATGAGGGCGACAATGGAGAACTCGAGGAGTGCGAGGGCCACGACGCTCGCGCCGGTCGCGCCGATTGCTTTCAGAATCGCAAGCGTTGCGCGTTTGCGCTCGACGAAGCCCTGCGCTGCATTGGCGACGCCGACGCCCCCGACAACCAGCGACAATAATCCGGCCAGGGTGAGGAACTCGGCGAACCGATCGAGATCGCGACTGAAATCAGGGGAAACGTTGAGACGCGAGCGGGCCTCCCATCCGGCCTGCGGAAAGGCCCGCTTGGCCTGACCCATCAGGCCTCGAACCGCCGCTTCATCCGGCGCGCCGCCCGCCCCGCCCATGATGACGCGGGTCGTCCAGCGAACAAGGGATCCCGGTTGGACGAGCCCAGTCGCGTCGAGCGCCGCCTGCGAAATGAGGACGCGGGGACCGAGGCCGACGCCGGTCGCCAAGCGATCCGGTTCGCTGGTCAGGATGGTCCGAATCGCGAATTTCGCCTCGCCGATGCGAATGACGTCGCCGAGCTTCAGGTTCAGGCGAGCCAGCAGCGCCTCTTCCGCGGCCGCTCCGAACGCGCCATCCTTCTCCGACAGCGCTTCGTCAAGCGGCATTGATGGCGCCAAGACGGCCGCGCCAATCCGCGGCCATGACGGTTCGACGGCTTTAAGCTCCACCAGCGCCGCGTCGTCGCTCTCNNGCCGAGAGGCGGCGATGAATGAGCGAGAACGACGCGTCGCCGCCGAGAATCACGCGTCCTTCGCGCCCCAGACCATCGTCAAGCGCCCGGGCGAGACTTTCGACCCCTACGATCGCGGCTACGCCGAGCGCGATGCAGAGAAGAAAGATGCGCAGACCCCCGAGCCCGCCGCGCAAGTCGCGAATGGCGAAGCGCGCCATCGGCGTCCGCGCGCGGACTCGCGGGAAAGCGGCAGGCGCGTTCATACGGAGACGGCGGCCGGAGTTTCCTCGACTTTGCCCGAACGCATGTGAATCACGCGGTCGCAGCGGGCGGCGAGGGCGGCGTCGTGGGTTACAAGCGCCAGCGTCGCTCCGCGTCGCGCGGGCAAATTGAATATCAAGTCGACAATTGTGTTGCCCGTCGTCTCGTCGAGATTGCCGGTCGGCTCGTCCGCGATCAGCAACGAGGGGCGCGGGCAGAGCGCGCGGGCCAGCGCGACGCGCTGTTGCTCGCCGCCCGAGAGCTGGGCCGGATAATGGCTGAGACGGTTGCCGAGACCCATTTGTTCGAGCTCGGCCGTTGCGCGCGCTGTCGCGTCGTATGCGCCCGCAAGCTCGAGCGGCGCCGCAACGTTTTCGAGCGCGGTCATTGTCGGAATCAGGTGAAAGGACTGGAACACGATGCCAATGCGCTGCCCGCGAAAACGAGCCAAAGCGTCTTCGTTCATCGCGCCGAGCCTGACGCCGTCGATCTCGACCTCGCCGCTATCTGGCCGCTCGAGCCCAGCCATGATCATCAACAACGTCGATTTTCCCGAGCCTGAGGGGCCGACGACGCCTACCGCTTCGCCCTTGCCGATTGTCAGAGCGACGTCGCGCAAGATATGCACGCGAGCGGCGCCGCGACCGAGACTGAGGTCGACGCCGCGCATCGCGACTGCTGGAACAACCATTGCCGAAATTCCTGAAAGCGAAGTCGACCTCATATGGGCATTGGCTCCTCCTCGTCCAGGCGGTCGCATTCGCGGTGGTCCTCGCGGCGGCTTCGCCTGTCGCGGCCCGGACGATTCGCCTCGTCGTCCTGGGAGACAGCCTGACCGCCGGCCTCGGCTTGCCGCCCGGCAAGGCCTTCCCGGATCGTCTGCAAGCGGCGCTTCGCGCCAGGGGTTTGGACGTGGATGTCCTCAACGCCGGGGTGTCCGGCGATACGGCCGCAGACGGGCTGGGCCGATATGACTGGGCCGTGCCGGCCAACGCCGACGCGCTGATCGTCGAGCTCGGGGCCAATGACATGCTGCGCGGCCTCGAGCCCGAGGCGACGAAGAAGGCGCTTTCGGCGATCCTGGACAAGGCTCGCGCCGCTCGATTGCCGACCCTGATCGCCGGCATGCGGGCGGCGCCCAATCTGGGGGCGGAGTACGACCGCGCGTTCGACGCGATATATCCGGCCTTGGCCAAGGGTCACGACGTCGCGCTCTATCCTTTTTTCCTCGACGGCGTTGCGGGCGACCCGAAGCTCAACCAGGCCGACGGCATGCATCCGACCGCCGAGGGGGTCGACGCGATCGTCGAACGAATTGCGCCTTCAGTCGAGAGGATCCTCAAACAGGTCAAGCAGTAGCGTCGCCGATTGCAGGCGTCGCTCTTGCGCTCCAGGCTTCCTCCGCCGTAGCTAGCCGCGGAGCCTACGCCCTAACGGGCCATGCGGGGCCGAGGGAGGGGTGCTGATGTCGAGCCCGCGCCACATTCTTACGTTGTCGTGCGCCAACCGGCCCGGAATAGTCGCCAAAGTCTCGACCGCGCTGTTTGACGGCGGCTTCAACATTCTCGACGCCCAGCAGTTTGACGACACGGAGACCGGCAACTTCTTCATGCGGGTGGTGTTCAACCCCGCCGGGCCGCACCCGGACATCGAGCGCTTGGGCGAAAGGTTCAAGGCGATCGCGGCCGGATTTGCGATGACCTGGTCGATGCGCCCGGCCGCACAGCGTAAGCGGGTCGCGCTCATGGTCTCCCGTTTCGACCATTGCCTCGTCGATCTCCTCTACCGCTGGCGCAGCGGCGAAATGGCGATGGACCCGGTGGCGATCATCGCCAATTATCCGCGCGAGAATTACGCCCACATCGAATTCGGCGACGTCCCCTTTCACTATCTGCCGATCACCAAGCAAACCAAGATGGAGCAGGAAGCGCAGGCGTGGGAGCTCATTAGATCCGCCAAGGCCGATCTCGTCGTTCTCGCGCGCTATATGCAGATTCTGTCAGACGGCTTCGCGGCCAAGCTGCAGGGGCGCTGCGTCAACATCCATCATTCGTTCCTGCCCGGATTCAAGGGGGCGAAGCCCTATCATCAGGCGCACCAACGCGGCGTCAAACTGATCGGGGCGACGGCCCACTTCGTCACTTCCGATCTCGATGAAGGCCCGATCATCGAACAGGATGTCGAGCGCATCAGCCACCGCGACACGCCCGACGACCTGGTGCGCAAGGGGCGCGACGTCGAGCGCCGCGTGCTCGCCCGCGCCGTCGCCAACGTGCTCGAAGACCGCGTGCTGCTCAACGAAGGCAAGACGGTCGTGTTCGCCGAGTAGGGGCGTTCATGGCAACGCCCGCCACATCGACCTTAGCCAGGAGAAGAAGGCGTTCTTCGCCTCGATCCGAGGCGGGTCGAGAAGCGTTCTCGGCGCCCCCTCCTGGCCCTCGCAGCCGGGGACCAACCTGGCGAAGGCGATGTCGCCGTCGGTGAAATAAGGATCGCCGCCGCCGTTGCGCGAAAACAACGTCGGGCCGACGCCGCTCACCGAATAAAGCTCGTCGACCTTTTTTGCCTGCACAAGATCGGAGATCAGAAGATCACGTTCCGCGTCGATGTCGGGCGCGGTATGATGGGTTATCTGGCCTGTGTAGTGGCTGACGCCGAGGCCGTCGTCGAAAACCGCCGCGCCGAGCCAGACCGGGAGGCCGTCGTCGCCAGCGTCGAGCGCCTTCCAGAAGCGCGCGTGGTGGCGCGTCCGCGCGCTTTTGCCGGAGGGCTTCTCGAAGGCGAGATCCTGCTTCCGGTTCTCGTAGAAGAGGGGGCTCACCGGCGCGTCCAGGTAGGGCCGGTCGAGCACGACGCTGCCGATGATCCGCACGCTCGAACTCAGCGTGACCGGGTCGGCGGGCCGCCACCCGGCCGCATGCATGGCGCAGAGCACATCATCCTCGTAGCCTTCAAGCCCGACATTGATCGCGTCGCCCGGGAGCCCGAGCGCGGTCCGCGTCGTCGCCTCGAACCCGGCGAGCTTGGGTTGGTGTTCGAAATGGCGCCAGAAGAAGGGAGCCAGGAGATAGGCCAGAGCGAGGTAGAGGGCCGCGGCGGCGATCGCAGCGGCCGCCAGGCGCCGGTCAATCTTTTTCGTCGCCATTTTGGTGATTCTGGCGCTCGCCTCGCCTAAAGGCAATGTGGCCGAACGGTTCGAGGTCCATCCGTAACGCCGGATCGCTCGGCAACGTAAACGGGAGTGCGGCCGGCGGCGATCGCGCCTATATACTGGCCCTGAGGAGGATCTCATGAAACAAGACCACTTCCCCGTAACCCACACCGACGCCGAATGGCGGGCCATCCTGACCCCCGAGCAATATGAAATCATGCGCGGGCACGGCACTGAGCGGCCGGGCAGCTGCGCCCTGCTTTACGAGAAGCGGCCNNGTCGACCGCAGCTTCGGCATGGCGCGCACCGAAGTGCACTGCTCGCGCTGCGGGTCGCATCTCGGTCACGTATTTCCGGACGGCCCGCCGCCGACCGGTCTGCGCTATTGCATCAATGGAGTGGCGACCAATTTCACGCCGGCCACAGGGCAATGACGAAGTCCCCGCTGTCGCGGCGCTGATCAAGGCGTCCCGGTGAACATTTCAAACCTCTCGCAAGAGGCCCGAGCCTTTCGCCCGGCGACCCATGCGCCGGCGTCGAACGGCCGGGTCGGGGTGCTGATCGTCAATCTCGGCACTCCGGAGGGGACCGACTATTGGTCGATTCGCCGCTACTTGAACGAGTTCCTCTCCGACCGTCGGGTCATCGAGACGCCGCGCCCGATCTGGCTGCCGATCCTGCAGTTCATTTTGCTGACGCGACCCCGCGCCAAGGGGCGGGACTACGAGGCGATCTGGAACAAGGATAGGAACGAGGGGCCGCTGAAAACGACCACCCGTTCGCAGAGCGAGAAGCTCGGGCTTGCGCTGCGCAATCTCGAGCGGGAGGTCGTGGTCGACTGGGCGATGCGCTACGGCGCGCCGTCGATCGGCGACCGTCTTAAGGCGCTCCAGGCCGAGGGCTGCGACCGCATTCTCGTCATTCCGCTCTACCCGCAATATTGCGCCGCTTCGACCGCGACGGTCGGCGACAAGGTCTTTGAGGCGCTGGCGTCGATGCGCTGGCAGCCGGCGCTTCGGATGGCCGCGCCCTACTACGACGATCCTGTCTATATCGATGCGCTCGCCAGCTCCATCCGCGCCGGCCTCGCCAATCTCGACTTCGAACCCGAGATCGTGCTCGCCTCCTATCACGGAATTCCGCAAGCTTATTTCGACCAGGGCGACCCCTACTATTGTCATTGCGCCAAGACGACGCGGCTTCTCGGCGAGGCGCTCAAGCTGGACGGAGAGCGCCTCAAGATGACCTTTCAGTCGCGCTTCGGCCGCGGCGAGTGGTTGAAGCCCTATACCGCCGACACCGTGCGCGAACTCGCTTCCCGCGGCGTCAAACGGGTGGTCGTCGTGACGCCGGGATTCGCGGCCGACTGCCTGGAGACGCTGGAGGAAATCGGCGTCGAGAACGCCGGCTACTTTCGCGAGGCGGGCGGCGAGCGCTTCGCCGCGATACCGTGTCTTAACGACAGCGTCGAAGGCGTCGCAGTCATCGAAGCGGTCGCGCGGCGGGAATTGAAGGGGTGGGCGGGGTAACCCAACCGAGCGTCAGGAGGAGCCTTTCGTCGGCTCCGCCGTCGAAACGCGGAGCCACGGCCGGGTTCCCTCGTGCACCTCGTCCCCGGCGCTGCTCGGCTGATAATGGAGCGGCGAGCCCGGCAAACGGCCGCTTTTGAGCGCGTGCAAAGTCGGCGCGTTGGTAACGTCGAAGGAATCGAAGCCGCAGCGCAGCATCAGCGGGATTTCGTCGATCAGCACGTCGCCGATGGCCCTCAGTTCGCCGCGAAACCGGTGCCGGTCGCGGAGCAGCCTGGCGTAGGAAAACGACCGTCCGTCGGCGAACTTGGCGAATGCGAGCGCGACCAGCGGACGCTCGGCGAGTTCGGCCAGATGCGCCTGCGCGTCGGCCCCGGCCTCGAGGGCGACGCCGACCGGCGCCGTGCGCGATGACAGCGCCGCGCGCTCCGCGAGCCAACGCTTGAGCGAGACCACGATCGCGCCTTCCTCCGGCGTCGGAGCTTCGTCGTCGAGAACGACCCACTCGTCCTCGGCGAAGCCCCCGCGTCGCCATAACGGCATCAAATGCCCGACCCGGCGTCGAGGGCGCCGACATGGATGCCGCACTCCACTTTCCCTCGGCCGCGCCATCGGCCGGCGCGCTCGTCCTCGCCTGGTCCGACCGGGCTCGTGCAGGGCAGGCAGCCGATCGACGGAAAGCCTTTGGCGACCAGAGGATGGCGCGGCAGGCCGGCTTCCTCGATGTACTTGAGCACATCGCTCGCGCTCCAGCCGACAAGCGGGTTGATCTTGATCCGCTCTCCTTCCGCTTCGAACAGCGGCAAGCTCGCACGCGCAGCGTTCTGAAAGCCCTTCCGGCCGGTTATCCACGCGTCGAACCCTTCCATCGCCTCAGCGAGGGGCTTGACCTTCCGAATCTCGCAGCAGCGATCCGGATCGCTGGCGAACAGGAATTTCTCGGGATCCTCGGCGGCCAGAATATTGTCCTTCGGCGCGGCGACGAGCACATCCGTGAGCTTGAGAGTCTCGCAGAGCGCGTCACGATAGGCCAGCGTCTCGGGGAAATGTTGGCCGGTATCGACGAAGATCACCGGCGTGGCGGCGTCGATCTGCGCGACCATGTGCAGGAGCGCCGCAGCGTCGGCGCCGAAGCTCGAGACCAGTGCGATCCGACCGGGATAGAGATCCTCGATCGCGAGCCTCAACAGCGAGGACGCCTTGAGCCGCGCAAAGCGGGTCTCGAGCCGCGAGGCGGCGATCTGGTCGCCGAACAGCTTGACGTCATGGGCGCTCATCAGATGTCCGATCCGGCGCTTCGTTCATAAAGCGCCTCCTTGAACGGCGCGATGCCGACCCGGCGGAACGCGTCCACGAAGGTTTCGGCCTCGTCGCGCCTCAGGCCAATGTAGGTGTCGACGATGGTTTCGATCGCCTCGACGACGTTTTCCGAGCTGAAGCCGGGGCCGACGATCTGACCGATCGCGGCCTGCTCATCGGCGGAGCCGCCGAGCGTGATCTGGTAGGTTTCCTCGCCGGCGCGCTCGAGGCCGAGAATGCCGATATGGCCGACATGGTGATGCCCGCAAGCGTTGATGCAGCCCGATATCTTGATCTTCAGCGGCCCGATCGAGCGCGCGCGCGGGCCGTCGCCGAAGCGCTGGGCGATCCGTTGCGCAATCGGGATCGAGCGCGCCGTCGCCAGCGCGCAATAGTCGAGGCCTGGGCAGGCGATGATGTCGCTAATCCCGCCGGCGTTCGGCGTCGATAAGTCCACCGACGCCAGGCGATCGTAGACCGCCGGCAGGTCGTCCAGCGCGACATGGGGCAGGATCAGGTTCTGCTCGTGCGAGACGCGGACCTCGTCGTGGGAGTAATCCTCGGCGAGATCGGCGACGGCGTCCATCTGGTCGGCGCTGGCGTCGCCGGGGGGCGCGCCGATCGCCTTCAGCGAGACGGTGACGACGACATAGCCCGGCGCCTTGTGCGGCATGACGTTGGAGGCGCAGAAACTGGCGAAGCGCGCGTCCTTGCCCTTGCGGCGTTCGACGCGATCGCTGACCGGCTTCTTGGGCTCAAGCTCGGGCAACGCGAAGAAAGCGCGGAAGCGCTCGATTTCGCGCGCCGGCAGGTCAAGCGCCTTAGGGTCGCGCGCGGCGAATTCGGCCTCGACCGCCTCGCTGAGCGCCTCGACGCCTTTCTCGTGAACGAGAATCTTGATGCGCGCCTTGAACTTGTTGTCGCGCCGGCCCTCGAGATTGTAGACGCGCAGGATCGCCTCGACGTAGCCGAGCAGGTCGCGCTCGGGCAGGAAGTCGCGGACCTTGCGGCCGATCATCGGCGTTCGGCCGAGCCCCCCGCCGACGTAGACGGAAAAGCCGAGCTCGCCGGTGTCATTGCGCACCACCTGCAAGCCGATGTCATGGGCCTGGATCACCGCGCGATCATGCGCCGCGCCGTTGACGGCGACCTTGAACTTGCGCGGCAGAAACGAGAACTCGGGGTGGAGCGACGACCACTGGCGCAGAATCTCCGCGTAAGGTCGCGGATCGGCGATCTCGTCATGCGCGACGCCGGAGAAGTGGTCGGCGGTGATGTTGCGAATGCAATTGCCCGAGGTCTGGATCGCGTGCATCTCGACGCTCGAAAGCTCGGCCAGGATATCGGGCGTGTCCTTGAGCGCCGGCCAGTTGTACTGGATGTTTTGCCTGGTGGTGAAATGGCCATAGCCGCGATCGTAACGACGCGCGATCTCGGCGAGCTTGCGCATCTGCTGCGAGTTCAGGACGCCGTAGGGCACCGCGACCCGCAGCATATAAGAGTGGAGCTGCAGGTAGAGGCCGTTCATCAACCGATGCGGGCGGAACTGCTCCTCGGTCAGTTCGCCGGAAAGGCGGCGCGCCACCTGGTCGCGGAACTGCTCGACTCGCGCGGCGACGAAGGCGGCGTCGAAATTGTCATAATGATACATAGTCGGCCTCCGTCGCGGCCTTGGGACCGGAGCGGGGCGCGAGGCCCGCCGCCTGCTTGCCGAGGTCGCGCCTGTTCGTCGGCCCGGCGGCGCGGATCGCTTCGCGCAGGGCCTTGGGAGCGAAATGGCCATTGCGCTCCTCGACCGGGACGGCATAGGCGTCGACGACGAGATTGCTCGTCTCGTCCCGTTTGGCCCGCGCGAGCGCCTCGGCCGTCGCTGGCGAATCGGCCAGCACTGCGGCGCGGTTGAAATCCTCGCTCCAGGCCTCGTCGATAGTCTGAAAGACGACGACGCCGTCGGTCAGACGATTGGCGGTGATCACATCGGGCATCTGGCTCTCACGGCGCCGGCGCTCGGCGCCTCTGGACCAATGTAGTAGCATATTTAACGACAGCAATATATGTGTTTGTTTTTCGTACAATTACGACGCGTTGTTATGAGATCGCCGATGTCTGCCGGTTTCGCGCAAGCACAATGGAATCCAAGCCAGCTGCAACGAAATCAAAGTCCGGCGCACCGAAATCCAAATCAAACGCACCCAAATCCAAATCAGCCGCAACGAAATCCAAATGCCTTCTCTTTCCGCGAATCCAAGCTTCTCAACGGGTTATCATCGAATTCGGCGAGCGCCGGACCCCGGGAGCCGCCTTCTCGGCTCCCCGCGTCTTCCGAGGCGTGGGATTCGATCTGGCGAACAGAATAGCATTAGCACGAATTCTGTTTTTCGTAAAGGAATTACACGCGGGCTCCATTCACACCGCGGGTTCGTTGAGCCTGCCCCGGCTTTGAGCGGCGGAGGGGCCGGCGCCTGGACATCGGTGACAAAACGACGCAAAGACTGGCCTCGACTTTCCGGGGTCGCCGAGCCGCGCGACGCGACCGATGTGATTGCGTTCGAGGAGTTCGGCCGGCCCGGCCGGCGGGTGTTCGGCCCGCGCAGGCCCGAACCGGCAAATCGGATTGGCGCCCCCGACAGGCGCGCCCCCAACTGACAGGAAGCTCGACGCAGGCGCTTCGGAAATGGTCTTTTCCTCGATAACGTTCCTGTTCTATTTCCTGCCCATCTTTCTGGCGTTTTATTTCCTCACCCCGACGATCAAGGGCAAGAATGTCGTCACGCTGTTGTTCTCCCTCCTTTTCTATGCCTGGGGAGAACCGCGCTTCATCCTGGTCCTTTTGTTCTCGATCGTCTTCAACTTCTTTGCCGCGCTGATCATCGACGAACGAGAGGGCGCAGCCCGCCGAGTCGCGCTCGCCGTCGCGGTGGCGGGAAATCTTCTCGTCCTCGCGGTGTTCAAATATGCCAATTTCGTCACCGGCAATCTCGCGGCGCTGTTGTCTCCGTTCGGATTGGCGCTGGCGAAGACCAATATCGCCCTTCCGCTCGGCATCTCGTTCTTCACCTTCCATTGTCTCTCCTACATTATCGACATCTACCGGCGGCGGTTCAGGGCCAACCGCGATCCGATCGATATCGCTCTCTATATCTCCCTGTTTCCGCAGTTGGTCGCCGGACCGATCGTCCGCTACAAGACTGTCGCCCGCCAATTGGACGCCCGCAGGTTTACGCTTGCCCGAGTCTCTGTCGGCGCGCGCATTTTCATCGTCGGCCTGGCGCAGAAGGTCCTGGTGGCCGACGTGGTCGCGCCGCTGGTTCAAGTCGCTTTCGACCAGGTTCCCAATCGGTCTTTGGTCGAGGCGTGGATCGGGCTTATTGCGTACACGGTGCAGATCTACTTCGATTTCGCCGGCTATTCGAACATGGCGATCGGATTGGGCATCGTGCTCGGATTCACCTTTCCGCGCAATTTCCGCATGCCGTATACGTCGCTCTCGATCACCGAGTTCTGGCGCCGCTGGCACATCTCGCTGTCATCCTGGCTGCGCGACTACCTTTACATTCCGCTCGGCGGCAACCGGGGCGGGAATGCGCAAACCTATCGCAACCTCGTGATGGTGTTCCTGCTGTGCGGGCTGTGGCATGGCGCGAATTGGACCTTCGTCCTGTGGGGCGCGTGGCATGGCGCCTTCCTGGTGATCGAACGGCTAGGCCTGCAATCGGTTCTCGCCCGGCTGGCGACGCCCGCCCGTTGGGCCTATGCGCTGCTTGCGGTCATGGGAGGCTGGGTCTTGTTTCGCTCCGCCAATCTCTCCGACGCGGCGGGCTATTACGCGAGCCTCTTCGGCGGGCACGGAGCAGCCGAGCTCAGCTTCGACATGCACGACGCGCTGAGCGAACGGGCGATTGCGACGCTCGTCATCGGTTGCGTTCTCGCGGTGGTCCCGCGATGGCTTCCCCGATTGCCGGCGCCGCTCATCCTGCGCGCGTCGGCCGACGTGACCGTGACGTTCGCGCTGCTGATTTTTTCGATGATCACCGTCGCGGCCGGGGCTTATAGCCCGTTCCTGTACTTCCGGTTCTGAGCTGGAATGCTGTCGCGCCATCGCCGATATTTCGCCATTCTGGCTTTCGCGTTGCTGGCGACGCCGCTCATCGTCGGCCTCTTCAGGCCGGACAGCCCCGAGCTCATCCTCAAGGAAGGGCGCATGCTGGCGCCCGCCCCGCAGGCGCCTCGCAGCCTCGCGGCTCTGCGCGCGTTTCCGGGCGAGGCCGACGCCTATCTCAAGGATCATTTCGGCCTCCGGCAGACGATGATTCACACCCAACGCGACCTGTCCCATCCGGTGCTCTACGGCAACGAAAAGGCCCTCATCGGCCGCGACGGCCGGATGTTCTACCTCGGCCGGGACATGGTGCGTCAGAGCGCTGGGCTCGTTCTGCGCGACCAGAAGGTCGCCGATGCGGCCGACATGCTGGCCGAGATGCACGGCGCGCTCAGCAGGCGTGGCGCAAGCCTGCTGGTGGCCGTGGCGCCGAATTCCTCGACCATCTATCAGGACGATCTTCCGCTTTGGGCGCAAAAGCAGGGACGGAAAACCGAGTACGACCTCTTTCTCGCCGATCTTGCGGCGCGCGGGATCAAGACGGTCGACTTGAGGCCGGTGATGGAGAACGCCCGCGCTGACCGCGAGGCCTACCTCATGCACGACACTCACTGGACCGCGCGCTCGGCGGTGCTCGCGTTCAACGCCGTCGCCGAGGCGAACGGCCATCCGGACTGGCGGCTCGACCCTCAGTCCTCGATCGGGCCGCCAGCCGAGCGCAAGGGCGGGGACGTCGCGCGGATCATCGGGGTCGAGGATGAGGTCAGCGAGGCCGTCCAGGAGCTCGCGCTGCCTCCGGGAGGAAAGAGCCAGGACCTGTCGCCAGGGCCGATGCCCGATTGGGTTCTGTCGTCCGGCCGGCCCGGCCCGACGATCATGGTGATTGGCGATTCGTTCACCGCCTCCTATTTTCCGCCGATGCTCGCCCAGCATGTCGGGCGCGCCATCTGGCTCAATCATCGCGAATGCGGCTTCGACTGGAATTGGATCGACAAGCTCCAGCCGGACGAGGTGTGGTGGATGCCGACCGAGCGCTTCCTGATTTGCGACGAGGGCGTTCGGCCTCTCAACTTCGCCGGATCGGGTGAAGCTCGCAGTCCTGTCGTCGGCGGGACATCCCCGGATTAGAGCCCACCGCGCTGGAATCGACGATGGCCGCCGGAGCGGTCCGTACTTTGGCTAGACCGGATTGCTTTTGGCTCGACGCATTGCGTCGCCCCCGACCACCGTCCGCCTCCAATGACTGCCGCCAGCAAGTCGCCCTGGACTGCGGCCCCGAATCGCCGAAGGGTCTAATCGCTTGCGGGGTTGCGCGCCCGCGCCCTCTTGCGGGGGCAGGTGCGCCGGCCCCCCGCGCGGGACGCGATCGAGAGCGCGACTCGGCGCCGATCGGATGGTCCGGAACCGGCGTCAGTCATTGGCGTAGAGCCGGAAGCCGCGGCGGTCTGCTTGCCGCTCCTCCGGGCCCGGGTCGTCGGGCGCCATCGACGCCGGATCGATGATGACGCCCGCGCGGGCCGCGGAAACGACGGCGGGACTTTGAGCGGGCGCGGCGTGGGGTTCAGGCTCGACAGCCCGCAGCGCGGGCGTGGGCGCAGGCGTCGGAGCCGGCGCGGCGATCTGCTCGACCACCGGCGCCGTCGGGCGCTCAGCCGCCGCGGGCGCCGCCGGAGCGGCGATGCGTTCGTCCGGCGTCCGCCAGACGAAGGCGTCGAGCGCGCCCGACGGCGAGACTGGCGCCCAACGGTCGCTGATGACCCCATCCGCCACCCAGGCCTTGTCGCGCGGGGCGCGCGCCGCGCGGCCGAGCCACTCGCGAACGGCGCCCTCATGACCGTCCGCCTCCTCGATGTCGGCCATCAGGAGGCAGACCCGCCGGGTCGGGCGCCCGCGCGGTGAATCCGACGCCAGGAGCGGGGCGATCGCGGCGCGCGCAGCGCCGCCGTCATGCGCCTCGAGCGCCGCGCGTCCCACGGTCAGGAGCGATTCGGGGTCGTCGGGCGCGACCCGGGCGAGGATGCGGGCGCGGGCCAGCCGGTCCTCAGTCGAATCGCCGTGGCGGAGGCGGATGTAAGCGGCGGCGAGGTCGGGGTGGGGCGTCTGTGCGTAAGCCGCCTCGAGAATGCGGCTCGCGCGGCGATAGTCGCCCGCTTGCGCCATGAGACGGCCGCAGATGGCAGCCGCGGGCACGAGCGTCGGCGCCAGCCGGCACGCCTCCTGCGCCAGCGCGAGCGCGTGCTTGGGATCGCGCTCCATCGCCGCTTCGGCCATCGCGGTCTTGATCACCGCGCGCCAGCGATTTGCCGTCGGCTTGTCGATGAGCTTCGCGGCGGCGTTGGTGTCGACGGTCGCGAGAGCGCCCGCCCAATCGCCGCGCCGCGCGCGGTCGTCGAGCACTGCCTGACCCGCCCAGGCCGCCGGCGCGCGCGCGTTGGCGCGCATCGCATATTCGAGCGCCGCCTCGTGATCGCCGGCGCGCCGCGCCTCGAGATGGAGGCCGCGCAGGCCGAGGCCGTGGGTCTCGTGATGGACGAGCATCGCGTTGTACGCCGCGACCGCGCTCTCGGTGTCGCCCGCGAGCTGCGCCGACTGCGCTTGCAGGAGCTTGGTCATCGGCTCGTGCGCGACGAGCCGACTNNGCGTGCCTCACGGCGGCTCGGGCGTCGCCGGCGCCGACCGCGATCATGCCGCGCGAGAGCGCGAGGTATCCCTTCTCGCGCTTGTGCGCCCGCGCGGAGAGCGAAACCAGCGAGGGGATGCTGAACACGAAGCGCAGGAGGGCCCATACGATCGCCAGCGCGATTGCAAGCGCCGCGACGGCGCCGAGCGCCAGCATCAGCGAGGCTTGATATTCGACCCCTCGCCAGGTCAGCGTCACGTCGCCGGGGTTGTTGGCGAGCCAGCTCAGGCCCCAGGCGGCGAGCGCCAGCGCGGCGAGGAAAATCAACAGCCGAAGCATATCGTCTCCGATTCAAAACGCCCAGGCNNACGCCGGCCGCCGCGAAATCATGGGCGAGCGCCGCCCGCGAGCCGGCCGACCGCAGCCTCGCGGATCGACTGCAGGGCGGCGTCCGCCGCCTGGCGCGCCCGAGCCTTGACCGGCCAATCGCCCGCCGCCTGACGCGCGGCAGCCGGCAGCTTGTCGAACGCCGCGACCGCGCCGGCGATGTCGCCGCGGCGG
>PLUH01000214.1:0-10565 GCA_003164825.1 Hyphomicrobiales bacterium
ATCGCGTTGACAAATGTCGTTCGCGGGTCACTCTGGCTTGGGCGCAAACATGTCAGCATTCGACTCGCGTTGCAGAAAATCACGATGAACCCCAGGAGATTAGTCATGAAATTTTGTGTCGCGTCGGCGGTCGCACTCACCGCCTTGATCGTCGGGCTGGGCAGAGCGCGAGCCGATGAGAATCTGCAGACTCTGCCCACGGAAATCTCGATCGCCGAATAATACGCCGCCAGATCCTCAATTGTTAGCCGGCGAAAGATTCTGGACGACGAGACATAGGGCGCCTTTCGGCGCGAAGGAAACGACTCTGGGCTGCGCGACGTAGTCCGTCGCGTTCGGGAGGGGCTGAATGTTTCGCCAGTTGCTTACGCCGGTCGCCGACAACCTGCCGCTGTCGTTCATCGTCGCCGCGCTTCCGGTCTTGACCGTTCTCGTGCTCCTCGGCGTCCTGCGCCGGCCGGCGTGGCAATCGTCGCTGGCGGGGCTCGTGGTCGGGCTTATCGTTGCGACCGCGGTCTGGGGCCTTCCAGCCTCTCTTGCCTTCAATTCCGTCGCCAACGGCGCCGTCTTTGCGCTTTGGCCGGTGATGTGGATCGTCGTCAATGCCCTCCTCCTCTACAACATAGCCGTCGAGTCGAGGCGGTTCGACGCCTTTCGGGCATGGATCCTCAACCACCTTCCTAACGACAGGCGAGTCGTGCTGGTGGTGATCGGCTTCTGTTTCGGCGCGCTGCTGGAAGGCATCGCGGGCTTCGGCACGCCGGTTGCGATCACGTCGTCGCTTCTTATCCTCGTGGGTTTTCCGGCGCTCGACGCGCTGGTGCTGGTCTTGATCTTCAATACGGCGCCGGTCGCCTTCGGCGCGCTCGGCGTGCCGGTGACAGTGCTGGGCGCGGTGACTGGATTGCCTTCAAACGTTCTCGGGTCGATGATCGGCCGTCAGTTGCCGCTCTTCGCGCTTCTGTTGCCGTTCTACGTGATGGCGCTGTACGGCGGGGCCCGCTCATTGCGGGCGTTGTGGCCCGTATTGCTGGTCGCCGGCGGCTCCTTCGCGTTCTTCCAGTTCATATCGTCGAACTTCATCAACTACGCGTTGACAGATGTTCTCGCTTCGCTGGGCTCCCTCATCGTGACGCTCGGGTTTCTGCAGGCCTGGAAACCGGCGCCGGACGCCGAATTCGCGGTGCGCGGCCAAGCTGACTTGGGCCACGTCGCGTCGGACGTCGGACCCTGGCAGGGCTGGCTTCCGTGGATCATCGTAACCGTCGTCGTCATCCTTTGGACGACGTTCAATATCCCGGCGATCGGGGCGCGGGCGATCCCGTGGCCCGGCCTCGACAAGATGATCTCGATCACGCTCTACAACGACAAGCCCTACGCCGCGGTGTGGGCGTTCCAGCCGCTCGCCACCGGCACCGCAATTCTTCTGTCGGCCATCATCACGGCGGCGATGGTCGGAATTGGCGTCTCGGAATTCTTACGCTGCGTGCGAACGACGATCACGCAAGCATGGCTGGCGGTGCTGACCGTCTGCCTCATCGTCGCTCTCGCCTATCTCATGAACTATTCGGGGATGGCGTATACGCTTGGCCTCGGCGCGTCTTCGGTCGGACACGCTTTCGTTTTCGTCTCGCCCTTCCTGGGCTGGCTCGCCGTGTTCCTGTCCGGGAGCGACACCTCGGGCAACGCGCTGTTCGGCAACCTCCAGGTGGTCGCGGCAAGACAGCTCAATCTCGATCCGGTACTGTTCGCCGCGACCAATTCTTCCGGCGGCGTGATGGGCAAGATGATCTCGCCTCAGAATATCGCGACGGGCGTTTCGGTCACTGACCTGCGCGGACAGGAGGGCGTAGTGTTCGCGCGCACCTTCTGGCACAGCATTGTGCTGACCCTGGCGCTAGGCGTGCTGGTCGCAATCCAGCAATTCGTCGTTCCGGGCATAATTCCGCACTGAATGGCGAAAGCGGATCACGTTCGGTGGGATTCGATAGCCTCTTGGCGGCGCGACTTGCCAGTCGTTTTCAGCCGCGTGCGTCCGCCAGCGCCGCNNGTCAGCGGTGGTCGCCCGGGGCGCCGTCCCCTTCGAAACTCGGACCGCGGCGACATTTATCGAAATTCAGGCCGCTTCAAAACGCCCCTGGGAAGGCGCCGCCGTCGATGAGAATGTTCTGGCCGGTGATGAATCCCGCCTGCGCGCCGGCGAGGAAGGCGCAGAGCGCGCCGAACTCGGCCGGATCGCCGAATCGCCCGGCCGGGATTCTCGCCTTCGATTCCGCCAGCGCCGCGTCCATCGTCACGCCGCGTTGCGCCGCCGTGCGGGCGAGGCCAGCCTTCTGCCGGTCGGTCTCGAACGATCCGGGCTGGATCGAATTGATGGTCACGTTGTGGCGCGCGAACAGCCGCGCCGCGGACGCGAGGAACGCGGTTAAGCCCGCGCGCGCGCCCGACGAGACGTCGAGGCCGGCGATCGGCGCCCTGACCGAGCTCGAGGTGATGTTGATGACGCGGCCGAACTTGCGTTCCGCCATGCCCGGCGCCAGCGCCTGGACAAGCGCGATCGGGGTCAGCATGTTCGATTCGACCCCCTTGAGGATATCCTCGCGGGTGATCTGGTCCAGCGGTTTGAATGGCGGCCCGCCGTTGTTGTTGACGAGAATGTCGGCGTCGGGGCAGGCGGCGATCAGCTCCGCGCGCGTCGCCGGATCGTCCAGATCGCCGAGGATTTCGCCAACCTTGACGCCTGTCGCCTCGCGCAGCTCGCGCCCGGTCCGGGCCAGCGCTTCCGCATCGCGGCCATTGAGGACGATTGCGCATCCTGCTTCCGCCAGCGCCCTCGCGCAGGCGCGGCCCAAGCCCTTGCTCGATGCGCACACGATCGCTTTGCGGCCCGCGATTCCGAGGTCCATTGCTCACGCTCCCCGCTCTCGACACTCCCAAGCTCGACAACTATAAGCGCGTCGCGTGCGCCGCGTCATCGAAGCGACACGAGAATCTGTGCAGAGAGTTCTTGTCTGTTCGCCCCCTCGCGAGGAGGCCGCCCGTTGTCGAAGTCCCACGAGATCCGCCGTTACCGGACGCTTTTCCTGTCGGATTTGCACCTGGGGACGCGCGGCTGCCAAGCCCATCTTATCCTGGATATGTTGCGCCATGTCGAGGCTGACACGATCTATCTGGTGGGCGACATCATCGACGGCTGGCGCCTCCGCTCCGGCTGGTACTGGCCGCAAACGCATAACGACGTGGTTCAGAAGCTCTTGCGCAAGGTCCGGCGCGGCGCGCGAATGGTGTTCGTTCCCGGCAACCATGACGAGTTCGCGCGCCAGTTCTTCGGCCTGACCTTCGGGGGCATCGAGATCAAGCGGCAGGCGATCCATGCTGCGGCCGACGGCAAGCGCTACCTCGTCATCCACGGCGACGAATTCGACGTGGTCGTCCGCCACTCGAAGTGGCTGGCCTTCTTCGGCGACTGGGCCTACGATTTCGCGCTGTTCGTCAACACCCATTTCAACGCCACACGCCGGGCGCTGGGCCTGCCCTACTGGTCGTTTTCGGCCTGGGCGAAGCTCAAGGTCAAGAACGCGGTGAATTTCATCGGCTCGTTCGAGCGCGAGCTCGCAGCCGAAGCCAGGAAGCGCGGCGTTGACGGCGTGGTCTGCGGCCACATCCATCACCCGATCATCCGCAAGATGGAGGGTGTGATCTACGTCAACACCGGCGACTTCGTCGAATCGTGCTCCCTGGTGGTCGAGCACTGGGACGGCCGGTTCGAGGTGCTGCGCTGGAAGACTCCCCTGCAGCTCGCCCCGCGGATCGAGGACCCCGTCTCGTTTGAGGACGAAACGGGGGACGGGCGAGCGGAAGAGGCGCAAGTGGAAGCGGCCTGATGCGCATCCTGATCGCGACCGACGCCTGGCGGCCCCAAGTCAACGGCGTCGTGTCGACCCTGGAGCGGATGACCCAGGCGGCGGCCGAATTCGGGGCGGAATTTGAATTCCTCACCCCCCAGGGCATGTGGTCGGCGCCATTGCCCTCCTACCCCGAGATTCGCTTGGCGCTCCCGAACCTGTGGCGGATCGGCCGCCAGATCGAGGAGGCGGCGCCCGACCATATCCATATCGCCACCGAAGGCCCGATCGGCTGGCTGACGCGGCGCTATTGCCTCCGGCGCAACCGCACCTTCACCACCAGCTACCATACCCGCTTTCCCGAATACGTGTCGGCGCGGTTCGGCGTGCCCGAATGGATCACCTATGCGTGGTTGCGCAATTTTCACGCGCCTTCGGCCGCGGTGATGGCCCCGACGCCGACCATCGGCGCCGATCTGACCCGCCGCGGCTTCGCGCGGGTCAGGCTTTGGACGCGCGGCGTCAACCACGCTCTCTACCACCCGCGGACAAAGCGCGCGCTCGACCTGCCGCCGCCGATCTTTCTCTCGGTCGGACGAGTGGCCGTGGAAAAGAACCTCGAGGCGCTGCTCGGCCTCGACCTGCCCGGCTCGACGGTGATCGTTGGCGACGGGCCGGCGCGCCGCAGCCTCGAGCGCCGGTATCGCCACGCTCACTTTCTCGGCGCCAAGCAGGGCGAAGCGCTCGCCGACATCTACGCCAGCGCCGACGTGTTCGTCTTCCCTTCGCGCACCGACACGTTCGGGATCGTGCTGATCGAGGCGATGGCGAGCGGGCTGCCGGTCGCGGCTTTTCCCGCGCCCGGGCCGATCGACGTCGTCGCCCCCGGCGCGGGCGTCCTCGACGAGGACTTGCGCGCGGCGTGCCTCAAGGCGCTGACCCTCTCGCGGGAAAAGGCGCGCGAACATTCCCTGCGCTTCACCTGGAAGGAGAGTGCGCGCCAGTTCCTCGACAACATCGAAATGAGCCGGTCGGACCTGAGACAGCCGACCCCGCCGACCGAGCGGGTCGGCGTCGCCCGGATCGCCCAACGCGGATAGCGTGCGAGCGGCCCTTGCAACCCAATCCGAAATCCCCCCTCACGTCTCTCGAGCGTTCCGCTCACCAGCGGCTTGAGCCTCTCAGCAATGGGATTGCGGGACTGGCGGGGCGGCGGGCGAGAAGCCAATAGCCAAACTCACGGCCGAAGGCGATCGCCGGCTTTTCGATCAGCGCTGAAAGCACGGCCGCAGCGGCGAAGGTCGCGGCGATGGCGGCTAAGAACTGCAGCGGGCCGAAGCCGTATCGGGATCCGAAGAGAACGATCATCGGCACGTGGACAAGATAGACGCCGAAGCTCAGTTCGCCGGTTTTACGCAAAAGTCCGACTCGCATGACGCGCGACAAAAGCGATTCCGAGGGATGGAGAAGGCCGTAGACGATTCCGCCGACGACGAGCGGCGCGAACGGGAAGATTGCGTCGTAATAAGACTGCCACGCCCCGGGCGCCGCCAATTCCGCCATCCAAGGGTCGTGGCGGAGAAACGCGAACCAGCAAAAAGGCATGGCCAGAACGAAGGCGAGCGGCGCAATCGCGGCGACCCACGCCGCTGAGCGCGGAAATCGGATGTGGCCATTGGCGATCAGCGTATAGAGAAGCACGCCGCCGACGAACGAGTTGGCGTAGTGGTGGAACCCAAGCGTCATCCATGGGCCCGCCCGAACGCCCTCATGCCGCACGACAGCGATCGCGATGCACCACCCGAGAAAAACCGACGCCAGCGCCGCGCCGCCGAGGCGCGCTCGCGTCGCCGGCAACGCCAGCGCCAGGACGATCGGCAGGTAGAGGTAGAACGTAAGTTCGACGGGAATCGTCCAGAGAACGCCCGGCGCCTGGCCGAGAGTGAGCGACAGCCTCAGCGCCTCCCAACAGGTGGTGGAGGGTAGAAAGAACGACGATCCGTTCCAGTAGGTCAGCCCGATCACGACGCCAAGCAGCGGAAAAATGCGGAAGATGCGGTTGATCGAATAGGTGAGGACCGAGAGATGCGGGCGGGCGGCCCAATTCGGATCCGACGCTAGGGAATGGCAAAGCAGGAATGACGACAGAAAGAAGAACACCATGAGCCCGCATTGGCCCGAATATTTGAACGCCGGGAGGGCGGGCAGGAATCCGATATATTGATAATGCGCGAGCATGACGATCAGGGCCGCAGCGCCGCGCAATGATGTGAACCGTTTGTCAATCCGGGAGCGCCAATCCGAATCGATGGCGCCCGTGGCGCTATGGAACGCCACCTCGCCTTTCGGGTTCCTCGCGATGACGGCGCCGTTTCAACCAATTGGAATCATGATCTAGACTGCCCCCGACAACGCCCCACCCGGCCCGCTTGCGGTCGTCAACCCTGCCCGATGGATCAAAACGCCCATGCCCGCCTGGTCGCAAACCTTCACCTTCCTCGATGGCGAATGGCTCGAGGGCAACGCCCCGATCGTCGGCGCGCGCACCCATGGCTTCTGGCTGGCGTCGAGCGTGTTCGACGGCGCGCGCGCCTTCGAGGGGGTGACGCCCGATCTCGACAAGCATTGCGCCCGCCTCAACCGCTCGGCCCAGTCGATGTGCCTCAAGCCGACGATGAGCGTCGAGGCGATGATCGAGCTCGTGGGCGAGGGGGTGAAGAAATTCAGCCGCGGCGCCGAACTCTATATCCGCCCGATGTACTGGCCCGAAGGGGGCAGCGCGACGAGCGCGGTGGCGCCGGACGCGGACTCGACCCGCTTCTGCCTTTGCATCTACGAGGCGCCGCTACCCGCGCCGACCGGCGTGTCGATAACCCGATCCCCATACGCCAAGCCGCTCGCCGTCACCATGCCGATCGACGCCAAGGCGGGCTGCCTCTATCCCAACAACGGGCGCGCCCTGATCGAGGCCCGCGCCCGCGGCTTCGACAATTGCCTCATGTGCGACATGCTCGGCAATGTCGCGGAGCTCGCCACCGCCAATGTGTTCATGGCCAGGAACGGCGTGGTGATGACCCCGATCGCCAATGGATCATTCTTGAGCGGCGTCACCCGGCAGCGGGTGCTCGAGCTTCTGCGCGCCGACGGCAAGGAGGCGCGCGAGGCGACGCTCGGCTTCGCNNAAAACAGGCGCGGCCGTCGCTAGAAGGGAGGAGCGATGTCGACACGGCTGACGATCAGGCTTGATTTCGAGCTCGGCCGGCGCCTCGGCGCAGGCAAGGTCGCGCTCCTGGAATCGATCGAAAAGACCGGCTCGATCTCGGCCGCCGGCCGCGCGCACCAGATGTCGTACCGTCGCGCTTGGCTCCTGGTCGACGAATTGAATCAGCTCTTCGCCACGCCGGTCGTGGCGGCGCATCACGGCGGAGCACGGGGTGGCGGGGCGGCGCTGACCGACCAGGGCCGGCGGGTCGTCGCCCTCTACCGTGACGCGGAAGCCAAGATGCGAGCGGCTGCGCAACGCGAGATCGACGCCATTGAGCGCGATCTGGCCGCCGGCAGGGCGGCCGAGTCATGAGCCACGGGGGGCCACGCCGCCGCTCCGGTTTCCTTTGACAGGGCGCGCGCATTGATCGAAAGAAGCGCTCAAATGACGCCCGTTGTGAAAATTTGCGGCCTCTCGACGCCCGCGACCCTGGACGCCGCGCTCGACGCCGGCGCGGACATGGTCGGGTTCGTCTTCTTCCCGAAGAGCCCCCGCCACGTCGACTGGGCCACCGCGCGCTCTCTCGGGCGCCAAGCGCGGGGACGGGCGAAGATCGTCGCGCTCACCGTCGACGCCGATGACGAAGCGCTCAAGCGCATCGTCGACGCGCTGGCGCCTGACCTCTTGCAGCTGCACGGGCGCGAAAGTCCGGCGCGGGTCAAGCAGATCGGCGAGTTCTGCGCCCGCCCGACGATGAAGGCGATCGGCGTCGCGGCGCGCGAGGACTTCGCCGCCGCCGAGCCTTACGCGAGCGTCGCCGATTTCCTGCTGATCGACGCCAAGCCGCCCCGGGACGCGGCGCTGCCGGGCGGCAACGGCCGTCCGTTCGACTGGGGCCTGGCGCGGGACTTTCACCCAGCGCGTCCCTGGCTGCTCTCCGGCGGCCTCGACCCCGAAACGGTCGAGGCGGCGATCGCGCTCAGCGGCGCAAGCGGCGTCGACGTCTCCTCGGGCGTCGAGCGCGCGCCGGGAGAGAAGGACCCTGTCAGGATCAGGGCCTTCGTCGCCGCGGCGCGGCGCGCGTTCGCGCGCGCGGCGGAAGGAGTTGCGTGAATGAGCAAGCTCGAGAAGCCCAATTCCTATCGCGAGGGCCCGAACGAGCGCGGCCGTTTCGGCATCTATGGCGGACGCTTCGTCCCCGAGACGCTGATGCCGCTCGTCCATTCGCTCGAGCAGGCCTATGCCGACGCCAAGGCCGACCCGTCCTTCAAGGCCGAGCTCGACCACTTGCTCAAGCACTATGTCGGGCGCCCGAGCCCGCTCTATTTCGCCGAGCGGCTGACCGAAAAGCTCGGCGGGGCCAAGGTCTATTTCAAGCGCGACGAGCTCAACCACACCGGCGCGCACAAGATCAACAATGTGCTCGGCCAGATCCTGCTCGCCCGCCGGATGGGCAAGAAGCGCATCATCGCCGAAACCGGCGCCGGACAGCATGGCGTCGCGACCGCGACCGCCTGCGCCCGGTTCGGCCTCGACTGCGTGGTCTATATGGGCGCGGTCGATGTCGAGCGGCAGAAGCCCAACGTTTTTCGGATGAAGATGCTGGGCGCGGAAGTGCGGCCGGTAGAGCAGGGCGCCCGGACGCTCAAGGACGCGATGAACGAGGCGCTGCGCGATTGGGTGACCAACGTGCGTGATACCTACTATTGCATCGGCACGGTCGCCGGCCCGCATCCCTATCCCGCCATGGTGCGCGACTTCCAGTGCGTGATCGGCGAGGAGACGCGGGCGCAGATGCTCGAGCTCGAGGGCCGGCTGCCGGACAGCCTCGTCGCCTGCATCGGCGGCGGCTCGAACGCCATCGGCCTCTTCCATCCGTTCCTCGACGAGCCTCAGATCGAGATGTTCGGAGTCGAGGCGGCCGGCCACGGGCTCGACGTTCCCAACGGCCACGCCGCCTCGATCAATGGCGGGCGCCCCGGCGTGCTGCACGGCAACCGCACCTATCTCCTGCAGACCGACGACGGCCAGATTCTCGAAGGCCACTCGATCTCCGCCGGGCTCGACTATCCAGGCGTCGGCCCGGAGCATTCCTGGCTGCATGATGTCGGCCGGGTGACCTATCTCGCCGCCACCGACAAGGAGGCGCTTGCCGCGTTTCAGCTCTGCTCCAGGCTCGAAGGCATCATCCCTGCGCTGGAGCCGGCGCACGCGCTGGCCAAGGTGATCGAGCTCGCCCCCAAGCGCCCGAAGGAGCACTTGATGGTGATGAACCTCTGCGGCCGCGGCGACAAGGACATCTTCGCCGTCGCCGAGCATCTCGGCGGGATGTGAGGCGGCCGGTTGCGCGAGCCCCATCGAGCGCCCGCGTTACTCTCGAGATCAAGGTTGCTTTCCGTTTGCGGCGACGGTCGGGACGCTCGACTTGGCTGCCGATTTCAGCGCATGACGTTCGCGACGAATTCGTTCCCTCGCCAACGTAAGCCGATCGATTCGAAGTCACGCCGCGCGGCCGCTCCGGAACGCCTCGA
Organism: Hyphomicrobiales bacterium; assembly: GCA_003164825.1. Lineage (GTDB taxonomy): Bacteria > Pseudomonadota > Alphaproteobacteria > Rhizobiales > Beijerinckiaceae > Roseiarcus. Next base: position 9,582 of record PLUH01000214.1, read on the forward strand.
CCGTCTGCATGACGCCGCGCAGTTCCGCCAGGCCCTTCAAGCGGCCGATGAAGGAGTAGCCGGGGTTGACGCGCTTCTCGCCGTCGTCGCCGAGCAGATGGCCGTGGTCGGGGCGCATCGGGATTTCAGCGTCGACGCGCCCTTCCGCGCGCCTGCGCCCCTCTTCGGCCATCAGCGCCGCGACGAGGCGGACCATGTCGGTTTCGCCGGCGAGATGGTCGGCCTCGAAGAATGAGCCGTCCGGCTCGCGCCTGACATTGCGCAGATGGGCGAAATGCACCCGGGGGCCGAACTCGCGCGCCATGGCGACGAGATCGTTCTTCGGGTTGGAGCCGAACGAGCCGGCGCAGAGCGTGATCCCGCACGCCGTCGAGGGCACGGCGGCGAAGAGCCGGCGCACGTCCTCGGCTGTCGACATGACCCGCGGCAGGCCGAAGATCGGGAACGCCGGATCGTCGGGATGGATGGCGAGGCGCGCGCCTTCCTCCTCGGCGACCGCCGCGATCTCGCGCACGAACGCGAAGAGGTTGGCGCGCAGGTCCTCGACCCCCACGTCCTTGTAGCGGGCGATCGCGCGCCTGAAGCTTTGCCGGTCGTAGGTGAAGTCGCGCGCCGGCAGCCAGTCGATCAGCGTGCGCTCAAGCCCATCGATCTCGCCGGGCGTCATCGCCTCGAAGCGTTTGCGCGCCGAAGCGACGCGCTCGGGCGCATGATCCGCCTCGGCGCCGTCGCGCTCGAGGATGAAAAGGTCGTAAGCCGCGCAATCGACGGCGTCGAACCTGAGCGCCGTCCCGCCGTTGGCAAGCGGCCAATTGAGGTTGGTGCGGGTCCAGTCGGTGATCGCCATGAAATTGTAGCAGAAGGTCTTGACGCCGGCGCGCGCAGCATTGCGGATCGACTGCTTATAGTTGTCGATCCTGGCGCGGAAGCCGCCGCTGCGAGTCTTGATCTCCTCGCCGACGCCGATGCTCTCGACCACCGACC
>PLUH01000214.1:10666-10796 GCA_003164825.1 Hyphomicrobiales bacterium
TCCGCCTCAAATCCATAATATAACGGTGTGTCCTAGATCTTCCGCCCGATGGCGAGAAACTTCTCCGCCCGCGCGTTGCGCAATTCATCCGGGCTCAGGCCGTGGAGCGACTTCAGGCCGTCGCTGATCG
>PLUH01000186.1:0-387 GCA_003164825.1 Hyphomicrobiales bacterium
TCGCCGATCGCGACGTCGACGTCGCCGACAAGTCGCTGTTCGTCACCCGCATTTCCGCCGACTTCAATCTTGAAGGCAAGCTCGCGGGCGCCTGGCTCGCTCAGGCGAGCAAGGGCAACTGCAACATTGTCGAGTTGCAGGGGACGGTCGGCGCGGCGCCCGCCATCGAACGCAAGAAGGGCTTCGAGGCGATCATCTCCAACTTCCCGAACATGAAGATCGTCAAGTCCCAGAGCGGCGACTTCACCACCGACGGCGGCAAGAAGGTGATGGAGGCGTTCATCAAGTCGACCGACAACCTCAAGGGCATCTGCGGCGTGTTCGCCCACAACGACAACATGCAACTCGGCGCCATCCAGGCGATGAAGGAAGCCGGCCTCAAGCCCG
>PLUH01000186.1:512-34086 GCA_003164825.1 Hyphomicrobiales bacterium
CGGCGGCGCGGGTGGCGGACATATTGACGGCGCGGATTGAAATGCTCGGCGTTTCAAAGGCGTTTCCTGGCGTCCGGGCGCTCGATTGCGTCGATTTCCGCGTCCAGGCCGGCGAAGTGCACGCGCTGATGGGCGAGAACGGGGCCGGCAAATCCACCCTCATCAAGATCATGACCGGCGCGGTCAGACGCGACGAGGGCGAAATCCGCATCGACGGCCGCCCGGTCGAGATCAATTCACCGGGCGAAGCGCGCGCATTGGGCGTCGGGACAGTCTATCAAGAGGTCAATCTGATCCCGACCATGTCGGTGACCAGGAATTTGACGCTCGGCCGTCAGCCGCGCCGGTTCGGGCTGATCTCCTGGCGCACGGCGCGCAGCCTCGCCCGGGAGAGGCTCAAGCGGCTTAGGATCGACATCGATGTCGAGCGGCCGCTTGGCTCCTTTTCGCTTGCCGTCCAGCAATTGGTCGCCATCGCGCGCGCGCTCGAGGACGACACGCGGGTGCTGGTGCTGGACGAGCCGACCGCCAGCCTCGACGCCGACGAGGCCGAGCTCCTGTTCCAGATCGTCCGCGACCTGAAAGGCCGCGGCATCGCGATCGTCTTCATCACCCACTTCCTGGACCAGGTCTACAAGATCGCCGATCGGATATCGGTATTGCGCAACGGCCGCCTCGTCGGCGAAGGCGCGACCGCCGAGCTTCCGCGGCTCAAGCTGATTTCGCTGATGCTCGGACGCGAACTCGAGGAGACCGAGGAGCGGCTCGAAGCTCTGCCCCACGGGGCCAAGGGTGAGCCGATCCTTCTGGCGGAGGGGCTTGGGCGGCGGCGCGTCATGGCTCCGTTCGACCTGACGCTCAGGCCTGGCGAGGTCGTGGGGCTCGCTGGGCTCCTCGGATCGGGGCGGACAGAAGTCGCCAAGCTCATCTTCGGCGCCATAAGGCCCGACTCCGGACGCATCGAAGTCGGCGGCGCGCGGATCGCGTCGCACTCGCCGGGGCAGTCGTTGCGCCATGGGATGGCGTTTTGCCCGGAAGACCGCAAGGCGGAGGGCATATTCGCCGAGCTCAGCGTGCGTGAGAACATCGTCCTTGGGCTGCAGACCAAGCGCGGCTGGCTGAGCCGCCTCTCGTACAGTGAGCAGGAGCGGCTGGCGCAGGAAATGATCGAGGCCCTCGGCATCGCGACGCCCGACGCGGACAAACCGGTTGGCCAGTTGTCGGGCGGCAACCAGCAGAAGGTCGTGCTGGCGCGATCGCTGGTGTCCGGCCCGAGCATTCTCATTCTCGACGAGCCCACTCGCGGCATCGATGTTGGCGCCCATGCCGAAATCGTCACCCTGATCCGCAAGCTTTGCGCCGAGGGTCTCGCGCTGCTGGTGGCGTCTTCGGAATTGGACGAACTGATCGCCGTCAGCGACCGCATCGCGGTGTTGCGCGACCGGCGAATGATCGGCGAGATCGGCTCCGGCGATGTCACCCGCGAGACCATCATCCGCACCATCGCGGGCGCAAGGTCGTGACTCCGGGCTCGAACGTCGAGACGAAGACCGCCGCGCTTCGTCCACGCGCAAACACCGAGACTGCCGCGCTTCCTCAGCGCCTGCATGGCCTGCGCGCGCTTGCCGGCCATCGGGCGATTTGGCCGCTTCTGGCGTTGGCGCTGATCCTTGCGGTCGACGGCGCCATCTCGCCCGGGTTCTTCAATGTCCGCATCGTCGAAGGACGCCTGTTCGGCAACCTCATCGATATCCTGTACCGGGCGATGCCGACCGCGGTCGTCGCCCTGGGGATGGCGGTGGTGATCGGCACGAAAGGCATCGACCTCTCGGTCGGATCGGTCATCGCCATCGTCGGCGCGGTGATCACCTGGCGGATTCATTCGGGCGATCCGCACCTCGTCGTTCTCATGGCCGCGCTTGCGGTGGGCGTTCTGTGCGGGTTGTGGAACGGGTTCCTGGTCGCCGTTCTCGACATCCAGCCGATCATCGCCACCTTGATCCTGATGGTCAGCGGGCGCGGCATCGGATTGATGATCAACCTGCTTTACGGCGGAACCAATCCGAGCTTTACCAGCCCGCTGCTGCAGGGCCTCAGCGTCGGTCATATCGGGCTCGTCCCGACCCGGATCATTCTGGGCGCCGCCATCTTCGGCGCGCTTTGGCTCCTGATCCGCCGCACCGCGCTCGGATTGTTTCTCGAATCGGTCGGCGGCAACGCGGCCGCGGCGGATCTGGCCGGAATCAACGCCCGCCTGATCAAGTACGCGGCCTATGTCATCTGCGGATTTTGCGCCGCTTGGGCGGGCGTGGTGCTGGCGGCCGACACCCATACGTCGGATCCCGTCAGCATCGGCCTCTACATCGAGCTCGACGCCATTCTCGCCGTCGTCATCGGCGGCGGCTCGCTGTCGGGCGGGCGCATCTATCTTGGCATGACGGTTCTGGGCGCGCTGATCATTCAGGCGCTGACGACCTCGATTCTCACCAGCGGCCTGCCGCCGGAGTACAATCTGGTCGTCAAGGCGTTCGTCGTCATCGTCGTCCTCTTGTTGCAGTCGGACAATCTTCGCGCGGCTTTGTCGAAAGGCTTCACCGGGAGGAAGCGTTGAGCGAGAGGTACCTGCCGCTGCTCGCCACCATCGCTGTCTTCTCTGCGCTGTTCATCACCGGCGGCCTGCTTTACAATAACTTCCTGTCGACGCTCGTGCTGGGCGACATCCTCGCCGACAACGCCTTCGTCATCATCGCCGCGATCGGCACGACCTTCGTCATTCTTAGCGGGGGCATCGACCTGTCGATCGGATCGATGATCGGCTTCGTTGGCGTCGTCATGGCGAACCTCGATCCGCTTGGCTGGCATCCGCTCGCGTCGGGGGCGGCGATGCTCGCATTCGGCCTCGGCTTCGGCGCCCTGCAGGGCCTCATCATCGACTTTTGCGAGATTCAGCCGTTCATCGTCACCCTGGCCGGATTGTTCCTGCTGCGCGGCAGCTGTTTCATGATCAATCTGGATTCGGTGCCGATCCAGCATCCGTTCGTCGCCGCCTTCGCGGCGACCAGCATTCCGCTGCCCGGCGGCGGCTTCCTGGCGAGTTCGGCGATCGTCATGCTGGTCGCGCTTGCGATAGCGATCGTCATCGCCCACTTCACCCGGTTCGGCGCCAACATCTACGCGATCGGCGGCGATCGGGTCTCGGCGGCGCTGATGGGCGTGCCGATGCGGCGCACGACGGTCGCGATCTATGCCCTGGGCGGGTTCTACAGCGCCCTGGGCGGCGTGATCTACGCCCTCTATACGTCTTCCGGCTATCCGCTGGCCGGCACCGGCAACGAGCTCACCGCGATCGCCTCGGTGGTGCTTGGCGGCACGGTGCTGACCGGCGGCGTCGGCATGGTTGCGGGGACGCTGTTCGGCGGCATGATCCTTGGCTTGATCGCCACGCTGATCAATTTCAACGGTTCGTTGAACGGCGCCTGGATCATGATCAGCGGCGGAGTTCTCCTGTTCCTGTTCATTGTGATGCAGCGCTCCTTGCTCTCTTCGTTCAGGCTGAGGGGCGTCGCTTGAGATTTGCTCGAGGTCCATGGCGCGGGTTTCCACACACTTGACTTCGGCGGCGCAGCGCGCGCCCGCCGGCTCGCAACATTCGGCGGTCGAGCGCGCCGAGCGGCGCGACCGCGCCGCCCGCAGGTTCGAACGCAATATCCATACGTCGCTCGCCGGGCGGCTCGGGCGCGAGATCGTCAGCGGGATCTATCCGCCCGGTTCGCTCCTGCCTAACGCGGCCGACATGTGCGGGCGCTTTTCGGTGTCCCGCACCGCGCTGAGGGAAGCCTATAGCGTGCTTACCGCCAAGGCGATGATTGTCGCGCGGCCGAAGATCGGCACTCGCGTGCGGCCCAAGGCCGACTGGAACATGCTCGATCCGGAGGTGCTGTCCTGGCATTTGCAGACGACGCCGACGGAAAGCTTCGTCGCCGAACTGTTCGTGCTGCGGCAGATGGTCGAGCCCGAGGCGGCGGCGCTCGCGGCCAAGGCGCGCTCACCCGCCACAATCGACCGGATCGCCGACGCCTATCGGCGTATGGACCAGTTCAAGGACGGCGCCGGCGATCTGATCGGCGCGGACCTCGACTTTCACATGGGCATCCTCCAGGCGACCGGAAATCACTTTCTCACCGCGCTTGGCGGCCTCATCGGCACTTCGCTCGAATGCACGTTCGAACTGAGCTGGGAGGGCGCCTCCCGCATCCAGGACGACCGCCTGCATCAGCACCGCGGGATCTTCGAGGCCATCCGCGACGGCTCGCCGGAAGTGGCCAAGACCCGCATGACCGAGCTTCTGAGCGACTCGATGAACGACGTGCGCCAATATCTTACCCAGCGCGACGCTGCGAAGGAGCAGGCGGCGGCGCGGTGAGCGAATATCGCTGAAGCAAAAGCGCGCGCTCACGGGCCGGTCTGCTCGCGCGCCCGCAGGCGCTCCGCAACTTGCTCGTCCGTGAGCCTCGCCTCGTAGATCGAGCGCCGCTCGATCAGGCGCGAGGTCGCGGTGGCGACGATGATGGCGGTCAGCATCGGCAGGACGAAGGCGCGGGCCTGGCCGGTCATTTCCATCATCAGGACGAGCGACGACACCGGTCCCTGCGTGGTCGCCGCCAGCATCGCGCCGGCGCCGAGAAGGGCGAAGAGTCCGATCTCCGCGCCGGGATGGACCCAGAGCCAGAGCGCGCCGAGCGCCGAGCCCATGAGGGCGCCCGTGGCGAGCGAGGGCGTGAACAGTCCGCCGGGCGCGCCACCCGCGGCGGAGCTGACGGTCGCAAGCGGCCGCAGCACAAGGAGCGCGAACAGCGCGAGCGGCGCGAGCGGGTGGAGGAACAGGAGCTGGGCGAGGTCCTGCCCGTTGCCGAGCAGTTGGGGAAAGACGATCGACAGGAGCCCGACCGCCGCCAGGACCGCGGGCGGCGCGGCGAGGCGGCGCCAGTCGGACGGGCGGACCCGATCAGCCCACGCGATCGCGCGAACGAAAGCGACCGACCCCAGGCCGATGAATGGCGAGGCGATGATCGCCCAGAGATAGACGTCGGGCGGAATAACGTAGGCCGGAATTGTGTAGAGGGGCGCGTTGGGGACGACGAAGCTCGCCGCCTTGACCGCGATGAGCGCGGCGGCAAGCGCTGGCATGACGAGCCGCAACCCCAGCGTCCCCCGCAGCACCTCGAGCGCAAACAGCGCGCCGCCGAGCGGAACGCTATAGACGGCGGCCATTCCGGCGCCGGCGCCGATCGCGACCATGAGGCGGCGCTGTTCGTCCGAAAGCTTTTGCAGGTCGGAGGCCAGATTGCCGAAGACGGCGCCGAATTGTTTTGGCCCGCCCTCGCGGCCCAGCGGGGCGCCCATGCCGACGATGATGATCGACAGCACCGCGCTGCCGAGCGTTCTCAAAGCGGGCAGCCGGCCGGCCTGAAACCAGATCGCCGCGGTGATCTCGATGCCGTTGCCGCTGCTCAGCCGCGTCAGCAGCCATTGGCCCAAGCCGGTGAGGAGTCCGGCCCCGAGCAGCAAGGCGACATGGCGCAACGGGCTGGCCTGCCGCGCCGCCTCGAGCAGCGCCTCCGGCTCGGCCGCGCCCCAGGCGAGCTCTTGCACCGCTTTGAACAACAAGGTCAGAGCGGCCGCGCCAAGACCGGCGCATATGCCGGTGAGCGCAACCGCGAGCCAGAAGCGCAACGCTCCGGGGTCACGAAGCGTCGCCGGGACCTTTGCGCCGGCCGGCGCTGGCGCCTCGGCGGCGCCTGGGGCGGCGGGGATTGACCCTAACTCCAATTCCGGCCTCCGCATCAGGGCTTGGACCCGCGGGCGCGCCCAACGAAGTCGTACAGCGCCAAGCGACGATGGGCAAAGGCCTCCGCGCGCCCTGCGCTTGCGCCCCCCGCCGCCTTCCTTTAAGCGCAATCACCATGAATCGCGTCGATTCGGGCCTCGGCGGGCGCCTGTGAGCGGGGCGGCGAAACCGGTCGCCATCATCATGGGCAGCCAGTCGGATTGGGCGGTGATGCGCCGCGCCGCCGAGACGCTCGAAGCGCTCGGCGTCGGCTATGAGGCCCGGATCGTCTCCGCCCATCGCACGCCCGACCGCATGACCGCCTTCGCCAAGGGGGCGAAAGCCGCGGGCTTCAAGGTCATCATCGCCGGCGCCGGCGGCGCCGCGCATCTGCCCGGCATGACGGCGGCCTTCACCACGCTGCCGGTGTTCGGCGTGCCGGTCCCCTCGAAGGCGCTGAAGGGCGAGGACAGTCTCCTCTCCATCGTCCAGATGCCGGCCGGCGTTCCGGTCGGCACACTCGCGATCGGCGAAGCGGGCGCGATCAACGCGGCGCTCATCGCCGCAGCCGTGCTGGCGCTCGCCGACGAAGCGCTGGCGGCGCGGCTCGAGGCGTGGCGGGCGGCGCGCACGGCCGAGGTCGCCGAGCGGCCGGCCGACGAGGCAACGGAGCGATGATCCTAAGCCCGGGCGCCACCATCGGCATTCTCGGCGCCGGCCAGCTCGGGCGCATGCTCGCGGTTGCCGCGCTGAAACTCGGCCTGCGCACCCACATTTTCGCCCCCGAGGCTGCGGCGCCGGCCTATGACGCGGCGGCGGCGCGGACCGTCGCCGCCTTCGACGACGAGGCGGCGCTCGCCCGCTTCGCCGAGGCCGTCGACGTCGTCACCTTCGAGTTCGAGAACGTGCCGACAGCGACGGTCGAATTTCTCGCTGAGCGCGTGGCGGTCCGCCCGGGCGTCCGCGCGCTGGCGCAGACCCAGGACCGGCTGACCGAGAAGACGTTCCTGCGCGATCTCGGCCTCAAAACCGCGCCCTTCGTCAAGGTCGAGGATGCAGGCGCGCTGGTGCGCGCGGTCGCCGAGCTCGGCCGGCCGGCGATCCTCAAGACCCGGCGGTTCGGCTATGACGGCAAGGGCCAGTCGCTGATCCGCGAGGGCTCCAACGTCGCCGCGGTCCACCGCACGCTCGGGCCCGCGCCGATGATCCTCGAGGGCTTCGTCGCCTTCGAGCGTGAGGTCTCGGTCGTCGCCGCCCGCAGCCTCGAAGGCGAGATCGTCGCTTACGACCTGTGCGAGAACGAGCACGAGCGCCACATCCTGGCCCGCACCCGCGCGCCGGCGCGGGTCAGTCCGGAGACGGCGGCGGAGGCGAAGCGCATCGCCGGCCAGGTGCTGGAAGCGCTCGAGTACGTCGGCGTCCTGGCGGTCGAGCTGTTCGTCGTCCGCGACCGCCACGGCGAGGGGCTGATCGTCAACGAGGTCGCGCCGAGAGTGCACAATTCCGGCCACTGGACGATCGAGGGCGCGCAGACGTCGCAGTTCGAGCAGCATGTCCGCGCCATCGCCGGCTGGCCGCTCGGCGCGTCGACCCGGCGCGGGCGGGCCGAGATGCACAACCTGATTGGCGAGGACGCCGAGGAATGGCGCGATATCCTCGCCCAGCCGGACCTGAGCCTGCATCTCTACGGCAAGCTCGAAATCCGCCCCGACCGCAAGATGGGCCACGTCACCCGCGTCTTCCCGGAGACGCCTTTGTAGCCGCGCTCGCCGAGCGGGGGCGGCACGCGGTCGGCGACCGCGTCTACAGAGCGTCCGCGCCTTGACAGGCCAACGGCGCCCTCTCTATACCGCCGCCTCGCCTCGATGAGGCTGCGGCTCTCGAGGGCGCGCGGCGGGATAGCTCAGCTGGTTAGAGCGGCGGAATCATAATCCGTAGGTCCCCAGTTCAAGTCTGGGTCCCGCTACCAATCCCAGAATTAACGGCCTTGGTTGCAGGTTTGGCCCCTCGAAGGGGCCTTTTGCGTGTCGCGCGCGTTGCGATTCATTTCGAAGCGTCTTCAATGGGCGCCTTGACCAGCGGCAAGTCCGGCGTCATGCCGACGTTGGCGGGGCGCTTGCGCCGGATCAAGAAAGAGCGAGGGGAGGGCGGATGGCCTTTTTTTCTTGCACGGTCAATGAAATCGGACCAGCGGCCGACGGCGCGGAAACGGCTGAGCCGGTGATCTACATCAACCTCACGGATACGGGGGGAAGTTTCGCAAACCAGTGGTTCTACGCCGCGGAGCGAGCCAAAACCCAGATGCTGTCTGTCGGTCTCGCCGCCATGTCCACAAACAGACCAGTCGAAGCGGCCATCGATACGCCGGACGTTCCCTATTCGAGCGTCAGACGCATGTACCTCATGGGGCCGGGCGGCGGCGGGACGAAACTGGCGTTCAGCGGAAATATAATCGGAACCCCGACCGGCGGAAAAATCCTCGCTCCCATCGACATCAGCCCCTTCGCCAAGATTCGATTTTCGGTCACCACCAACGGATCGGGCAACATCCAGTTCTATCTCCTGTCCGCCACGGACGGGCAGACCCAGAACGGACTTTTGCTGGATCAATTCACGCTCGGAACCCCGGACAATACCACCCGCGTCTATGACGCCGCGGGGATATCGCTCCTGATCCAAATCATTCCGAGCGACAGCAACAACCAGGCGATCATCGCCGTCTATGGCGCCTGAGGCGCCTCGCAGGCGCCGGCCGCCTCGCGTGGTTTGGGCCGACCCCTCGCCCGATTGACGCCGACGACCTTGACGAACGGGCGCCCGCACTCAGTTTTGCCTCTCGTCATGCGCGAGATGGCAGGCGACATTGTCGATGAAGGCGGGGCGCTCGGTCCGGCAGATCGCGATCGCCTGCGGGCAGCGGGGATGGAACGGGCAGCCGGGCGGGGGGTCGATGGGGTTGGGCGGTTCGCCGCCGATCGGCGTTCGCGGCCGCCCGCTCATCATAAGGTCAGGCACGGCGTCGAGCAGCATGCGGGTGTAAGGGTGGCGCGGCCGCGCGAACAGCGCCTCGGTCTCGCCGATCTCGACCAGCCGGCCGAGATACATCACCCCGACGCGGCTCGCCATGAAACGCACCACCGCGAGATTGTGGGTGATGAGGAGATAGGTGAGGCCGAGCCTGTCCTGAAGATCGCGCATCAAATTGAGGATCTGCGCCTGGATGGACACGTCGAGGGCCGAGGTCGGCTCGTCGCAGACGATGAAATCGGGTTGGGCGGCGATCGCGCGCGCAATCGCGATCCGCTGGCGCTGGCCGCCGGAGAATTCGTGCGGAAACTTGCGCCCGTCGGCCGGATGGAGGCCGACGAGTTCGAGCAGTTCGCCGACCCGGGCGACGGTCGCGCGTTTTCCGGGGCCGGCGCCGGCGCCGCCCGCGCCAAACGCCCGGATCGGCTCGGCGATGATGTCGCCGACCCGCCAGCGCGGATTGAGCGACGCGTAAGGGTCCTGGAAGATCATCTGGATGCGCCGCCGGATCGCGCGCCGCGCCGCCTTATCGCCGGTCCCGGCCAGATCGACGCCCTCGATCAGCACCCGCCCCTGGCTCGCCTCCAGCAGCCCGACCACCATCCGCGCCAGCGTGGATTTGCCCGAGCCGGATTCGCCGACGAGCCCGAATGTCTCGCCGCGGAGAATGGTGAAGTCCGCGCCGTCGACTGCGGTCAGCGTCCGACGAGGCTCGCGAGCGATGAGGCGCGAGAGAAAGGGCGCGGAGACGTCGAATACGCGGCGAAGGCCATGCACTTCCACGATAGGATCGGCGGCGTTCAAGTCCTCACGTCCGCGGCGACGGCCGCCCGGTCGTAGAGCCAGCAGGCCGCGCCGCGATCGCCGATCGCCATCAGCGGCGGGCGCTCGGCGCAGCGTGCGAAGACACGCGGACAGCGCGGGGCGAAGGCGCAGCCGGGCGGAATCGCCGAAAGCCGCGGCATCGCGCCGGGAATCTGCGCCAGCCTTCGGGCGGACACCTCGAGCGTCGGGATCGCGGCCATCAGCCCCTGGGTATAGGGATGCAGGGGATCGCGCACCACTTCGTGGACCTCGCCGACCTCGGCGATGCGGCCGGCGTACATCACGGCGACGCGATCCGCGGTCTCCGCGATCACGCCCATGTCGTGGGTGATCAGCATCACCGCGGCGCCGTGCCTGCGGGTCAGATTTTTGAGCACCGAGATGATCTGCGCCTGGACCGAAACGTCGAGCGCGGTCGTCGGCTCGTCGGCGATCACCAGCGCGGGCTCGGCGCAAAGCGCGAGCGCGATCACGACGCGTTGGCGCATGCCGCCGGAGAATTCGTGCGGATAGCCGTCGATGCGCTTCTCGGGCGAGGGAATGCCGACCTCGCCGAGCCAGGCGATCGCCCGCTCCCTCGCCTCTCTCCGCCCGACGGATTTATGCGCCAGGATCGTCTCGGTCAGCTGATCGCCGATGCGCAGCAACGGGTTGAGGCTGGTCATCGGGTCCTGGAAGATGATGCCGATGCGCCGCCCGCGGATGTCGCGCATTTGGGCCGGCGGCAGGCTGTCGATTCGTTTGCCGGCGAGAGAGATCTCGCCGCCGGCGATTCGGCCCGGCGGATCGAGAAGGCCGATGATGGCGAGGCCGGTCAGCGATTTGCCGGCCCCCGATTCGCCGACGACGCCGAGAACCTCGCCCGGCGCGATGTCGAACGAGACGCCGTCGAGCGCCACCAGCGGCCCCTTGCGGGTGGCGAATTCGACCCTGAGATCGCGAACCGAAAGCAGCGGCCCGGTCATTTCAGCCTTGGGTTGAGCGCATCGCGCAACCAGTCGCCAAGCAGGTTCACGGCCAGCACCAGAGCCGCGAGCGTGAGGCTCGGAAAGGCCACGATCCACCACTCGCCGGAGAACAGGTAGTTCTGCCCGATGCGGATCAGGGTCCCGAGCGAGGGCTCCGTCGGCGGCAGGCCGACGCCGAGGAAGGAGAGCGTCGCCTCGGTGATGATCGCGAGCGCAAGATTGATCGTTGCGATCACCATGACCGGCCCCATGACATTGGGGAGGATATGCGAGATGAGGATGCGCGCATGCGAGAGCCCGATCAACCGCGCCGCCAGCACGTAATCGCGGTTCTTCTCGACCATCGTCGAGGCGCGCACCGTGCGCGCGTATTGCACCCAGAACGACAGGCCGATCGAGACCACCAGCACGGCGAATGCCGATTCGTCGCGGCTCTGGGCTTTCAGCATCGCGTGCGCGACGCCATCGAGAAGCAGGGCGATGAGAATCGCCGGAAACGTCAGCTGCACGTCGGCGATCCGCATGAGGATCGAGTCCGTCCAGCCTCCGGCGTATCCCGAGATCAGCCCGAGGCCGACGCCGATCGCCCCGCCGAGGGCGACGCCGCAAAAGCCGATCGCGAGCGAGACGCGCAGCCCATAGAGGATTGCGGAGAGCATATCGCGCCCCTGGTCGTCGGTTCCGAGCAGGAATCGCGGGTCGCCGCCGGCGATGAAGCTCGGCGGATCGAGGGAGTCGGAGAGGAAATTGGTTGCGGGATTGAACGGGTCGGTCGGCGCGATCCACGGCGCGAGCAGCGCCGCCAGAAAAAGGATGATTGTCACTGCGCCGGCGGCGACCGTGACCTTCGACGACAGGAAGCTCGCAAGAAGATCGCTGTCTTTGAGGCGCGCAATGAAGGTTCGGTTCGGTCTGGACGCGCCCTCTGGCTCAGCCGCGATCTCGCTCATCTCAAACCGGCGCGCGTTGCAGATGGACGCGCAGCCGCGGGTCCACGGCCACGTAAATGAGATCGACGATGAGATTGATGACGACGAACAGCGAGGCGATGAGCAGGAGATAGGCGGCCATGATCGGAATGTCGGCATTCTGAATCGATTGCAGAAACAATTGCCCCATGCCGGGCCAGGCGAACACCGTTTCGGTGATGATCGAGAAAGCCAGGATCGACCCGAGCTGGAGGCCGACGACGGTGATCACGGGAACGAGCGTATTCTTGAGCGCGTGGTGGAAATGAATTGCGCGCTCGGAAAGCCCGCGGGCGCGAGCGAACCTGATGTAGTCCGAGCGCATGACCTCGAGCATCTCGGCCCTGACCAGCCGCATGATCAGCGTCATCTGGAACAGCGCCAGCGTGATCGAGGGCATGATGAGCGACTTGAGCCCCGAAACCGTAAGCAGGCCGGTCGTCCACCACGAGCCGATATGCACCACATCGCCGCGGCCGAACGACGGCAGCCAGCGAAGGACGACGGCGAACAGATAGATCAGCAAAATGCCGATCAGGAATGTCGGCAGCGATATGCCGATGAGCGACAGCGCCTGGAACAGCCTGGCGAGCGCGCTGTCGCGATGCAGCGCGGTGAAGACGCCCATCGGGACGCCCGCCGCCAGCGAAAGGATCGACGCGACAAGCGCGAGCTCGAGAGTGGCCGGCATGCGGGCGCCGATCAGATCGGCGACCGGCTGTTTGAACTGGTAGGAGACGCCGAAATCGAACCGCGCCGCGTTGATGAGGAAGCGCGCAGCCTGGATGATCGTCGGTTGGTCGAGGCCGAGTTGATGGCGCAGCTGCTCACGCTCCTGAACCGAGGTCTCGATCCCCACCATCTGGTTCACCGGATCGCCGACATAGCGGAACATCGCAAACGCGATCAGCCCGACCGCGATCAACACCCCGATCGACGCCAGCAGACGCCGCAGGATGAAGGCGATCATCGACGAGGTCGCCGATTGGCTTGGCTCGACCTAAGACCGGCGGCGCGCCGGCGCGCCCAGATTGGGGTCATGGGCGGCCGTTCCTCGTCAATCCTTGGTGACCCAGGCGAAGCGATAGGAATTGTTCGGCGGCTGAATCACATGCGTGGTCTTGGACACGCCCCAGGCGAGCGCCTGCTGATGCAACGGAATGTAGCTGACGTCGTCGACCAGCGAGATTCGCCAAGCCTCGGCGAAGATTTCGTCGCGCTTCTCCTCGTCCGGCTCATCGAGCGCCTTGCGGGCGAGCGCGTCGACTTTCGGGTTGCAATAGCCGCCGACGTTGTTGCCGCCCCAGTTGGTCTTCGGNNGCGTTCAGATCGACCTTGACCCCGACCCGCGCCAGCATGCCGACCACCGCCTGACAGATCTGCTCGTCGTTGACGTAGCGATCGTTCGGGCAGTCCAGCTGGACCTCGAACCCGTCGGGATAGCCGGCCTCGGCGAGCAGCTTCTTCGAAGCCTCGGGATCGAAGGGGAAGCGATGGAAATCCTTCGACAGCGAGAACAGCGACGGCGCGATCATCACCGCGGTCGGCGTCGCCTGTCCGCGCATGACCTTCTTGTTGATCGCGTCCTCGTCGATCGCCTGATAGAACGCCTTGCGCACGCGAACGTCCTTGAACGGGTTCTTGCCCTTGACGTTGGAATGGCCGAGTTCGTCGCGGCTCTGGTCCATGCCGAGGAAGATGGTGCGAACCTCCGGTCCGGCGAGCACCTCGGTTCCCGGATTGGCGTTGACCCGCGCCTGATCGTTCAGCGGCACCGGATCCATCCAGTCGATTTCCCCGGACAGCAGCGCCGCGACGCGGGTCGCCGCATTTGGAATTGGCGTGAACACCACCTCGTCGATATTCCCGATCGGCTTGTCCCACCAGTTGGGGTTCCTCTTCCAGACCGTTTTGACGCCGGGCTCGTGGCTGACGAGGATGAAGGGGCCGGTGCCATTGGCGTGCAGCCCCGCATAGGGCGGGGTGGTCGCATTCATCGCCGTGGCTTCGGTCGCGCCATGCGCCTCCGACCAGCTCTTCGAAAAGATGCCCCAAGTGTCCCATTGGTTGATCAGCAACGGATCGGGCGTCTTGAGGATGAAATCGACGGTATAGTCGTCGACCTTGACGACCTCAGCGTCGGCGGGGACGACGCCCTTCAGGTCTGAGCCGGGGCCCTTCACGCGATTGACCGAGAAAATCACGTCGTCGGCGGTGAAGTCCTGCCCTTCGTGAAACTTGACCCCCTTGCGCAGATGAAAGCGCCAGTGCAGCGGATCGAGCACTTCCCAGCTCGTCGCCAGGGCGGGCTCGATCCTCAGATCCGGGCCGCGACGGATCAGTCCTTCGTAGACCGCCCCATTGACGGTCAGGCTGAAGCTCTCGTTGATCTGGTAGGGGTCGACCGACTTGAGCTCGCCCTGGAAGGCAAAGTGCAGGATCTTGGGCTCGGCCGAGGGGGCCAGGCTGGGCGCCAGAAACGCGGCGACCGCGATTGCGGCGAGAAACGAGAATTTCACGCTCGGCAATTTCATGAAGTCTCTCCGCAAGTTCTGCTGTAGCGACGCCCCGGCGGCCCGCCTGGACCTAAGCAAAAATGAAGCCAGCGGTCCAGACGGCGCCGGCGACTGTCGGATCAAGGGTTCGAGAGGCCGCCCGGGCGATTCCGAGAGCTGCCGCGGCCTCGCATCGCGCGCGCCAGGAGTGCGCGAAACTCTTCGGTCGCCCAGCGAAACATGGGCCCGCGGCCAAATGCGTGCTTGCGTAGGCGACTTCGCCAGCATAGCGAAGGATCAGGACTATTGCGTCTCGAGGGCGTGCGATCATGAAACTCATCCTGGCGGTCATCAAGCCGTTCAAGCTTGACGAGGTGCGGACGTCGCTGGATCGGCTGGGCGTCAAGGGAATGACGGTCAGCGAGGCCAACGGTTACGGCCGGCAGAAGGGGCACACCGAAATCTATCGCGGCTCGGAATACAACGTCGCCTTCATGCCGAAAGTGCGGCTTGAGATCGCGGTCAGCGACCATGAGGTCGAGCCGACGATCGAGGCGATCCGNNAGATCGGCGACGGCAAGATTTTCGTTCTCCCGATCGAGCGGGCGATGCGCGTCCGCACCGCCGAGACCGGCGACGAGGCGCTGTGACCAGAGGGCGAGGTCGGGGCGGTTCGGCTTGAACTTCCGCAAGGGCGGGAGTCGCGCCCTTCCCAAACGACGCCTGTAGGCCCGCAGTCCGGCCGGAGCCGATCGTCGGGGTGGTGCGCCGGTCGACGCTCGGCTGAAATTGGGGCGATCAAGCCCGTGGGCGCTATGATCTCGGCGTCGGCGTGGCGCTTCTGCCGAGGATCACGGGCAATGACTCGTTTGAAAGCGATAGCGACGCTAATGCTGGCCTGCGCGGGCTTCGCGCTGGCGGGGGGCGCCCGCGCGGACATCGACGAAATGCAACTCGGCGCCTCGATATCCAAAGACAGCAAGACGGTCAATTTCAGGGTCTATTCCCATAGCGCCACGCATATCGAGCTTTGTCTGTTCGCCTTGCCCAACGGCGCGAACGCGGTCCTGACCCGCGACATTGTCGCGCCGAACGGCAACGGCGTTTGGTCCACGCAGATCCCTATGAGCGCCCTGACCAACGCCGGCATATCGACCGTCTATTACGGTTATCGCGCCTGGGGGCCGAACTGGATTTATGATTCCTCCTGGACTCCAGGCAGCGCTGCCGGCTTCGTATCGGTGGTCGATTCCGCCGGCAATCGCTTCAATCCCAACAAGCTCTTGCTGGATCCCTACGCCCTCGAGATCTCCAGCGACCCGATTGGCCCCGGCCTCCCCAACGCCGACCCAACGGTCTTCACCAGCGAACTCAACCGGGATTACGACACCCAGCAGATCGCGCCCAAAGGAATCGTGGGTACGCCCGCGGCCAACGCGTTCGGCTTGAAGCCGACCAGGGCCCAGAAGGACGACGTCATCTACGAGATGAACGTCCGCGGCATGACCGCCAACGATGATTCGGTCCCGCAGGCCGAGCGCGGGACTTACGCGGGCGCGGCAGAGAAGGCCGCTTACCTGCAAAGCCTTGGCGTCACCGCCGTCGAATTGCAGCCCGTGCAGGAGGTGCAGAACGACCAGGACGACATCTACGGAGCCACCCATGGCGGCGCAGCGCCGCCCAACGGCGACCCCGGCTGGAATTCGGGACAATATTACAAGGACAATTATTGGGGCTATATGACCCTCGCCTATTTCGCCCCCGACCGGCGCTATGCGTCGAATAGGGCCCCTGGCGGCCCGACCGCCGAGTTCCAGGCGATGGTCAAGGCGTTCCATGATGTCGGGGTCAAGGTCTATATGGACGTGGTTTACAACCACACCGGCGAAGGCGCCCCTGTTCCCAACACCGGGTCGACCGCCGCTTATCCCCTCTACGGCATGCGGGGGCTCGACAACAGCGCCTACTACGAATTGGCCGTCAATGGCCAAGGCGTCGTCAACGCCGACTATTATGGCGCCAATGGCGCCGGCCCCGACTACAACACCTACAATCATGTCGCCCAGAACCTGATCGTCGACTCGCTTTATTACTGGAGCGCGACCATGGGCGTGGACGGTTTCCGTTTCGACGAGGGGCCGATGCTGGGCAATGTCTGCGAAAGCGACCAGCCGAGCCCGCAAACACCCAATTGTCCGACCGGAACCGGATTCACCTTCAGCGCGTCGGACGCCAAGACGGCGCTGGCCCGCATCCTAAGCGAGCCGTTGCTTGCCACCCGTCCTGCCGTCGGCGGCAGCGGACTGGATCTCATCGCCGAACCGAACGCGGTGGGCTGCTCCAGCTGCGGCAATGCGGCCCAGCAGGGCAATTTCCCAGCGGGATTCTCGGAGTGGAACTTCACCTTCAAGGAAGTTCTGCCCAAGGCGCAGAACAAGCTCGGCGTCGTCGCCATCGCGCCCGGCGTCGTCGCCGACGCCTTTACCGGTTCGGCCAGCCTGTTTGAGGGCGCGTCGCACAACAATCGTAGCCCTTGGAATTCGATCAATTACATGGATAGCCATGACGGAGTGACGCTGAACGATCTCTACTCTTGCAACGGCCCCAATAACAACCAGGGCTACCCCCTCGGCCCGAGCGACGGGGGATCCGACGACGTCAGTTGGGACCAGGACAATCCCTCCACGGGACAGCCCGCCGCCGAGCGCCGGGCGGCGCGCACCGGCCTCGCCTTCGTCATGCTGTCGGCGGGCACGCCAATGATCCAGGCCGGCGATGAGTATCTGCGGACGCTGGCGTGCAACGACAATCCCTATGACGTGGATTCCATCGGCGCCTGGCTAACCCCGCAGTCGAGCCGGACCTCGGACCAAAGCAATTTCAACACCTACGTGACCCGGGCCATCGCCTTCCGCAAGGCTCACCCCGCGCTGCGGCCAGCCGCCTGGTACACGCCGGCGCAGGTGGTCTGGTACTACAGCAACGCCGCCCAGGTCTCCAACGACCCGACCCAGAACAATTACTGGAACGGCGCCAACAACGATCTCGCCTACATGATCAATGGCGGCGATTTCGCCGATTCCACCATGTACGTCATCTATAACGGCGCCTCGGCCTATACCGGCGACCTCCCTGCCAACGAGACGCAGTTCATCTTGCCGCCCCCACCCCCGGGCGAGACCTGGTACCGTGTCACCGACACTTGCGAGTGGAACGACGGGCCCGACGCTTGGGCAGCGGCGGGAAGCGAAACTCTGATCGGACCGGGAGGTTCGACCTATGGCGTGTGCGGCCAGACTTTGGCGCTTTTCATCGCCAAGTAGATCTCTGTGGCCGGGACCGTTGTTCGCACCCAGGAGCCGACCACGCGCCCTGAGACGCACCCAGCGACCCGGCGGAGTCTTCCCCGACGCTGGCGCGTTGAGCCGTTCGCTGGCATAAGGGCGCGATGATTCGCAGCGTCACCGCGCTCGCCGCGAGCACCGACGCGGGCGCGCCGCCTGATCCGGGCTTCGGGGTCTATGTCCATTGGCCCTTCTGCCTGTCGAAGTGCCCATATTGCGACTTCAACAGCCATGTGCGCGGCGCCGCGATCGACGAAGAGCGCTATCTCGCGGCGTTTAGGGCCGAAATCGCCCATCGCGCGGCGCTTGCGCCCGGCCGCAACGTTCGCTCGGTGTTTTTCGGCGGCGGCACGCCCTCGCTCATGGACCCTCAGACCGTGCAGGGCGTCATTGACGCCATCGGCGCCGCCTGGCGGCTCGATCCCGAGGCCGAGATCACCCTCGAAGCCAATCCGACCAGCGTCGAAGCGGAGCGGTTTCGCGGCTATCGCTCAGCCGGCGTCAATCGCCTGTCGATCGGCGTCCAGGCGCTGAACGACCCCGATCTCAAGGCGCTCGGACGCAAGCATACGGCCGCCGAGGCGCTGGCCGCAGTCAAGCTCGCCGCTGCGCTGTTTCCGCGCTTCAGCTTCGATCTTATTTACGGCCGGCCGGGGCAGGGCACAGCGAAATGGCGCCGCGAGCTCGCCGAGGCGCTTGACTATGCCGGCGACCACGTCTCGCTCTATCAGCTGACCATCGAGCCGGACACGATTTTCGAACGCCTGCGCGCCGCCGGCAAGCTCGAGCTGCCGGACGAGGATCTGAGCCTCGCCCTGTTCGAGACGACGCGGGAAGTGACCGAGGCGCGCGGTCTCCCGGCCTACGAGGTGTCGAACCACGCCCGCCCCGAGGNNTACGAGGTTTCCAATCACGCCCGGCCGGGCGCGGAGAGCCGCCACAACCTCGTCTATTGGCGCTACGGCGAATATGCCGGCGTCGGCCCTGGCGCGCATGGGCGTTTGCTCACATCGAAAGGGCGGCTCGCGCAGGAGACCGAGCGCCACCCGGAAATGTGGCTGACCCAGGTCGAGACCGAGGGCCATGGCCTGGTCGAGAGCGTGGCGCTCAGCCGCGAGGAGCAGGGCGACGAATTCCTGCTGATGGGCCTGAGGCTGAGCGAGGGGGTCGATCCGCGGGCGTTCGAAAAGCTGACTGGCCGCGACATCGATCCTGCCCGCGTCGAGAGCCTGATCGAGGATGGGTTTCTCGAACGCGACGAGCGCGGGCGCATTCGCGTTACCGCAATGGGCGCGCCGCTGCTCGATACGGTGGTGGCCGACGTCGCGGCGTAACCGCGCGACCGGGCCCAGCGATTATTCGACGCTCGTTTCCGCGTCGTCCGTGAACTGATCAAGCTGCAGGTAACTCGCCGGATCCGCCTTGCACTTTTCAAATTCAGCGTCGCGCGCTTGGCGCTGCAGGCCTTGAGCTTTCACCGCGTCATGGCATATCGCGCGCGCCTGCCGGGCCTCGCAATATCCGCCACACCCGTCAAAAGACTGCCGCGCGCCGGCCAGCCCAAAAACTAGCACAATCGAAGCAACGACGACGGAGCGAGCCACCCAACCTTGCATATTATCGTTGATCGCGATCGCCTCCTCTATCAATTAATCATTTTATTCATTTGCCATCTCAGCGAGCTTGCTTGAGCTTTACGGCGAATTTTTGAATTCGGCCGGACCAGCGTGCTCTTGGACCCGTCGACAGGCCCGCGACCAGCCGTTGTCAAGGCGATGAGATCACGTTATAACGTTCGTAACAACGAGGAGTTCCTGATGGCGCAGGTGAAAGTTCGTTCGATCGGCAATTCGCTCGGCGTGGTTTTGCCCAAGGCAATACTGACCCGGCTCAATGTGAAGAATGGCGACATTCTCCATCTGACCGAAGCCGCCGACGGCTCGATGCGGATCACCCCCTATGATCCGGAGTTCGAACGGCAAATGCAGGTTGCTCGGCAAGGAATGGCCAAATTCCGCAACGCGTTGCGTGAACTCGCGAAATGAAGGTCGGCAAGTGAAGGTCGGCAAGTGAAAAGCCCGATTTGGGTCTTGCCTTCGGTCATCGCAGCCGTTCACGACGCGCAGCTCGCCGAACATGGCGGCGCCGGGGGAATGCGGGACGCCGGGCTGCTCGCATCGGCCCTGGCGCGGCCAAGGAACCTGCACGCCTACGGTGAGAGCGATGTTTGCCGTCTCGCGGCGGCCTACGCGTCGGGGATTGTTCGCAACCACCCTTTTGTCGATGGAAACAAAAGGACGGCGTTGCTGGCGGCCTATGTTTTTCTCGGTCTCAACGGTCTCGATCTTGCGGCCGACGAGGTCGAAGCCGCCGCCGCAATGCTTAGGCTCGCCTCGGGAGACATCGAAGAGGAAGCCTTCGCCGATTGGCTTCGCAAGCATGCGCGAAGGCGCGGAGCGTGAGGCGTGCTCACGAAATCCCCGTGAGCGGTGCGGGACTATGACTGGCCGATCCGCTCCGTGTCGCCCAATTTTCTGATGCATTTTCTTTGTGAAAACCGGAAGTCGTGCTATCCTTACCAGATGCTCGGAAACGAAAACGCGGCGTGCGCGAGGCTGATCGAGGGGGCAAGGGACAAGAAAGATTTTTTTGCCTAGGGGGTCGCCGTAACCCATTGAGAAGGCTCGTTTCGGACAAGAGAATCCAAGGAAATCCAAGCCTATTTTCTTTGATTTTCTTTGGTTGGCTTGGCCGGGCTTGGCCGGATTTGGGTAGATTTGGGCCTGGCTTGGAAACCCGATTGTAACACAGATATAAATTGATAAATATTCGCCCGGGGGGCCGCCGCCTCGGAGCGGTCTTCGCGCGCCCTATCGCTTGCCGCCCTTCCTCGGCGGCTCGGGGGCGAAAGTCAGCCGGCCCTTGACGGTAAGCCGCACCAGGGCGCCGCCGACATTGGCGCCGACGGCGCGGCGCTCCCGCAAAGCGTCGCGGAGGCCCGCCGCCAGCGTCTCGATCTTCTCGAGCCCGATCCGGCTCGGGTCGCGGCCGCCCGCCGCGGCGATGCGCCGGCTGAGAATCCGCTGCACGATCGCGATCGGCGTGCCGTAAAGCGCGCGGGCGTCGATCGCCTCGTCCGCGCCGAGCCGCGCCTCGACTTCGGCCGTCAGATGCGCGAGCGCGTGCTCGGTTTCGCCGGCGCGGCGCGCCAGCCGATCGAGAGCCTCGGCGTCGAGGCCTTCCTCGCCGAGCTGGGCAAGAAGCGCGCGCAGGCGGGTGCGCGCGAACCGCGGGTCGGCGTTGGACGGGTCGTCGACGAACGGCGCGCCGCGCGCCTGGGCGAAGGCGATGAGGTCGCGCTTTTTGAGCCCGATGAGCGGCCGGGCGATCGTCATGCCGTCGCGGGTGGTCGTCAGCTCCATGCCGCGCAGTCCGGCGACCCCCGACCCGCGCAAGAGACGGAACAGCACCGTCTCGGCCTGATCGTCGGCGTGATGGGCGGTCAATAGCGCGTCGGCGCCGATCGCCTTCGCATGATCGACGAGCAGGCGGTAGCGCGCCTCGCGCGCGCGCTCCTGCAGGCGGCTCACGGGCTTCGCGCCCTTCCATTGAAGAATGCGGTGGGTGACCCCGAGCCGGGCGCAGAGCGCCGCGACCGCCTTCGCCTCCTCCGCGCTCTCGGGCCGAAGGCCGTGATCGACCGTCGCCGCCTCGATGCGCGCCCTGCCGCGCCGCCTCGCCCATTCGTCCGCCATCAGGAGCAGCGCGGTTGAATCAGGACCGCCGGAGACAGCGATCAGCAGCGTCCGCGCCCGCCCGAGCGGCTTAAACAGCGCCTCGGTGTCAGTCGCCGACGGCGCGTGCGAGCGCCGGGCGCTCAACAATGATCCTTGGCGCTCTCATGCTCGGCGAGCTTCTTCACCGAGGCCGACGCGGCCGGGTAGCGCTTGCCGAATTCGGTCAGCGTCGCGCAGGCTTGCTCATTGTTGCCGAGGGCGGCGAGCGTCTGGCCGAGCCGCACCATGCTTTCCGGCGCCCGCGACGACTTGGAATAGTCGGTTGTGACCTTGAGATATTGTTCGGCCGCCTCGCGCGGGCGTGAGCGCTGAAGGTAGGTCTCGCCGATATAGAAGATCGCGTCAGCGCTCATCCGGTGCGACGGATTGGCGGCGAGAAACGCCTTGAAGCCGGCTTCGGCCTCCGGATATTGCCCCGCCTGAAAGGCCTGCAACGCCGCATTGAACTGCTCGCGCGGCTGATCGAGCATCGCCACTCCGGAGCCGACGATTGTCGGTCCGCTCGGGGGCGGCGGTCCCTTGCTCGATTCGGGCGCCGGGGCCTTGCCGAGCTCGAGCGGTTGACCCGCAGCGGCCCCCGGCGCCTCGCGCACCAATGGCGCGCTCGGCGGTGTGGTTCCGAGCGGCCGCGGCGCCCCGGGCGCGTTCGGGTCGGCGTCGGGATCGAACGCGTCCGACGACTTCCTCGGCCTTGCCGGCGCGGCCGGCTCGCCGGGGCTTTGGGGGGCTTCAGCGACGTCAGGCGCCGGGGGGGCGCCCTCGGAGCGGTCGCCGAACCGGTATTCGACGTCCTGGCGGAACTTCTGCAGCTCAGTCTCGAGCCGATGCTCGACGTTCTCCAATTCCTCGATCCGGCCGTTGGCCTGCCGGAGCTCCTCCTCGAGCTGGTTGACGCGCAACACCAGCTCCGCGGTCTGGTTGGGGTCGCCTGCGGCGCCGCCCGGAATGTCGGCCGGCGGCGCCTGGCGGTGGAAAGGATCGAATTGGGCCTGAGCCGGCGCCGCGAGCGCGACGCAGGCGACGAACGCCGCCATGAGGCGTGGGCGAAACAAGGTCGTCACTGGCGGTTTCCTCGATCGGGTCTGATTCGCCGGCCCATAGGCCCCGCATCTGTCGATTTCAAGTCAAGCCGCAAGCGTCCTCTCTCGCTCGTCCAGGGCGGATCAACTGCTTCCGGGCGCGCCGTTGAGCACGGTGACGGCGCGGCGATTCTGTGACCAGCAGGAAATGTCGTCGCAGGTGGCGACCGGCCGCTCCTTGCCGTAGCTGATCGTCTTCATCCGCGACGCGGCGACGCCCTTGGCGGCGAGATAGTCGTGGACCGCCTCGGCGCGCCGGGCGCCGAGGGCGAAATTATATTCGCGCGTGCCGCGCTCGTCCGCATGGCCTTCGATCGTGAAGGCGTAGCGATTGTACTGATTGAGCCAAGCGGCCTGCTTGTCGAGCGTCGCCTGGGCGGTCGTGGAGAGATCCGTCTGATCGGTGTCGAAGAAGACGCGGTCGCCGACCGTCTGGTTGAATTCCTGGATGCTGCCCGGGCCTGCTGCGCCATAGCCCGCAGCGAAGTTGTTGTCGGTGTTGTTGTGCGAGCAAGCGCCAAGGGCCAAGCCGAGCGCTAGCGCCACCGCCGATGCAATCGAACTCCGGGCCTTGTTCGCGTCCATGCTGCCACTCCTGACGACCCTTCGCTCGCCCGCGAAAGTGCCGCCCTAAGAGTTAATTCAAGGTTCCGATAAGCTTACCGGCGCCTTGCCGCGTGATTACGAAGGCCACGCAACCCGCCGGCAGCGTTAACAGCGGATTAATGGCCATATTGCGGCGCAAAAGGCCTTGTGCTCGCCCCGTTTGATCGGCATGGTCACGCGCTCGTGAAGGCGAGTTGTTGTGGGATTCACAGGAATGTTGTTGGGATGAAGCGTTTCAGGATCAGGCGGACGGCTCTTCTCGCGCTGGCGATGGCTTTTCTGGCCGTCGCCTGGGTGTGGGACGGCTTCATCGCGATCGAGCGCTTCGTCGTCGGACTCATTCCCTGGACGCGTTTCAAGCATGCCTTCGCTGCGCTGGTCGATCGCCTGCCGGCGCCGTTCGCGCTTTTGATTTTCCTTGTGCCGTTTCTGATTGTCGAGCCGCTCCTGGTGGTGGCTACGGTAGCGATCGCCATGGGCTATGTCGTGGTCGGGGTGATCGCTTGGATTGTGTTGAAGCTTCTGGCAGTCGCGCTCATCCCGGCGATCTTCGATTTGACGCAGCACAAGCTGATGACGATGCCGTGGTTCGCCCGCGCTTACGACAAGGTGATGGCGTTTCATCACTATGCCGACCAGATCGTCGCCCCTTACAAAGAGGCCGCCGCTGAGGTCCTCCGCCAATGGCGCCGCGGCGCCGCCGCGGCGACAAGACGCGTCCCGGGCCTCGCGCACCTTGCGGCGCGTTTCGCAACTCGCAAGCGCGCAAGCGGGCGGCCGGTCCTGCCTTCGAACGGGTAGCGACGGCGGGCGAGGCCTCGAGTCAGGGAAGCGACGCCCGAGGCGACTTCGATCGCGGCGTCCGGAGACGACCTCGGTCTCGCGGCGGCTGCAGGCGGCGTGAAACTCACGCGAGTCGCTGCAGATCTCGATCGGGCGCGAAGGCGGCACAAGTAATAGTCTTGGAGAGTGTGTTGACAGATCGCGGCGCCGGGTCCAGATTCGCCGGGTGCTCGAGGGGCGCCCCTAAATGGGGCTGAGACGGCGAGACGCCGAACCCTTTGAACCTGATCCGGGTCATGCCGGCGAAGGGACGTAGCGGCCGCGACCCTCCATTTGGTCCGCCAGTTCCCGCCGTCGGACTCATGCTCGAGGAGACGGCCATGAACGAGATCCCCAAATTCGTCGCGCCGCAGAGCGTCACCACCGGGCCGATAATGGGCTCGCGCAAGATCTACGCTGCGCCGCAGCGCCGCCCCGACATCCGCGTCCCGTTCCGCGAGATCACGCTCAGCGACCCGAGCGAGCCGCCGGTCAGGGTCTACGATCCCTCCGGACCCTATACGGAAGACGGGGCGCCAATCGATCTCGCCGACGGCTTGCCGCCTGTGCGCGAGGCTTGGATCGAGGCGCGAGGCTTGGCGGCGGCTGAGCCGCGCGCGATCAGGCCCGAGGACAACGGCAACGTCTCAGCTGACCATCTTGCGCCGCTCTGCCCGGCGACGCGGACGTTGCGCGCGGGTCGTCCCGGGCAACTCGTCACCCAACTGGAATTCGCCCGCGCCGGAATCGTGACCGAGGAGATGGTTTACGTCGCCCACCGCGAGAATCTGGCGCGCGAGGCGGCGGTTGCGGACGCGTCGGGCCGCCTCGCCGACGGCGAGAGCTTCGGGGCCGCCATTCCCGAATTCGTGACGCCCGAATTCGTCCGCGAGGAGGTGGCGCGCGGGCGGGCGATCATTCCCGCCAACATTAATCACCTCGAACTCGAGCCGATGGCGATCGGCCGTAATTTTCTCGTCAAGGTCAATGCCAACATCGGCAATTCGGCGGTGAGCTCCGGCGTCGCCGAGGAAGTCGAGAAGATGGTGTGGGCGATCCGCTGGGGCGCCGACACNNATCCGCTCCTGGATCGTTCGCAACGCGCCGGTCCCAATCGGCACGGTGCCGATCTACCAGGCGCTGGAGAAGGTCGGCGGCGATCCCCTCAAGCTCGACTGGGAAGTGTTCAAGGATACGCTGATCGAGCAGGCCGAGCAGGGAGTGGATTATTTCACCATCCACGCCGGCGTCCGCCTCGCGCATGTGCCGCTGACCGCCAGGCGCGTCACCGGCATCGTCTCGCGCGGCGGATCGATCATGGCCCGCTGGTGCCTCGCAGGCCATCGCGAGAGCTTTCTCTACGATCGCTTCTCCGACATCTGCGACATCATGCGAAGGTATGACGTTTCGTTCTCGCTCGGCGACGGCCTGCGTCCGGGCTCGATCGCCGACGCCAACGACGCGGCGCAATTCGCCGAGCTCGAGACGCTGGGCGAACTGACCAGGGTCGCCTGGGACAAGGGCTGCCAGGTCATGATCGAAGGCCCCGGNNATGCTCTGCTACGTGACGCCGAAGGAGCATCTGGGTCTGCCCGACCGTGACGACGTGAAGACCGGCGTCATCACTTATCGCATCGCCGCCCACGCCGCCGACCTCGCCAAGGGCCATCCGGCCGCGCGCATCCGCGACGACGCGCTGTCGCGGGCGCGCTTCGACTTCCGCTGGGAGGACCAGTTCAACCTGTCGCTCGATCCCGACACGGCGCGCAAGTTCCATGACGAGACGTTGCCGAAGGACAGCCACAAGGTGGCGCATTTCTGCTCGATGTGCGGGCCGAAATTCTGTTCGATGCAGATCACCCAGGACCTGCGTAAGGAGGCCGAGGCGATGGCCGGCATGGCCGAGAAATCGCGGGAGTTCCTTGAAAAGGGCGGGACGCTCTACGTCGATGCGGCGGAGTGAGGCATTGCGAGCGACCGTCATCGGCGCCGGCGTCGTCGGCCTGACGACTGCGCTGACCCTCGCCGAGCGCGGCGCCAAGGTGACGCTCGTCGAGCGATCGCGCGAACTTGGCGGCAACGCGTCGTGGCTTGCAGGCGGCATGCTGGCGCCGTTCTGCGAGGGCGAGAGCGCGCCGCAGAGCGTGGTCGATCTGGGCAAAGGCGCGATCGACTGGTGGGACGCGCGCGTCCCCGGCGTCGCGCGCGCCGGCACGCTGGTCGTCGCGCCGCCGCGCGATGTCGGCGAGATCGACCGCTTCGCCCGGCGCACGCGCGGGCATGAGCGGGCGGATGAGGCGCGGATCGCCGCGCTCGAACCCGATCTCGGCGGACGTTTTCGCACCGGTCTCTTCTTCGCCGGCGAGGGCCATCTTGATCCGCGCGGCGCGATGGGCGCGCTCGCCGGCGCGCTTCGCCGCCGCGGCGCCGAGATGCGCTTTGGCGAGGACGGCGAGGGGCTCGGGCCGGAGGCGGGGCTCATCGTCGATTGCCGGGGCTTTGCGGCGCGGGCCGAGCTCGAGCAACTGCGCGGCGTGCGCGGCGAGATGATCCGGGTGCGCACGCGCGAGGTCTCCTTCACCCGCTCGGTCAGGCTCCTGCATCCGCGCATTCCCCTTTATGTCGTCCCGCGGGCGAATGGCGAATTCATGATCGGCGCCACGATGATCGAGAGCGCGGAAAAGGGCGCTGTCAGCGTGCGTTCGGCGATCGAGATGCTGAGCGCGGCTTACGCGCTTCATCCGGCGTTCGGGGAAGCCGAGATTCTCGAGATGAGCGCCGACGTGAGGCCGGCCTATCCCGACAACGAGCCGCGGATCGACGAGCGGGGAGGGCGCATATTCGTCAACGGCTTCTTTCGCCACGGGTTCCTGCTGGCCCCCGCATTCGCCGACCGGGTGGCGACTCTGGCGTTCGAGCGGGCGGGGGCGCTCGTATGACCGTGATCGTCAATGGCGAACCGCGGGCGGTCGCCGCGGGGACCCTCGCGGAAGCCCTGCAAGCGCTCGACTATGGCGAGGCCAGGGTCGCGACCGCGCTCAATGGCGAGTTCGTGCCGGCCCGGGCGCGCGCCGCGACGCCGGTGAAGGAGGGCGATCGGATCGAGATCGTCGCGCCGAGGCAGGGGGGGTGAGATGATGCTTACGAAGAAAAGCAACGAGCGTCATTGCGGGCGTAAGCGGAGCAATCCAGNNGACGGGTGTCCTTCCGAACGCCCTACGGCTCCTCGCAATGACGGCGGCGGTCGATCGGCGAAAGACTGTGGCGTTGACCCAAACCCCCGACTTCACTCTGTACGGCGTGACCCTCGCTTCGCGCCTCCTGCTCGGCACGTCGCAATATCCTTCGCCGGCGATCCTGGCCGAAGCCGCGCACGCGTCATCTGCTGACGTCCTCACCGTTTCGCTACGCAGGGAGTCGGCGCGGCTCCGAGAGGGGCAGGATTTCTGGCGGCTCATTCGCGACATCGGCGCCCGCGTCCTGCCCAACACCGCCGGCTGCTACAGCGTGAAGGAGGCGGTGACGACGGCGCAGATGGCGCGCGAGGTTTTCAGCACGCCATGGATCAAGCTCGAAGTGATTGGCGAAGCGGACACGCTGCAACCGGATGTGTTCGGCCTGGTGGAGGCGGCGCGCATTCTGGCGAGCGAGGGCTTCGAGGTTTTCCCCTATACGACCGAGGATCTCGTGGTTGCCGAGCGGCTCCTCGACGCCGGGTGCAAGGTGCTGATGCCGTGGGGCGCGCCGATCGGCTCGGGCAAGGGGCTCAACAACGTGTTCGGCCTAAGGGCGCTGCGCGCGCATTTCCCCGACGTTCCGCTGATCGTCGACGCCGGCGTCGGTCTGCCGTCGCATGCCGCAGCGGCGATGGAGCTCGGCTACGACGGGGTGCTGCTCAACACCGCGGTCGCGAAAGCCGGCGACCCGATCGCGATGGCGCGCGCCTTCGCGCAGGCGATCCAAGCTGGCCGCGCCGCCTTCCTCGCCGGACCCACGCAGCCGCGCGACATGGCCTCCCCCTCGACGCCGGTCGTCGGCAGAGCCGTGCTGATATGAGCGCCCTTGCCTCCCTCACCCCCAGCCCCTCTCCCAGCAGGAGAGGGGAGCTAGGCCTCGATCCTTTCTATCCCATCGTCGACAGCGCGGCGTGGGTCACGCGCCTGACCGGCGTCGGCGCACGGCTCGTGCAATTGCGGATCAAGGACAGGGACGAGGCTTGGATCGCGCGCGAGACGAGTGAGGCGTTGGCGACTTGCGCGAAAGCTGGCGCGGTCCTTATCGTCAACGATTTTTGGCGCGTCGCGATCGACGAGGGCGCCGCTTGGGTCCATCTCGGCCAGGCCGATCTGGACCATGCCGACGTCGGCGCGATCCGCAAGGCGGGCTTGCGGCTCGGCGTCAGCACCCACGACGATGCCGAATTGGACCGTGCGCTCAGGCTCGATCCCGACTACGTCGCCCTCGGCCCGATCTATCCGACAATTCTCAAGGCCATGGCTTTTGCGCCGCAAGGCTTGCAGCGTATCGGAGAGTGGAAGCGCCGGATCGGCGCAATCCCGCTGGTCGCGATCGGCGGCCTCAACGTCGAACGGGCGAAGTTGTGTCGCGGCGCGGGCGCGGACATCGTATCCGTCGTCACCGACATCACGCTCAACGCCGACCCGGAGGCGCGCGCGCGCGAATGGATCGCAGCCACGCGGCCGGCGTGAAACAAAGGCTCGCGGTCGCTCTGACCATTGCAGGCTCGGATTCCGGCGGCGGGGCCGGGATTCAAGCTGATCTCAAGACCTTCGCTGCGCTCGGCGTCCACGGCGCGAGCGTGGTCACCGCGCTGACCGCCCAGAACACGCGAGGAGTGCGGGCGAT
Source organism: Hyphomicrobiales bacterium (assembly GCA_003164825.1). Classification (GTDB taxonomy): domain Bacteria; phylum Pseudomonadota; class Alphaproteobacteria; order Rhizobiales; family Beijerinckiaceae; genus Roseiarcus. The sequence goes on from PLUH01000186.1 coordinate 29,137, forward strand.
CCATTATCCGCCGCCGGCGATCGTCGCGGCGCAGATCGAGGCCGTACTGGAAGACTTCGTCGTTTCGGCGATCAAGATCGGCATGCTGGGGAGCCCGGAGATCGTCGGCGCGGTGGCGGAGGCGCTTGATTCCCCCTCGCCCCGCTCGCGGGGAGAGGGTTGGGGCGAGGGGCAGGGCGATCGGCTGGCTTCCTGCTCCGGCCCCTCATCCGGCCCTCCNNGTCGGCGGCCTTCATCATCTACGATCCGGTCATGGTCGCTTCGTCCGGGGAGGCGCTGAGCGGGGCGGGCTTCGTCGAGGCGGCCCGTCTGGAGCTGTTGGCGCTCGTCGACTGCCTGACCCCGAACCTGGTGGAGGCCGCGGTGCTGCTCGGCGAGAAGGTCGCCGGAAGCGAAGCCGACATGGTGCGCCAGGGCGCGGCGTTGCTGAAGCTCGGGCCGCGCGCGGTGCTGATGAAGGGGGGTCATCTCGACGGCAACGAGGCGATCGACTTCCTCGCGACTGCGGAAGGCGTTCGCCGCTACGCGGCGCCGCGCATCGCCTCGCGCAATCTGCACGGGACCGGCTGCACGCTGTCGAGCGCCATCGCCGCCCATGTCGTGCTCGGGATGGCGTTGCCGGAAGCCGTGGCGGCGGCCAAGGCGTTCGTCGGCGAAGCGATCGAGAGGGGTCGCGAGGTCAAGCTTGGGATGGGAGACGGCCCCCTGATCCAGGCGAAGCTGCGCTGAAAAACACCAATTGGGCGTAGCCTCCATCCTTGCGCTAAGATGAGCCGGTTCCCATGCGGAGGGGACGCGCCGCCATGAGCAGCAACTTCTACGAATCGATCCCGATTTTCGATGAGTTCGCCGCGGCCGTAAGGCGCGAGAACTATTGTCCGCTGCCGGACGACTGGATGGTCGGCTTCTCCGATGTCGTTGGCTCGACTCAGGCGGTCGCTCAAGGCCGCTATAAGGCGGTGAACGTGGTCGGCGCCGGCGTGATCGCCGCCGTCGCCAACGCGCTCGACCGGCGACCGTTTCCGTTCGTGTTCGGCGGCGACGGGGCGAGTTTCGCGGTCTCCGGGTCCGACGCGCCGGCCGCGTCCGCCGCGCTCGCCGCGATGGCCGATTTTTCGCATGACGAATTCCAGCTGGATTTGCGCGTCGCCACGATTCCGGTGCGGGAGATCCGAGCGGCCGGACGGGACGTGAAGGTCGTCCGTTACGGCGCAACGCCACATTGCGTCTATGCCATGTTCGACGGCGGTGGGCTCTCCTGGTTCGAGGCCGAGGCCAAGCGCGGCCGCTATGCGCTTCCGCCCGCGGCGCCGGGGGCGAAGCCCGATCTCTCCGGTCTCTCCTGCCGCTGGGGTGTCGCGCCGGCGAAGCAGGGCGTCATTCTGTCGCTGATCGTTGCGCCGCGCGGCGATGATCCGCGTTTTGGCGGCCTTGTCGACGAGATCGTCCGGATGGCGCTCGCCGCACCCTCGAGCGGCCGGCCGATCACGCTTGCGAGCCTCGGCGTCGCCAATCCCGGCAAGGCGATCGCGCTCGAAGCGGCGGTGACGACTGCCTCGGGCGTGTCCCTCGCGCGGGCGCGCGTCTCGGCGGCGGCGAACTATTTGCTCGGCGTCCTCTTCCACGTCTTGAAGCTGAAGGCCGGCGGCTTCGACGCCGCGCTCTACGCCAGCGACGTCGCCGCCAACGCCGATTTTCGCAAGTTCGACGATGGATTGCGGATGACGCTCGACTGCTCCCCCGTCTTCGCCGACGCGCTCGAGGCGCGGCTCGCGGCCGCCGAGGACTACGCCAACTGGGGCGCGTTCCGCCAGGAAGCGGCGCAGCTGACGTGTTTCGTTCCCTCGATCACCGAGCGCGGCCACGTCCATTTCGTCGACGGCGCGGGGGGCGGCTACACGATGGCCGCGAAGGCGATGAAGGCGCGGTTCGGCGGCGGGGCGGCGGCGCCGGCGACGGCGGCCTGACCCGTGGCGCCCGTGGATATGCCTGACCGCGACCCTGCGCTTGGCGTGGCGATTTGCTAGGCTTGACCGCATGGACGCCGCCAGCGACAGCCCCAACGCCGAGAGCGCCGCCTCGCGCCTGACGCCGATGATGGCGCAATATTTCGAGATCAAGGCCGCCAATCCCGATTGCCTGCTCTTCTACCGGATGGGCGATTTCTACGAATTGTTCTTCGACGACGCGGAGGTCGCGAGCCGGGCGCTCGGCATCGTGCTGACCAAGCGCGGCAAGCACGAGGGCGAAGACATCCGCATGTGCGGCGTCCCGGTCGAGCGCGCCGACGACTATCTCAACCGTCTGATCGCGCTCGGCCATCGCGTCGCCGTCTGCGAGCAGCTCGAGGATCCGGCGGAGGCGAAGAAGCGGGGAGCGAAGTCGGTGGTGCGGCGCGAGGTCGTGCGGCTGGTCACGCCCGGCACGATTACCGAGGAGCGGCTGCTCGAGCCGGGCCGCGCGCGCCTGATGGTCGCGGTGCAGAAGGTCCGCGCGCGTGAGGGGGGGCAAGTCTACGGCCTCGCGGCGCTCGATCTTTCGACCGGCGCATTCATGCTGTCGGAGGCTGACGAAGCGGGCCTCGCGGCGGAGATCGCGCGCCTCGAGCCGAGCGAAATCGTCGCTTCGCAGGCGGTCTATGACGAGCGGGAGTTTTCCCGGATCATCGGCGCCATGAGGGCGCCAGCGACGGCGCTCGCGCGCGACGGCGGCGACGGCGTGGCGGCGGAGCGCCGGGTGTGCGAGTTCTACGGCGTCGAAACCCTCGACGGCTTCGGCGCCTTCACCCGGGCCGAGATCGCCGCCGCCGCGCTCGCGCTGGCCTATGTCAAGCGCACCCAGTTCGAAGCCCGGCCGGCGCTCTCGGCCCCGACGCGGCGGGCGCGCGGAGCGAGCCTCGAAATCGATCCCGCCACTCGCGCCAATCTCGAGCTCACGCGGACCTTAAGCGGCGCGCGCGAGGGCTCGCTGTTGGCGACGATCGATCTCACGGTGACGCCCGCCGGGGCGCGCCTGCTCGCCGAGCGGCTCGCCAGTCCCCTGACCGACCCCGAGGCCATCAACCGGCGGCTCGATTCGCTCGATTTCCTGGTCGAGGCGTCGCCGATGCGCGAGGCCTTGCGCCGCGCGCTGGCCCACACGCCCGACTTCCTACGGGCGCTCGCGCGCCTGAGCCTCGACCGCGGCGGTCCGCGCGACCTCGCCGCCATCCGCGACGGGCTTGGCGCGGCGGCGGCGCTCGCCGGAATTCTGGAGGCCGCTCAGGACCTTCCGCCCGAGCTCCTCGCGGCTTACGCGCGGCTTCGCGCCGACTGCGGCGCGCTTGAGCGCGATCTTCAATCGACGCTGGCCGACGATTTGCCTCTCATCAAGCGCGACGGCGGGTTCGTGCGCGCGAGCGCGTCGCCGGCGCTCGACGAGGCGCGCGCCTTACGCGACGAAAGCCGCCGTGTCATCGCCGAGCTGCAGTCGTCATACGCGGAGCAGGCCGGCGTCAGGCAGCTTAAGATCAAGCACAACAACTTTCTCGGCTATTACATCGAAACCCCGCAGGCGGCGGGCGAGACGCTGCTCAAGCCGCCGCTCAACTCGACCTTCATTCATCGCCAGACGATGGCGGGCGCCATGCGCTTCACCACCAATGCGCTGGTCGACCTCGAAGCGCGCATCGCCTCGGCGGCCGACCGGGCGCTGGCGCTCGAACTCGAGGCTTTCGATCGCCTGCGCCACGCTTGCCTCGCCGAGGGCGAACGCTTGCGCGGCTTCGGCGCGGCGTTGGCCGAGATCGACCTCGCCGCCGCACTCTCCGAACTCGCAGTCAAGCGCAATTGGACCCGACCGTTGGTCGATGCTTCGCTGAGTTTCCGGATTGAGAGCGGGCGCCATCCGGTGGTCGAGGCGGCGCTGAAAGCGGCGGGGGAACCGTTCGTCGCCAATGACTGCGATCTCTCAGGCGAAGCGGGGGAGGGTGGGCGCATCGCCATCGTGACCGGCCCCAACATGGCGGGAAAATCGACCTATCTGCGCCAGAACGCGCTGATCGCGCTCATCGCCCAGATGGGGTCTCATGTTCCGGCGGCGCGCGCCCATATCGGCATCGTCGACCGCCTTTTCTCGCGCGTCGGCGCGGCAGATGATCTGGCGCGCGGCCGCTCGACGTTCATGGTCGAGATGGTCGAGACGGCGGCGATCCTCAATCAGGCGAGCGCGCGCTCGCTGGTGATCCTGGACGAGATCGGTCGCGGCACGGCGACCTTCGATGGCCTCTCGATCGCCATGGCCTGCGTCGAGCATCTCAACGCCGTCAACCGTTCACGCGCCCTGTTCGCCACCCATTTCCATGAATTGACCGGGCTCGCCGAGACGCTGCCGCGGCTCGTCAACCTCACCATGCGGGTCAGCGAGTTCAAGGGGACGCTGGCCTTCCTGCATGAGGTGGTCCCAGGCGCGGCCGATCGCTCCTACGGCATCCAGGTCGCGAAGCTCGCCGGACTACCGGCGTCGGTCGTCAAGCGGGCGCGCCAGGCGCTCGCTGCTCTCGAAGCCTCACGCGCGGGGACAACGTTCGACTCGCTGCCGCTGTTCTCCTATGAGCCGCGCGAGCCGCCCCCGCCTGATGAATTGCGCGTGGCGCTGGCGGCGCTCGATCCCGACGCGATGAGCCCGCGCGAAGCGCTCGAGGCGATCTACAGGTTGCAGCGGCTGATCGAGGAGGAGGCCAGATGACCGATCCCAGGATGCTCCGCGCTTCGCTCGCCGCCGCCCTTCTCCAGGTCGTCACACCGGAGCCGGGCGCGAGGAAATATTTTCCAAGCCCGCCGCAACGTTTTCCAACCCGGCCGCATCAAAATCCAAGCCCGGGACAACGAAATCCAAGCTGGACGCAACGAAATCAAAATGGCTTTTCCTTCCGCGATTCGCGCCTTTTCAAAGGTTTACGCAGATGTTTCG
>PLUH01000013.1 GCA_003164825.1 Hyphomicrobiales bacterium
GCTGCTCGAGGGCACCGGCTGGCTCCCCGAACCGCTGCGCACGTCGGTTTCTCTCGACGCGGAAACCGTCGATAGGCGTGTTGCGGATGGTGACGAAGCGCTGCCGGCGTTTCTCTCTGATGATGAGGAAGCCGCCGGCGAAGAAGACGCGGACGAGCGTGCGGTAATCGCCGCCGAATAGTGACCAGGAGAGGAGGGGAGAGGCGCGGCATCGGCCGTCCCGCTCATATCTCTGACTATCGCCCNNGGCCGGGACGGGTTTGAGCCGATCGGGTCGAGAGAGAGCGCCCGACTGCTCGGCCCGTTCCCGCTCTCCCGAGGCCTCCTTCATGACGAATCCTTCCATCTCCGCGGCAGCGCGCTCGGCTGCGCCATCGTATGCGGCAGCCTCCGGTGCCGTCGCCCAGGCCGCGCGGCTCCTCCTTCCCGATCTGGAACATGGCCGTCGCATCGATGCCGGCATTCTGCGCGCCGCGATGGAGGCGGCCTTCGGCGCCACCGATGCCGCCGGCGCCTGGGATTGGAAAACCGCCTACGACGCCTGCGAGGCGGCGACGGTGCTGTTCCTCCGCAAATACGGCAAAGTGCTTCTCTGCAAAGCCGGATCCCCGTCCGCCGCACTGCCGATGCTCGCGAAGATCGCGGGCCTTCTCCCCACCCACACGCGTCGCACCGAGGAGAGCCAGGCGCTCCAGCAGTTCTCGACGCCGGTCCCGCTTGGCCTCGCGGTCTCTGCCGCGGCGGCCATCACGGCGGCGGATCGGGTTCTGGAACCTTCGGCTGGCACCGGGCTGCTCGCCATTCTCGCCGAGATTGCCGGCGGTTCGCTCGTGCTGAACGAGCTGGCCGAGACACGCGCGACTCTGCTCGGCCACCTCTTCCCGGGCGTCATCGTAACCCGCTTCGACGCGGCGCAGATCGACGATCATCTGGATGCCGCGATCACGCCGAGCGTCGTCGTGATGAACCCGCCCTTCTCGGTGATGGCGAATGTCGATCGGCGCGTGGCGGACGCGGTGCTGCGCCATGTCGCTTCCGCCTTGGCGCGGCTCTGCCAGGGCGGCCGTCTCGTCGCAATCACCGGTCCGAACTTCGCACCGGACAATCTGGCTTGGCGCGAGGCTTTCATCCGGCTTCAAGAGCGCGGCCGCGTCGTGTTCTCCGCCGCTATCGATGGCGCCGTCTATGCCAAGCACGGCACCACGATCGACACGCGGCTCACCGTCATCGACAAGGAACCCGCTGCCGATCCGAAGGTCTTTCCGCCCTCGCCAGGAATAGCTCCGGACGCGGAGAGACTGCTCGCCTGGTNNCGCGATCGGCGATTCCCCGAACGGTTCGCGCCTTCGCGATGCGCCGATCGTCCGGTCCGGCGCTCCCCGAACCGGAGGCCAAGGAGCTCGCCTATGAGATTGTCGACTGGACGCCGCCGGAGGGCGCCCGCCTCACGGATGCGCTTTATGAAGAATACGGATTGCAGTCGATCCGNNCCCCAGCTCGAAAGCATCATCTATGCCGGCGAGGCTCACGGAGAGTTCCTCGCCCGCGCATGGACGGTCGATGAAACCTTCGACCTCGTAACCGCCGCGCGTGACGACGCAGAGCACGCTGTCCGCTTTCGACGCGGATGGTTTCTCGGCGACGGCACCGGCGCCGGCAAGGGCCGCCAGGTCGCCGGCATCCTGCTCGACAACTGGCTCAAGGGCCGGCGCCGCGCCGTCTGGATCAGCAAGTCCGACAAGCTGATCGAGGACGCGCAGCGCGACTGGTCCGCGCTCGGCATGGAGCGGCTGCTCGTCACGCCGCTCTCCCGCTTCCGCCAGGGCACGCCGATCCGGCTTGAGCAAGGCATCCTATTTACAACCTACGCCACGCTGCGGACCGACGAGCGCGGCGAGAAGCTTTCGCGCGTCCGGCAGATCGTCGAATGGTTGGGCTCCGACTTCGATGGAGTGATCATTTTCGACGAGAGCCATACGATGCAGAACGCCGCCGGCGGCAAGGGCGAGCGCGGCGACCAGGCCGCCTCGCAGCAGGGGCGCGCGGGCCTGCGGCTCCAGCACGCCTTGCCGAACGCCCGCGTGGTCTACGTCTCGGCCACCGGCGCCACCACGGTCCATAACCTCGCCTATGCGCAGCGGCTCGGGCTATGGGGCGGCGAGGATTTCCCGTTCGCTACCCGCGCCGAGTTCGTCGAGGCGATCGAAGATGGCGGCGTCGCGGCGATGGAGGTGCTGGCGCGCGATCTGAAGGCGCTCGGCCTCTATACGGCCCGCTCGCTCTCCTACGAAGGCGTCGAATACGAGCTGGTCCAACATCGGCTCACACCCGAGCAGGTCCGCATCTACGACGCCTATGCCGGCGCGTTCTCGATCATCCACAACAACCTCGACGCGGCGATGCGGGCGGCGAACATCACCGGCGAGAACGGCCCGCTGAACGCGCAGGCGAAGTCGGCCGCGCGCTCCGCTTTCGAGAGCGCCAAGCAGCGCTTCTTCGGCCATCTGCTGACCAGCATGAAGACGCCGTCCCTGATCCGCTCGATCGATCGCGATCTCGAGGTGGGCCACGCTGCGGTCATCCAGATCGTCTCGACCGGCGAAGCGCTGATGGAGCGCCGGCTCGCGGAGATCCCGACCGAGGAATGGAACGATGTCCGGGTGGACATTACCCCGCGCGAGTACGTCCTGGATTATCTCGCCCATTCCTTCCCGGTGCAGCTCTACGAGCCCTTCACCGATTCCGAGGGGAATCTCTCCTCCCGGCCCGTCTACCGCGACGGACAACCGGTCGAGAGCCGCGAGGCCGTCGCCCGCCGGGACCGCCTGATTGAGAAGCTCGCCTCGCTCCCGCCGGTGCCCGGCGCGCTCGATCAGATCATCCAGCGGTTCGGAACCGACATGGTGGCGGAGGTCACCGGACGCTCGCGCCGCGTCGTCCGCAAGGGTGACCGGCTGATGGTCGAGAACCGCGCCGGCTCCGCCAACCTCGGCGAGACCAGCGCCTTCATGGACGACGCGAAACGCATCCTGGTCTTCTCAGACGCGGGCGGCACTGGGCGCAGCTACCATGCCGACCTCGCGGCGAAGAACCGGCGCCTGCGCGTCCACTATCTCCTGGAACCCGGCTGGAAGGCT
>PLUH01000434.1 GCA_003164825.1 Hyphomicrobiales bacterium
GCCCCCGGCCGCGGATCGCGACGCGATAGCTGGATTTCGCAACAGGATTACTGACCCGAAACTCGGAGAAAAACGGCTCGCTGCTGAGATTTTCAAGACCGAAGGCCTGCTCGCGGCCGAACTGGCGGCGCAAGCCGCGTTGCCAATCCACCGGTGAAAGATCGGCGGGTGCCTGGGTGCGCGAGAGCTTCGGTTCCTTGTTCAGCTTGGTTGCGGAATTCTGGCTTCGGCGCTTGAATTTCATCGGAGGATTTTCCGTTCGAGAAAGGCTTCTCGTGAGAATTGATCTGGCATCCCAAGGCGGATTGCAGGGTTCCTGATTTTATCGGATGTGCCAATCCTCAAGCCCGAGCCCACCGACGCGAACGAACTCCCATGCATTGTGAGTTACGATCTTGAGTCCCGCCGCAGGGCACAAGCCGCAAGCAGCAGGTCATACGCTCCGATGGGCGTACCTGGCTATTCAGGCTTGCCCGCAACTGCGCCGCCACGCGGGCATCTTCGCGCTCGAACGGCAAGACGGAGATCGTATTCAGAAGCGTCCTCATGGCTTCCCGCACGCGGCGCCAGATTGGGCTTGCGCGCCAGCCCGTACTCGACCTCCATCTCCGTGATCACAGAAACGGCCAATTGCTGCGGCGCCTCCTGACGGAGCCGCGGCATCACGACCTGTTCGCCGCGGGCGAAGTCGCTCAGCACATTGGTGTCGAGGAGGTACTTCACGAAAAGGCATCTTCGCGCGGTGGCAGTAGTTCGCCGCGATAGGATTCGAACGGTGGCATGTCGGGAACACCCTGCCACTCCAGGACCAGCGATGGCCAGCCGGGACTGCCAAGTGTCTTCTTATCCAGCCATTCGCGCAGCGCCTTGCGGATCAACCCGCTGCGCGTCTCGCCGAGCTTCTTGGCCGTTTGGTCCAATTCCTTGGCGGTTTGATCGTCGAGATAGAGGTTGAAGTTCATGAGAGACCACCTGAGGATCTTCTATAACCTGTTAGAGGTTATGTCCCGAAATCGGCCTCCGCAACGGAGAAATTTGTGAAGCTTGGCGCAAGCTTCCAGAAACGCCATCCTTGGCGCGCCTCGGACGCGAGTTGAGGCAGCGGAACGCGACTCGCACGGCGCCAAAAAGACCGTCACACGCTCGCTTTTGCCTGACGGTCTTCTCTGAATTTCAATAAGGGCCTTCTGAAGATGCCGCCAAAAAACACCGTTAAACTTCTTGGCTACCATTTGCTGATGAGGAGAAGATCAAGGCCTGGAGCAGGACCGCCCGAGAGACGGGCGCCGAGTACCTCGCGCTCAAGCTCGACGATCCGTCCTTCACGGCGCCGGTCTACGCCTCCCTCGTCCAGAGCGACAAAGGCGAGCACAAGCTCATCTAGTCGCGATGACCGACCCGAGGAGCCCCGCATCCCGGCGGGGCGCCTCTACTCGACCATGTAGCCCAGCGCGCGATAGCCCGCCCGTCGCTTCGCAGCCATCCGAGCGAGGACCGGAACCGTCTGATCGACATAGTCCACGACCAGAACATCCTTTTTTCCGTCATGCTCGCGATGCAGCCGGCCGACATACTGTGCCAGAGTTCCCTTCCAGGCGATCGGCATCGTCAAAAACAATGTGTCGAGCCGAGCGTCATCAAAGCCTTCGCCAATGTAGCGACCTGTCGCGAGTATCAGGCGCTCCTGGTCCTCCGACACCCGCATTGCCGTGTCGGCCAATTTGCGATCCTTCACGGACATGCCGCCGCGCAGCACGACGAGATTTCTCACGAATGGCGAGAACCTCTGCTGAAGATAATCGAGGTGGTCCTTCCGCTCAGTCAGCACGATGGGCGATCGTTTCGCCTCGAGCGATTTCAGCACATCATCGAAGATCAGATCATTCCGGCCGTCGTCCTGCGCCAAAGCCGCGTAGATCGCAGGCATTGACGGGCGTTCGGTCGAGGCCAGAGACAATGGCAATTCAAATCTCGTCGAACGGTCGCGTACACGGTGGCGGATACCACGCTCGGCAGCTTGAACCCTTGCATCGACCCGATGGCGAACAGGGCCGCATTGCATGAAGATGATGGGATGGTGCCCGTCCTTACGGGCGACGGTCGCGGATAGACCCATGACGTATCGCGCTTTCGACCGCCGGGCGACAAGCTCGAAGCTTGCTGCAGACAGATGGTGGCATTCATCGACGATCAGATGACCGTAGTCGTAGACGATGTCTGCAACCTCGCCGTTGCGGACCGGGCTCTGAATGAGAGCCACATCGATGACGCCCGTCGGCTTTCTTTTGCCGCCGCCAATAGCGCCGATNNACGTTCCAGCCATTGATTGAGCAGCTCTAGTCGGTGGACAAGGATGAGCGTGTTTCGGGCACGGTGCGCAATCAGCGACGCCGCGACGACCGTCTTGCCAAAGGCGGTTGTCGCGGCAAGCACACCGTTCTCATGGGTGACAAGAGCATCGAAAGCCCGCAACTGCGGCCGTCGCAATTCGCCCCGGAAGGAAACGTCCGCAGGAAGTGCCATGCCTATTTCACGTACGTCTTCCAAATCGGCGACGGCGTCATGGCTTTTGATGAGATCGATCGCTTCCTCAAGGCAGCCTCGGGGTAAAGCGACATGCTGCGGATAAAGCTCGGCGCACGAGACAATCCGAGGCTTGCCGAATGTCGGCAACCGCATGGCCTGGGCGCGATAGAACTCCGGGTTCTGGAAAGCTGCCAGGCGAATAAGCTGCGCAATCAGGGCCGGCGGAAGTTTTGTCCTGTCGATGTAAACCTGATCGGCGACCACGATCCTTATTCTTAGAGGTATCGGGGCTTCAATACGCGTTGGCGTGCTGCGGCGTGACGGCGACATTTTCCACGGCTCGTGGGCATATTCGTCATCCACCGGCATCCGGACACCCAAAACCCGATCAGACAGTTCCGCTTCGTCCGCGATCCTGAAGGCTGTGTTCGGTGATAACCTGGACANNACCCTTGTCGACAAAAACGCTGTTGCCAATCTCGCGAGCCTTTCTCTGTAACGGCAGTGCAATCAGATTCCCGAAGCCCCCAAGGGGCATCGTATCCTGATTGGGAAAGAAGCGATCATAGGATGCGAAGCCGATCTCGGGGCGTCTCTCCATCGTCTCGGTGATCAGGGCGGAGCCCAACTGCCTGGCGGTCCTCGCTGGGACAGGCTCGGAGAAGAATATCCAGACATGGCCGCCGTTCCCCGATCTCGACCGTTCCAGGGCAGCGGCAATTCCTTTCGCATGACAGGTGTCCAATAATGCCCTGGCATCATCTGCCCAGCTTTCCTTGTCGAAGTCTGCGGCAAGGAACCAGCACGTCTCGTCGTGCAGCAATGGATAAACCCCGGCAACAAAATCACCGGAGCGAACATCGCCTCCGCGCAGATGCTTTTCGATGATGTCCTCGGACGGTGGGATGAATGCCTGATGCGGGCACTCTCCACATTTCACCCTAGGCTTGCCGCAGATCCCTTTCGCCCACTCGTTGGAACAGGCTGGCGAATATCCTGAACGTCCGGCCTTTTTGTTTTCCCATCGAACCGGAAAGACATCGGGACGCCCGGCGAACAAACGGCGGAACATCTCGACTTTCTCGATCGACGGTGAGTTGTTGGTGACAGGGGCATCGGCAAAAGACAGCCGCTCGGGGGCACGGCTTTCGGATATCAGCTTCTGCTCAAGCGTTTCCAATTCGCGCTCAAGCGCTGTCCTCTCTGCATCCAGAACAGCTAACCGCCGTCGAATGCGTGCAACTTCCTCCGAGGCGTCACCCTTATCCGCCAAAATCGTAGCTCACGCGCCAAAGCCATGCCAGCGGCCAACATAGACCAAACGCGGCTCAGGCCTAGCCCGTTGACGAAGTCGAGTTCCGCTG
>PLUH01000148.1 GCA_003164825.1 Hyphomicrobiales bacterium
AGATAGGCCTCCGACTCCCAATCGGTGTCGTAGGTGTCGAAATCAAGCGATAGCGCGTTTTGGCGGGCGTATTGGATGACCTGCTTGATAATGCCTTCCGGCACGTCGTTCTTGCGCGCCGCTTTCACCTCGCGCTTGAGCGCCGGGTTCATGTCGACATTGAAGCAATCGTCGCCCGAGCCCTCGCAATTGACGCAGGCCCGGAAGATCGCCTTCAGGTGCCGCTTGACCATCTTGGAGCCGGTGGCGAGCGCGGCGACCTTCCGCTCCTCGTTCACCTTCCAGTCGATATAGGCCTCGATGTCGGGATGATCGACATCGACGACCACCATCTTGGCGGCGCGGCGCGTCGTGCCGCCCGACTTGATCGCGCCCGCCGCGCGGTCGCCGATCTTCAAGAACGACATCAGGCCGGACGATCGCCCGCCGCCTGAGAGCTTCTCGTTCTCGCCGCGCAGAAGCGAGAAGTTGGAGCCGGTGCCGGAGCCGTATTTGAACAGGCGCGCCTCGCGCACCCAGAGGTCCATGATCCCGCCCTCGTTGACGAGATCGTCGGCGACCGACTGGATGAAGCAGGCGTGCGGCTGGGGATGCTCGTAGGCCGACTTCGACTTGACGAGCTTGCCGGTCTCGAAGTCGACGTAATAGTGGCCCTGGCTCGGCCCATCGACGCCATAGGCCCAATGGAGNNCCGGTGTTGAACCATTGCGGCGAATTGGGCGCGCCGACCTGACGCGCGAGCATGAGCCGCATTTCGTCGAAATAGGCGCGCGCGTCGTCCTCGCCGTCGAACAGGCCGGCCTTCCAGCCCCAATAGGCCCAGGCGCCGGCGAGGCGGTCGAACACCTGCTTGGCCGAGGCCTCGGAGCCGAAGCGCTCATTCTTCGGCAGCGCGCCGAGCGCGGTCTCGTCGGCGACCGAGCGCCACAGGAAGGACGGAACGCCCTCCTCCTCGATTCGCTTCAGCCGCGCCGGCACGCCCGCCTTGCGGAAATATTTCTGCGCCAGCACGTCGGCCGCGACCTGGCTCCAGGCGGCCGGAACCTCGACGCCTTCGAGCGCAAACACGATCGAGCCGTCAGGATTGCGGATTTCGCTCTTGGTCGTCGCGAAGGCGACGAGCTCATAGGGCGAGACGTCTGGCTTGGTGAAATACCTCTCGATCCGCATCGCTTTCGACCTCATTCCCGGCCACGGGCCTATTACGCCCTCGGCCCCCCGTTGATCCCTGCGTCGCACCGTTGGCGCGACATCGCCGTGCGCTTCCAGCAAGCGCGCACGAACGCCGCCCGCGCCCCTCAAACTTGCGTAAGTTTCCCAGACCCGCGCCTTGCCTGATGCGCGCATTCGCGCATCCCACAGGCTCAAAAACGACCGCCCCTTGACGCTTGAACCTACCCCACGCGCCGAATTCCGCGAACTGCCACACGTTACAACTTTATGACAGCGGCGTCAACACTTTGTGTGGCCGCCAACCCGAGGACACAACATATTGTGGACAAGAATCTCTAACGCTGGGTTAACTCCGGCGTGAGAGCGAGACCATCCAACGAGTCGGGGGAAGCCTGCAAGCCCGTTTTCGTTTGTGTGAACGAAAAAGTTCGGCTTGCCTCGCTCCGTCCGCCTCGCCATAGTCGCGGGCGTCAGTTGGCGTCATTTGGCTAGAACGCGCCAGTTGACGTCTTGTCCCCAAGAAATGAGCGGCGCTCGGCGAATGGAATGGCTCAAGCAAGCACTGCTCCACTATTTCACCTGGTGGAACGGCGCGAACTTCAACACCCGCTTCTATACCAACCGGCACGGGCAGTTGGTCGGCCACGATGAGGCCGGCAATGCCTATTACCGCAAGCCGGGCATCGATCCGGCGCTCGGGTTCGAGCGCCGATGGGTGATCTATAACGGCATATCCGAAGCCTCGAAGACCCCGCCGGGCTGGAACGGCTGGCTTCACCATACCGTCGACGTGGCGCCGACCGAGGAAGATTATAAGCCCCACCCCTGGCAATTGCCGCATATGCCGAACCCGACCGGCACGCCGGCGGCGATCCGGCCCGACGGCTCGACGCTCAAGCCGGGTCCGCGCCAGCCAACCGGCGGCGATTACGAGGCCTGGAGTCCCGGCCCCTGAGGCGCGCCGCCTTCATTCCGCCGCCGTTGAGCAGCAAAGCGCCGGTCATGAACCTCCTCGACCGGGCTCACGCGATCGGCAGCCGCGCTTTTCCCGCTCTCACCCGGAGGGGGCTCACGCTCGCCGGCGCGGCGCTGGCCACCGTCGCCCTCGTCGCGCCCGATGGGGCGCGCGCCGACAAGATCAGCCATCCGATCGCCGTTTTCAACGGCCTCGACAAGATCACCGGCCGCATCATCTCGTTTGAGGTCGGGATCAACGAGACGGTGCAATTCGGCGCCCTGCAGATCACGCCGCGCGTCTGCTACTCGCGCCCGCTGACCGAGGCGCCGCAGACCGACGCCTTCGCCCAGGTCGACGAGATCGACGAGGAGAAGAAGCTGAAACGCATCTTTTCCGGCTGGATGTTCGCCGACAGTCCGGGCCTGCATGGCATCGAGCACCCGATTTTCGATATCTGGCTGACCGGGTGCAAGGGCGGCACGGTGGTCATTCACGACGCCCCGGCGGAGGAGGCCTCGGCGCCGAACCCGGACGAATCGCCGCCGACCGACACCGGCGTCGATCCGACAGCGACCACGGAGGNNGCAGCGTCGATCCGACCGCGACCACGGAGCAGCCGGCCCCGCAGCCGAAAAAGAAGAAGCCCAAGCCTCAGCCGGCGGTGGTCGCGGCGCCGGATGCGGTCACGGTCGAGCCGGTCGACCCCCCGCCGGCCCAGCCGACGGCCGGCAACGCCCGGGTGCGGTGAATTGTTGTAGGGCGCACAAGCGCCGCGCCAATATGGCCGCACCCCTGGTCCTACGATAACATTCAAAACGCGATACCGCGGCGCCGCGCCGGAAAGGGAGAAGCGTCATGACCGAGATTCACGGCTTTATCAGGCCGACCCGGCGTCCGGGCGAGCTCGGCGTTCATTCCGTCGACCGATTTCATTTCGCCGTCCCCGACCTTGCGGTCGCGAAGACCTTTTACGGCGAATTCGGACTGGACCTCCAGGAAGACGGCGATCTGATCGCCATGAAGACCCACGGCAATCCGCATGTCTGGGTGACGATCGGCGAGGGCCCGCGCAAGAAGCTTGGACATCTTTCGTTCGGCGCCTTCGAGGACGATTTTGACCGCTTCGCCGAGCGCCTCCAGGCGATGGGCGTCAAGCGGCTCGATCCGCCGCCGGGCGTCGAAACGAATGGCCTATGGTTTCACGATCACGACGGCAACCTGGTCGAGATCAAGGTCGCGGCCAAATCGTCGCCGAACGAGAAGTCCGAGTTCTCGGAAATCCCGGCCGGCCCGGGCAAGCGTGGCGCGCCGTTCCGGCGCGACGTTGCGCGCGTCAATCCCAGGCGTCTCGCCCATGTGCTCCTGTTCACGCGCGACGT
>PLUH01000127.1 GCA_003164825.1 Hyphomicrobiales bacterium
GTAGCCGCATTCGAGCGCCAATTCGCTTAAGGGGGTCTCGGTATGCCGGAGGCGGTCGCACGCCCGGCCGATGCGCAGCCGGGAGAGATACTGGCCAGCCGAGAGGCCGAACAGGGCCCGAACTCTCTGGTCGAACCGGAAGGGCGACAGGCCGGCTCGCGCCGCGAGATCGGGAATACGCAGCGGCTGATCGAGATGGTCGTCGATATAGGCGAGCGCGGCGGAAAGCGCCGCGGGAAGCGGGCCCGGCCGCGACAAAGCCGGCGCGTCGCGAGAAATGCCGGCGAGGCCCCGGATGGCGCCGTCGGCGTCGACCAGCGGCTCTTTCCAGGTCAGGCACCAGCCCTCGCTGCCGTCCGGATAGAGATGAAGCTCCATCCGGCCGCGGATCGACAGCCCGTCGGCGATGACCTTGAGATCCTGGGCCTCGAAACGCTCCCCGAGCGGCGGCGCAAACACCTGGCTCGCCTTGCGGCCGATGAGCGCCCCCTTGTCAGTGAAGTTGCAGCGATCGGCGAGCGTCTGGTTGACCGCGACGTAGCGGGCCTCGCGATCCTTGATGAAGAAGACAATGTCGGCGATGTGGTCGAAAAGTTCGATTGCCGGAAACGGTCGCCCAAGAACAGCGGCGAGCGCAGCCGCCGGATCGTCCTCGGCCCCGGCGGTCGCGGTTTTGCCCATTTTCAAGCGGCGGCCTGCCTTTTCATCAAGATGGGACGGTGAGGACATGCGAATGTGGCCGAACGTGACGACCCGACTCTAGGAACCGCCAGCATGTCCTCGCAAGTTTTTTCCGGAACCATTCCGGCTCTGATGACGCCCTGCGACGCCGATCGGCGCCCGGATTTCGACGCCCTCGTGCGCACCGGCCGCCAGCTCGTCGACGCGGGGATGTCGGGGCTCGTCTATTGCGGATCTATGGGCGACTGGCCGCTCTTGACTCTGGAGCAGCGGATGGAGGGCGTCGAGCGCCTGACGAACGCCGGCCTGCCGGTCATCGTCGGCACCGGGGCGCAGAACACCGCGCAGGCCGCAGCGCTCGCGCGTCACGCCAAGACAAAAGGCGCGCGGGGGTTGATGATCATCCCGCGCGTCCTCTCGCGCGGCTCGTCGGCGGCGGCCCAGCGCGGCCATTTCGCCAGCGTTCTCGAGGCGGCGGTCGACCTGCCTTCGGTCATCTACAACAGCCCCTATTATGGCTTCCAGACCCGGGCGGAGCTGTTCTTCGATCTGCGCCGGGAATACCCGCATCTCGTCGGGTTCAAGGAGTTCGGCGGCGCCGAATCGTTGAGCTACGCCGCGGAGCATATTGCCGGGCGGGAGGCCGGGGTTGCGCTCATGGTCGGCGTCGACACCCAGGTGTTCCATGGCGTCGTCAATTGCGGGGCCTCCGGCGTCATCACCGGCATCGGCAACGTTCTGCCGCGCGAGGTGCTGCGCCTGGTCGAGCTTTGCCAGCGCGCGGCCAAGGGCGACCCCGAGGCGCGGCGCCTGGCGCTCGAGCTCGAAGACGCGCTCAAGCCGCTGTCGGTGTTCGACGAGGGCGTCGATCTCGTGCTGTATTTCAAGCGCCTGATGACGCTTCAAGGGCATGAGGAATACGCTTTGCAGCTCAATGCCTTCGACGTCTTGAGCCTGTCCCAGGAAAGTTTGGCGACGCGACGGTTCAAGACGTTTCGCTCCTGGTACGCGTCGTGGCGCGGGGCGAAGGACTGAACGCCGTGCGAGTCATCGACTCGCATACCGAGGGCGAGCCGACGCGGGTCATCGTCGATGGCGGGCCCCCGCTCGGCGATGGGCCGCTGGCCCAAAGGCGCGAGCGCTTCGCTCGCGAATTCGATCACTTCCGCCGTTTCGCAGTGACCGAGCCCCATGGTCACGAAGCGATGGTCGGCGCGCTCCTCTGCGAGCCCCATGATCCGGCGTGCGCCACCGGCGTTATTTTCTTCGACAATGCGGGCTATCTCGGCATGTGCGGGCACGGAACGATCGGCCTCGCCGTGACGCTTGCGCATATGGGCCGGCTCAAACCAGGCCGACACCGGTTCGAAACGCCAGTTGGAGTCGTTGGCGTTGAGCTTGCCGGTGAGCACGCGGCGACGGTTGAGAATGTCGAGAGTTATCGTCTCGCCGAAGCGGTGGAAGTTGAAGTCGTCGGTCTCGGAACCGTCCGGGGAGATGTGGCTTNNGGCTTGGGGCGGCAATTGGTTTTTTCTCACTTCCGCCGCCCCTTGCGATTTGACCCTCGCGAACGTGGGAAAGCTGACGCTGGCGGCGAGCGCGATTCGCGACGCGCTCAAAACCGCGGGCGTCCGCGGCAAAGACGGCGCGCCGATCGACCACGTCGAGATTTTCGGTCCGCCGGAGTCGAGCGAAGCGAACAGCCGCAATTTCGTCCTCTGCCCTGGCGGCGCTTACGATCGATCACCATGCGGGACCGGGACCAGCGCCAAGCTCGCTTGCCTCCATGCCGATGGGAAGTTGCGCCCCGGCGAGGTCTGGGTGCAGGAGAGCATCATCGGCAGCCGCTTTCGCGCAACCTTCGAACCAGGCCCGAATGGCGGCATTTTGCCGCGTATCCGCGGGCGCGCGTTTGTCTGCGCCGAAACCATGCTGCTCGAGAGCCCGGCGGACCCATTCCGGTACGGTTTCGTCCGTCAGCCGGACTGATCCCTAGCCGCACCTACGAATCCGGCGCTTGACAGCCCGGCCCGGGCCGTGTCTGTGCACCGCGCCCCGCTATGAAGCGGGCGATACGTCGCCTTTTCGCGTTCAGGCGGAGAAGCCGGTCATGAAGACGGCGTTGGTCTTTCCAGGTCAGGGATCCCAGGCAGTCGGCATGGGGAAGGCGCTGGCGCACGAGTTTCCAGCCGCGCGCGGCGTATTTAAGCGCGTCGACGCAGCCCTGTCCCAGAACCTCTCCCAATTGATGTTCGAGGGACCCGAGGCCGACCTCACGCTGACCGCCAACGCCCAACCGGCGCTGATGGCCGCGAGCATAGCGGCCTTGCGCGTTCTCGAAACCGAAACCGGCTTCAAGGTCGCGAAGCAAGCGGCTTATGTCGCCGGGCATTCGCTCGGCGAATATTCGGCTCTTTGCGCCGCGGGATCGCTGACGCTCGAGGACGCCGCGCGTCTGCTTCGCCTGCGCGGCGAGGCGATGCAGAAGGCGGTCCCGGTCGGCGAAGGCGCGATGGCGGCCATCCTCGGCCTCGAATTCGGACAGGTAGTGAAGATCGCCACGGAGGCGGCGAGCGACCTCTATCTCACCGGCGCTATCTGCCAGGCGGCCAACGACAACGGCGCCGGTCAGGTCGTCATCTCGGGCACGATGGCGGCGGTCGAGCGCGCGATGGAGCTCGCCAAGCTCGCCGGCGCCAAGCGGGCGCTGCTTCTGCCGGTGTCCGCGCCATTTCACTCGGCGCTGATGCAGCCGGCTGCGGTGGCGATGGAGGCGGCGCTCCAAAGCGTCGAGATTCGTCCGCCCACGCCGCCGCTCGTCGCCAACGTCGAAGCCTCCGCGGTCGCCGAACCGGAAGCGATCCGATCGGACCTCGTCGCGCAAGTGACCGGAACCGTGCGATGGCGCGAAAGCGTCGCCTACATGAGCGCGCACGGCGTCACGCGGTTTATCGAACTTGGGGCGGGCAAAGTGCTGACCGGCCTCATCAAGCGGATCGTGGAGGGCGCGACGGCGATCAGCATCGGCGCGCCCGCCGACGTCGCCGCCTTCAGCGCCTCGGCGAAGCCCTGACACGACTGGCGAGAAGGACGACGCGGTTTGTTCGATCTTACAGGAAGGACTGCGCTCGTCACCGGCGCCTCGGGCGGACTTGGCGGCGCGATCGCGCGCGCTCTGCACGCGCAAGGGGCCACGGTAGCGCTCTCGGGCACCCGGCGCGAGGCCCTCGAAGCGCTTGCAGCCGAACTCAAGGATCGCGCCCATGCGGCGCCGTGCGACCTCACGGACGCGGCCGCGGCCGATGCGCTGGTTCCGGCCGTCGAGGCCGCGCTTGGATCGCTCGACATTCTGGTGAATAATGCCGGCGTCACGCGGGACAGTCTGTTCATCCGCATGAAGGACGCCGACTGGGAGTCGGTCCTGGCGATCAATCTGACGGGGGCCTTCCGCCTGTCGCGCGCGGCGCTGAAGGGAATGATGCGGCGCCGCTACGGCCGCATCATCAATATGTCGTCCGTCGTCGGCGTCTCCGGCAATCCAGGCCAAGCCAATTATGCCGCCGCCAAGGCCGGCATGATCGGCATGTCCAAGACGCTCGCCGCGGAAGTCGCGACCCGGGGCGTCACCGTGAATTGCATCGCTCCCGGCTTCATCATGAGCCCGATGACCCAGGCGCTTGACCAAAAGCAGCAGGAGGCGATCCTCGCCTCTGTCCCGATGAGGCGGTTGGGCTCGGGCGAGGAGATCGGCGCCGCGGCGGTGTATTTGGCGAGTTCCGAAGCGGCTTACGTGACCGGACTTACGCTCCATGTGAACGGCGGAATGGCAATGATTTGATGGCTTTGAGCCCGCCGAAAGGGCGCGCCGCGACCGGGCTTGCGCCCTCTCGCGTTGACGGGAAAGATATGCTATCGACGCCCTTCGTCGCAGGGCGCGGGAGGGGCGCACTTTTCGAGCGTCGGCGTCAGCGAACCCCGAACGAAACTCTTACCGCCTCGAGAAGGCGCGGAGCGGACGGCCGGATGGCGGGCGTCCCTCGGCGGGGTCGATCGGGGACTTGATCAGAAGTCGGGCGGCAAGGCCCGACGCATAAGGGAAAAGATGACATGAGCGATGTCGCTGAGCGGGTGAAGAAGATCGTCGTCGAGCACCTCGGCGTGGAGGCCGACAAAGTCGTCGACAGCGCCAATTTCATCGACGATCTGGGCGCCGACTCGCTCGACACCGTAGAGCTGGTGATGGCATTCGAAGAGGAGTTCGGCGTCGAGATTCCCGACGACCAGGCCGAAACGATCGTCACCGTCGGCGACGCTGTCAAATACCTTGAGAAGGCGTCGGCGAAAAAGTAGCGGCGGCCGGGCGCAGCCGTTCGCAGGGCCGCCTTCCGCCAAGACGTTTTTGCCTTTAATGCAAGGGCCGGCGTCCTGTCCGGCCCTTGCCGCGTCAGGACGCCCGTCCCCGCGGCGCGCCGCATCCCAAGCGGCGCACGAGCAGGACACAGTCAGGAAATGGACATGGAGCGCATGAGGCGGGTCGTCGTCACCGGTCTTGGCATGGTGAGCCCGATCGCTTGCGGCGTCGAGGCGACGTGGCGCGGGCTTCTGGCCAGCGAGTCGGGGGCCGGCCGGGTCGAGAACTTCGACGTCTCGGACCTGCCCTGCCAAATCGCCGCGCAAGTGCCGCGCGGAAACGCTCCCGACGCCTTCAACCCCGACGACTGGATGGAGCTCAAGGAGCAGCGCCGGGTTGACGACTTCATCATTTACGGCATGAGCGCCGCGACGCAGGCGCTGCGCGACGCCAAATGGGCCCCTAAGACCTACGAGGAGGAGATCGAGACCGGGGTCCTGATCGGCTCGGGAATCGGCGGACTTGGGGGCATCTACGACGCCTCCGTGACCTTGCATGAGAAAGGACCGCGCCGCATCTCGCCGTTTTTCATTCCCGGCCGTCTCATCAATCTGGTGAGCGGGCAGGTCTCGATCGCTCACCATCTCAAGGGTCCCAACCACGCTGTCGTCACCGCCTGCTCGACCGGCGCGCACGCGATCGGCGACGCGGGACGGCTGATCGCCCTCGGCGACGCCAACGTGATGGTCGCCGGCGGCGCCGAGTCGGCGGTCAATCGCCTTTCGCTGGCCGGATTTTGCGCCTGCCGCGCCCTGTCGACCGGCTTCAACGACCGGCCCAAGCAGGCCTCGCGCCCCTACGACCGCGATCGCGACGGCTTTGTGATGGGCGAAGGCGCCGGATGCATCGTGCTCGAGGAATTCGAGCACGCCAAGAACCGCGGCGCTCCCGTCTACGCCGAGTTGATCGGCTACGGCCTTTCCGGCGACGCCTATCATGTCACCGCGCCCGCCCCTGACGGCGACGGCGCCTATCGCGCCATGAGCATGGCGCTCAAGCGCGCCGCGATTTCCCCTTCGGAAATCGACTACGTCAATGCGCATGGAACATCGACTCCGGTCGGCGACGAAATCGAATTGCATGCAGTCGAGCGGCTGCTCGGTAATTCGGCGGCCAAGACGACGATGTCCTCGACCAAGTCCTCGATCGGCCATCTCCTAGGGGCAGCGGGAGCGGTGGAGGCGATCTTCTCCATCCTCGCGATCCGCGACCAGGTCGCGCCGCCAACGCTCAATCTCGACAACCCCGCGGTCGAGACGGCGATCGACCTTGCGCCGCATGCGGCGCGCAAGCGTCCGATCCACGCGGCGCTGTCGAACTCGTTTGGATTCGGCGGCACCAACGCGTCGCTCGTTTTCCGCGGAATGAACTGACCGCAGCCCAGGGGCGATTCGTTGTTTCCCCGCGCCGCGTCGTCGGCTAAACTTGACTTGAGCCCGCGAACCGGGCGTCAAGCCCCGCGCGGGGTTAAGATTTGAGGGTCGACGGCGGCAGCGCAGTGGCGGCAGGCGACATGAGCGGAGAACTCGATTCCGGCGATGGAGAGGCCCCCCGGCCTCGCGTGAGCCTGTTCGGGCGCGCGAGCAAGTCCGCGCCCGGCGGCGGCGCCCCTCCCGGGCCGCCGCAGCCGCCGCGCAAGCCTCGGGGAATGGGTATTTCCAGCGTCAGCGGGCTGCTCACCTTCGTGCTGCTTGGGGCGCTCGCGACCGTCGGAGCGCTCGCCTGGCTGTTGAAAGAATCGCGCAGCCCCGGGCCGCTCGTGGCCGACAAGGTCGTCATGATCGTGCGCGAGGACGACGGCGGCAGTATCGCCGATCAGCTCGAGGGCGCCGGCGTCATCGACAGCGCGCTGTGGTTTAACGTTCTGACCCTGCTTGACGGCAATCGCGGCGCATTGAAGCGCGGCGAATATGCATTCAAGTCCGGCATGAGCATGAACGACATCGAGAATGAGCTCGTCGCCCACCGGGTCGTCATGTACAAGCTGACGATCCCGGAGGGCCTGACGAGCGAACAGATCGTTCAGCGGCTGCGCGAGAACGAGGTGTTGGCTGGGGACGTCAAGGAGACTCCGCGTGAGGGAGCCTTGATGCCCGACACTTATGCGTTTGAGCGTGGCTATACCCGCCAGGCGCTGCTGTCGGCCATGGCGAGGGCTCAGACAAAGGGCATCGAGGAAGTGTGGAAGAAGAGAGCCCCGGATCTGCCGATCAGGTCGCCGGGCGAAATGGTCACCCTGGCGTCGATCGTCGAGAAGGAGACCGGCAAGGTCGACGAGCGGCCACGCGTCGCCGGCGTGTTCGTCAACCGGCTCGAAAAGCACATGCGTCTCGAGTCCGATCCGACGATCGTCTACGGCCTGGCGCTTGGCAAGGGCACCCTCGGCCGCAGCATCACCAGGGCCGACCTCAGTCAATCGACGCCCTATAACACCTACATCATCGACGGCCTGCCGCCGGGACCGATCTGCAACCCCGGCAAGGCGGCGCTCGAAGCGGTCGCCAATCCCGCTCGCAGCAAGGATCTCTACTTTGTCGCCGACGGAACCGGCGGGCATGTGTTCGCCGAAACGTTCGATCAGCATCAGAAGAACGTCGCGCATTGGCGCCAGATCGAGAAGGACGTCAAAGACAAGCTCGCCCCGGACGTGACGCCCCAGCCCGCGCCTGCGATCCGCGGTTCGATCGACCCCGTCGATCCGTCGCAGTTCGGCGCGCTGGTCGCGCCAGCGCAGGGACAATCGGCGTCGGCCCCGATTGTCGCCCGTCTCAACCGAATCGGCGCTGACCGAAAGGCGAAGGATGCGGCGCTGGCGTCGCTGGTCGCTCCGGGCGTCAAGTCGATCGAGGAAATCAGCGCCGTCGTCACCGGGGTTAATGATTCGCCGGCGGAAGGGCTCGCGTTTGACGACGGGGACTCGGCCGGCGCAACGGGGACCGGGACCGGGCCCATCGCCTCCGTTCCCGTTCCGCCGGCCNNGGCGCCCGCTGCGCCTGCTTCCCCGCAGCCGCCAACGGCTTCCGGCCGGCCGCGCATCTTCGACGCGTCCGAAGGCACTCGGCTCGATCCGCTGCTCAACAAGACCTACGACCTGAGCTACGCCAAGGTCGTGCCGCCAATGCAATAAGGAGACGCCGCCGGCAAAGCCGGGCGCGTCAGTCCTCGACGGGCAATCGCTCGCACACGAGCGCAAGCGCGATCGCGCAGGCGTTCGACACGTTGAGGCTCTTGATCGGGCCGGGCAGATCGAGGCGGCCGAGACGATCGCATCGCTCGCGGGTCAGGCGTCTCAGGCCCCTGCCCTCCGCGCCGAGGACCAACGCCAGGGGGCGTGAGAGCGTTTCGTCGGAGAGCCGCACGGGCGCATCCGAGTCGAGCCCGATCCGCCAATAGCCCATGTCCCCCATTTCGGCGAGCGCGCGGGCCAGATTGGTTACACTGCAAATCGGCACGTGCTCGAGCCCGCCCGAGGCGGACTTCGCCAGCGCCCCGGCGAATTCAGGCGAATGGCGCTCGGTGGTGACGAGCGCGTCGACCGCGAAGGCGGCCGCGGTGCGCAGAATCGCGCCGACATTGTGCGGATCGGTGATCTGGTCGAGCACGAGCACAAGGCCGTTCGCCGGCAGCTCGGCGACGTCGATCGGCGCGAGCGGCCGAGCCTCGAGCAGCAGCCCTTGATGAACCGCCTCGCGCGGCGCGCGGGCGGAGATCTCCTCGAGACTCATGATCCGGGTCTCGAGCCCGCGCGCGGCGATGTCGGCGCTGAGCCGCTCGGCCGCCGCCGGCGTGGCGTAGAGGCGGATCAGCTCGCGCCGCGGCGCTTTGAGCGCGGCGGCGACGCTGTGAAAGCCGTAGATGCGCGATACCTTCGCCTCCCGCCGTTCGTCCGCACGCTCGAGGCCCGGCGGGCGCGCGGGCGGCGGCGCCGGAGCAGCAGCCTCCCGCCTCGTCACCGCTCCGGCGGCGCGCGGCGGTTTGCGCGAACCATCTGAAGGTGGGCTCGAGCGGCGGTTGCGATTACGGGTCATCGGCTGGAGCGCCTTGGGGCTTACGTTGACGTTGTCCACTGTTAAGCGCCCGCCGCGATCGAGGATAGAGTCGCCGCGGCCGCGCCACCCTATCATGGGCATATTTCCAGTTGACACGCCGCGGCTTCCGGCAACATAAGCCTGCCCGCAACCCGCCTCGGCCTGCCCGAGCGTTTTCGTCCGCAAGGCCTGAGGCCTTTGGGCGCGGGGGAGTGTCCCGAGCGGCAAAGGGGGCGGACTGTAAATCCGCTGGCTAAGCCTTCGTAGGTTCGAGTCCTACCTCCCCCACCACCTAACTATATGATTTTGCGGAGTTTCTATCTCTTGAAATTCTGCCCGACAGGTCCGCGGGTTACCGGCGGCGGTAGAAATTTTGGGTGTCCAGAGACCGAAAAACGCCCCGTGAAAGGCCGGAATCTGCGTCCCGTCTCTGGCGGGTAGAAAGTTTTTCCGGCGCGATTTTCTTGAACCTTGTCGGAGACCGGTTTGAAGTTCTGTGAGACTGGTTCGAGTCTCGTCTGCGAACCCGACGCCGAGACGGCAATCTCCGCAGTATCCGCTTCCGGCCTCATGTCCACCGCCGGCAGCCATGGGACCGGTGTGAACCTATCCGATCGACGGGCAAGGAATATCGCCTGCACGTGATCGCGGTTGGCCATTACGGCCTCGTTGACTACCGGCAACAGTTCGTTCACCGCCCGCCGATAGTCGTCGAGTTCTATCGGACCGCTGGTAAGCGATGGTTCGATCCTGACGACGTTGACCGGCGCAAGTAGTAGCCTCGCTTGGTTGACGGCGGCCAGCGATTGAGCGCGCATGGCTCCGCCGACCATCTTCCGCCACTCCCACAAGCCGCCGCCGACCATGCGCCTCGTGACGTAGCAGGGGTCGTCGCCGCATCCGATGCTCAGGACTTTGATCCGCTCCCTGGGTACATCGTAGCAGATCATCGCCTCAGTAATTGCCAACATCAGCGGGTTATTTGTCCAGACGCCGCCGTCGATCAGCATGTAGCCGCCCATCGGCAAAGCCCGATAGATCGTCGGCGCCGCCGACGTCGCCATCGCGACGTCAGCCATCCTCATCCGCCAGTCCTGCGAACGTCTTGTTCTCGACCGAAGGCATATTGATGTCCCGAGGGTTGACGCGCCAGCGGCGTCCTAGTTTGCCCTCCTGAAAAGCTGCGCCGCGTAGAAAACGAGCCCGGCGATGAGAAAGCCAAATGAGGGCCAAAGCCAATAGGATTGGGGACGCGATAACCACTCCACGAACACTTGCCATGGTTGCATGATCGAGAAAAACGGCGAATGGATGAATCCGAGCATTACCCCTAAGACGGCCCCAAGGAGGGAGATTACGGCCCAAGCGAGTTGATGCGGACGCGTCCAATGCAACGGATTCATTTCGTGGCCCTATGATCTCGTGAAAAAGCCGGCCGTCACCGTGAAGCTATTGCCCCCTCCTCCACGCCCGGACGTGATAGCCGGCATCGACGTAGGCAATGTTTCCAGTAATGGCCTGGGGCGGCGTCGCTGACAAGGAATGCGGCGTAGGCGCCAGCGTCATCGAGCGTGACCAGCCTGCGCTCGGGCGCGCCGCAATAGCTCATTGCAGGTGAGCGGCCGCCCGCCGTCATCAACGGTTCGCTAAGTTTGGCCATCCGCAAGAAAGATTGAACGGAGACATTCATGGCGATGGCGAAGCCCTCCGCCGAACAATCCGTGATCCGTCTGCTCAGATCTTCCTTGCGGGCGTAAGCGATAGAGCGTTGCACGAAATCGAGGCGCCCCCAGTCCTGAGCGATGCGCCGGTAGACGGCTTCGAGTTGGCCTGGCGCGGCGACATCACAAGGCATGAAGATTTCGCTTTGCAGCGCTCGCGTCAGCGGACGCACATAAGGCTCCGTTGATGTAGGTAATCGCCAGTTCGGGGCGCCCGCGGCGCGAAAATGCCGGGGCGCAGCCATAAAGGCTATGCTCATTGGCAATGCCGTTACTCAGGCCTTTCTTGCCGCTGAGCGTCGTCAGGGCTTTCTCCTCAAGCAGCGTCCGCGCGCCGTCTCAGTGCAACTCCGCATTCGGCCTGGCGGTTGCCCTGACGCCCGTGGGTCGGCCGAAGGTCGCGAGCAGCTCCGACTTTCCAATAGGCATGCTCAACACTTGCGACAGCCGGGCCAGGCGGTCGCGTTCGGCCGCGGTCAACGGATCGCCCGCGCTGGCGATCGCGCGCACCTGCTTCAGCAACTCCTTCCGCGCGTCCGCCTTTGGCAAAAGGGACGGGAGCACCTCTATTGCGCGCTCAGGCTCGAGCTGGAGCACAAAGAACTGGTCCCGAACTAGCACTTTGAACTCGGCGGGCCACTGCGGCGAAGGCGCGGTCATCTGCGGGACTATTGCGCCCGAGCTCGCGAACGTCATCGAGCGGCGAGCTTCGAAGCGGGCAATCCAGTCGCCGGTGACAAAGCCGGCGGCGGGCACGTTGACTGGCCGCGGCGCAATGACCATCTCGAAGAGACCAGGAGGCAGGCAGTCGATGACGTCGATAAGCTGGACAAATTCCTCGTCCTCTCTGGNNGCGGAGACGAAGATAGCGAGATGGCCGATTTCCTGGCTCACGCAATACACGATCGTTCGGCCGGTGGCGCGGATGTCGTCAACATCCCGATAGAGATCGAGAATCCCAGCAGTCGGACGAATGTCCGCGTCGGATCCACTCCCATCGTCGTTCGCCGACATATTCGCTCCTGTGGCGGCTCTGGCGGCGCCAAGATGCAGCGACAAGCCAGTAAAAGG
>PLUH01000048.1 GCA_003164825.1 Hyphomicrobiales bacterium
CCTGTCCGAGCTTTCCGGTCTCGCCGTGTCCCGAGACGCCGGTTCAAGACGCCTCAGGCGCCAACGACACACCTGTGCGGGAATTTCGTCGACGCCAATATCGAACGCAATCTGCGACGGGCTTTGGAAGACGCGGAGCTGCCCGTTGCGGCTCCTCGTCCTCTAGCGCCAACTGTATTCAGGCCTAGGCGCTACGTCTCCGGTCCGCGGAGGCGCCTATGAGCGGGGGACGCATCCGTCGCAGCGCGGCCGCCACGCCGGCCCCGTATTCGGGATCGGCCTTCGTGCAGTTGGCGACGTGGCGTTCCTGAATATGGACTGCGGCGCCGCCGACTGCCCGGGCGGTGTTGTCGAACAATATCTGGCGCTGAATGGCGTTCATTTTGCGAAATAGATCGCCAGGCTGCTGATAGTGGTCATCGTCGACGCGATGGTCCCAATGAGCCGCGGCGCCGGCGATCTGAAGCGGCGGTTCGTTGAGGTCCGGCTGGTCAATCCATTCGTCCAAGCTATTCGGAAAGTAAGTCGGCGTGCGGCCCATGTTGCCGTCGGCGCGCATCGCGCCATCCCGGTGATAGGAATGGACTGGGCATTTCGGCGCGTTGACCGGTATGTGATTGAAATTGACGCCGAGCCTATAGCGCTGGGCGTCCCCGTAGGAGAAAAGCCGCGCCTGCAGCATCTTGTCAGGTGAAAAGCCGATGCCAGGCACGATGTTGGCGGGCGAGAATGCGGCCTGCTCCACTTCGGCAAAAAAATTCTCCGGGTTGCGATTCAACTCGAAGAACCCGACCTCTATCAGCGGAAAGTCCGCCTTCGGCCAGACCTTGGTCAAGTCGAACGGATTGAAGGGAAACGCCTTCGCTTCGGCGTCGGTCATCACCTGAATGAACAGCGTCCAGCGCGGAAAATTCCCCTGTTCGATGCTTTCAAAAAGATCGCGTTGGTGTGTTTCACGGTCCTTTCCGACCAAGGCTTCGGCCTCCGCATCGCTAAGGTTCGCAATGCCCTGCTGCGTCCGAAAGTGAAACTTGACCCAGGTCCGCTCGTTCGCTGCATTGATGAAGCTGTATGTGTGGCTGCCAAACCCGTGCATGTGACGAAAGCTGCGCGGGATGCCGCGCTCGCTCATGACGATCGTGACCTGATGCAGCGCCTCGGGCAACAACGTCCAGAAATCCCAATTGTTGTCGGCGCTGCGCATGCCAGTACGCGGATCGCGCTTGATCGCATGGTTGAGATCCGGAAAGCGCAGCGGATCGCGAAAGAAGAAGACCGGCGTGTTGTTGCCAACGACGTCCCAGTTGCCCTCCTCGGTATAAAATTTCAAAGCAAAGCCGCGAATATCCCGTTCGGCGTCGGCAGCCCCGCGCTCGCCGGCGACCGTGGAGAAGCGCGCGAACATTGGGGTCTGCTTTCCAATCTGGGAGAAAACTTTAGCCTTGGTGTAGCGCGTAATGTCGCGGGTCACGGTGAAGGCGCCGAACGCGCCTGACCCTTTGGCGTGCATACGTCGCTCTGGGATCACTTCCCGGTGGAAGTTGGCCAGCTTTTCCAGAAGCCAGACGTCCTGCAAGAGGGCTGGGCCGCGCGGCCCAGCCGTCTGGATGTTGACGTTGTCGCTGACGGGCGCGCCAGTCGCATGGGTCAAATGGGGACGAGTCGGCTTGTCGATCATCGTGGGCTCCATCAAGTCGGCCAGATACGCGCCGTGGCTGCGCAGGTTCTTCGGGGAACGATGGCGGTCAGCCCGGCCAGCGCGATTCGCGAATTACGCTGCAGAAATTCCCGCGGTGGAAATGAGGGTCCTTGTCCGCCAGGACGTCGGCCTTAACGTTGCCGAAGGTCGTTTCGGGCTTGTGCTTGATGCCCTCATAGAAGGCCTGGATAATGTCCTCCTTGAAGTGCGGCGTGCGGGGGAACGCCTTCACCACCGCCTCTCGCTCGGCTTCGGAATATTCGCGGTAAGCGACGCCAAGGACATCCATCTCGACACCCGCCGTCAGCAGCGCGACGACCGGATGCATGTGCTTCGGAATGCCGGGCGTGGTGTGCAACGCGATCGCCGTCCACACCGTGTCGATATCCGTCTGGGTGATTCCGTGCCGCTTCAGGAACTCCCGCGCCGCATTCGCGCCGTCCACCTCGAAGCGCTCATCGTCGCTGCTGTGCGCCTTGGTCAGACCCATGTCGTGAAACATGGCTCCCGCATAGAGCAATTCCGGCTCGAATTTCAGGCCATGATGCTCGCCCGCCAGCGCGCCGAACAGGTAAACCCGGCTCGAATGATTGAAGAGCAATTCGGACTCGGTGTCGCGGACAATCTCCGTCACCTCGCGCGCGAGTTTCGTATCGGGAATTCTCAACATGTGGGTCGCGATGTTCACGTGCGCATCCTTTCGGAATCAGCCCATAAGTCACGCCGTGATGGCCGCGACGAAGCGGTTCTCGCAGCCTTCCCCGATCGCCCGCGAGCGCTTAGAACGGCCAACACGGGTCAGTCGCTTGTCGCAGTCGAACAGAAGAGCAATCGCTTTGGCCAATCGTCGTTGCTTCATGGCAGTGGTCGTCGCTTGATTTAGCGAACCCACGCCGACCCAAGCTATGCTCTTTAGGTTGGGTCCCGCAGCACGTTAGTCTGTCGCAAATCAACCTTGCGTTTGAGCCTAACAGACCAAAGTTTAGGACAGGTCGGGCAACACAACGATCCGCCTGGTGAAGAATGGCGCCGTTGGCTTTGAGAGCAGGCGGCCGGCGAATTGAATCGAGATCTCCCACGAGACGACGCGAGGAACCCGTCTTGAACTTCGGGAGACGCCGCTACCGCCGGCCTCGCCCCCGATCCCGCTGCCGGCCAGCAGATTTTCAAGGCGCAGTGCAGCATCTGCCACTCGGTAGCGCCAGGTGTGAACAGCATCGGCCCAACGCTGTTCGGCGTGGTAGGCCGTTCGGCCGGCAGCGTTCCCGGCTTC
>PLUH01000125.1 GCA_003164825.1 Hyphomicrobiales bacterium
GGCATAAGCTGCTTAAGATTGGAGGATGGCAAAGCGAGCAAAAGCCGATTGCGGGGCCATTTTGATGGAGCGCTCACATTAGGTTCGCCCTGGTTGCAAGGGGAGCCGGACTGGCACGTCGCCATGCGAGAGCGGACTGGGGCAAAGGCTTGGCGTTGTCAGGCGTTTGAGCATCAGGCGGATCATGGCGAGCCGCATGAGGGCGGAGACGGTTTTTGCGTCGCGCTCGAAGTCGCGCGTCAATTGTCGATTGCGGCTGATCCAGGCGAAGGTCCCCTCGACGATCTATCGGTTCGGCAAGGCCGCGAAACGATGGAGATGGGCAGCGCCTGACGATCTCGATCGTCCAGCATCCCGTGGCGGCGATCGTCGTGGCCGTTTTCGACCCTTGAATCCGGCGTCGGCAAAGATGCCTTCGACGAAGAGAAAGCGCCGACGCGCGTGCTGCAACAGATCGCCCGCGATCTTGAATGTCGGCGGGCAGAACGCTCACGCCGAGCAGGAGACCAATCATGTCGACGACGATGTGGCGCTTGCGGCCCGTGACCTTCTTGCCCGCGTCGAAGCCCTGCGGGTCGGGCGCAACGCCCCTTTTTGAGCGGCCTTGGCGTTTTGCGAGTCGATAATCGCCGCCGTTGGGCTCTTCTCGCGTCCAGCCGCCTCACGTGGCGACATAGAGGGGCCTCGTGGATCCGCTCCAGGGTGCGGTGCCAGTCCCACAACGCGGATGCTCCGTGCTCTTGGGCGGCAAATCCTTTGGCAGCGCCTGCCATGGCCGCCCGTCGCGAGCACGTAAAACATCGCGTTAAGAACCTCGCGCCCTAGCCGATGAAAGAACCGCAGGCCCAGAGCCCCGCGGCTCGTGACCGAACGGCGGAGCGACCAGTGGTCAGAATTCCCAGACTTCGTAAACGACTACGATATCGTCGTTCAGGTCACTGGCCGCGTCGCTGTGTTTGGCGGCGGTGTGAGCGTGTTCCTTTGCCTCGGCGGGCTTACCCGACTTCAGGGCGTGCGCGGCAGCGATGTGGTGATGCTGGGCCGCGGCGTGATTCGCCGCGACGGCGAGATGCGCCTCGGGAGTCGGGGCCTTGCCCTTAGCCGGGGCTGCGGCGGACTTGACTGGGGCTTCTGCGGTTTTGGTGGTGGTGGTCATCGTCGGGTCTCCTTGTTTCTAACGGCCCCGCAGATTTGCGACGATGGAGCTCCAGTTGAAAGGGTCGGAATCTACCTAATTGGGGCGCTCCGCCAGCGCGCTGGCGAACTCGGCTGGCATGAGGACGACATCGACGTGATCGACGCGGACCTTGAGGCGTTGCTTTGTCCGCGGCTCCGCCGTCGGCGCGTTCCAGGCCGCGGGTAGATCGTGCGCGAGCGCTCGTCGCTCAAATTGACCACACCATAAATCAAATGTCTGATTCGCTTCAGTGCGTAGATTCCGAGGCTGGTCAAATATTTTTCGACGCTTACTTTTCAAACAGGAATTGACCCTCACACGTACTGGAGGAAAATATGGAACTCATTCTTATCATCGTCGTTCTCTTTCTGCTTTTCGGAGGCGGCGGTTATTGGGGCTATCGCCGCCGCAGATAACAGCGGCTTGCGCTTCCCCATCACCAGCGGAACTTTCGGGCTGAATAGTTTCCGTGCTTGGCTCGCTGCCAGGCGCGATGGAAAAATCGGCCTTTGCGTTTCATCTCGACATCTCGAAGGAGGATACCAGGATACCCGCGGCGCCTCTTGCGATTAAGCCATTTCTTGAGCGCGATCTGCGCGACCCGCCGGGACGGGTGTAGGTCGATGCGCTCACGCCCGGCGCTCCCGATGCGACCCCACCGGTCGCACAGGTGCTAGATCCTCGAAGAGGCTGGCGACTAATCGGACGAAACGGCCGCTGATTGCCCTCTTCCCGCCGATGGCCGGGTGGCTTACGGCCTGACGAACAGCGCGATCACGATAAACAGCGCACAACTGGCGATAAGGATGTAGCGGAGATGGTCCCCAGTGTGACCCGCGCGCAAAGCCTCCTTGTTGGCTTCCGTCACGACGGGTCGTTCATGCACTTTATCCATTGAGCGCTCCCGCTGTCTCCGACAATTGTCGCGCGCCTCAGTTGCGAGATCTCAGTTTTCCTCGCGACGATGAAACGGGTCGAGCCCGTTGGCCCGAGCTTGCGGAGACTCTGGAAAGGCAGAATTGTTCCGATGCGCATCGGTGGCCGCCTCGGCCAAATGCGCGGCCCGAGCGAGAGCTACAGCGACGTCATCTTTCGGCTGGCTCGGCCGAATGCAATGTCGCCGCTCTTGCGGCCGCGATGAGCGTGGGAAAGGGGCGATCGAAATGCGTTGTCGTTTCAGACCCAATTGCTTCTAACGACACGGCGGACATATCGCCGGTGCGCTCGTTCCGTTGACTCTCAAAAATGACCCTCTGACCCTCCTTGAGGTCACTCATACCGGCGCGTTCAACGGCGGATATGTCAACGAAGATATTAAAACTGTCGTCGTCGGCATGAATGAATCCATACCCCTTTTGAAGGTTGAACAACTTCACGGTTCCGATCATGACCTGTCCCCGGCGGCTCCGATGTCAATCTCACTCTGCGAATCGCGGCTTCGCCGGCTGACANNCCGGCCGCACACCTGCCCAAAAAAGCTCCGCGCTCATGAGGATACGAGCCCGGGGCCGATTGGCGCGAGGGCCTTGGGAGGGGAATTGACGCGCCAAACAATCGAACATAACGGGCGCGGGATTGTTCCCAGCGTGGGGGCGGGGACCTTTTCCTCGCCGCTTCTTTTTTTCGATGATGAATATATTCACATTGCTCAGCTTTGTCGGGACCTTTCTTGCAAGCGCGGCCGCCGGCGCTTGGTTGAACGGTCTGACGAACGGTCACGGCGTTCTTCGATCGCCAGCAGGCGGCCGTTCTTCGATCACCAATAGCCGGTGAGCCCTCACGGCCCGCGTCGCAGAATT
Source organism: Hyphomicrobiales bacterium (assembly GCA_003164825.1). Lineage (GTDB taxonomy): Bacteria > Pseudomonadota > Alphaproteobacteria > Rhizobiales > Beijerinckiaceae > Roseiarcus. Next base: position 2,977 of record PLUH01000125.1, read on the forward strand.
CCACGGTCTTGCATTTGATGGCCGCGGGCCCACGTTACTACCGACCGGGGAAGAGCCCCCGGGGTCGGAGACGCACCTGAAGGAGAAGACCATGAGCTGGACCGCTCCTATCGTTGTCGAAATCTGCGCTGGCATGGAAGTTACGGCTTATCTGACAGCCGAAATGTGAGCGCGAGCCGGCGTTTCCGCCCAATCGGCGGAGCGCCGGATTCCCGCCGAGTCCCGCGCCGTCACGCCGCGCCGACAATTCTGTGCCCTCGCCGCGCCGCCGGACTGCGCGGAGGTTCCGGCCGCTATCACGCAGGCCGGAAACCACGCTACGAGCATTCAACGGCTCAAGGGCTATGACGCCGTCCAGTTCTATGACGTGCTCGCTTCAGGCATCATGGTCGATTGCTACGCTAGCGGCCTGGTCGACGTGAGCCTCACCTTCGACAGCGAGAGACGCCGTCGCCCCTGTGGCGCGGCCCAGCCGTTTCGGCTCGATTGTGACGGGCAGGAGCAGAGCGGAGGTGGGAAGTGCGATCGGGGTTTGCGATTTACGACTTATCGTTGAAGAAGTCGGTCATTCCATTGCCGTTGGGGCGACGTCGTGATTCAATGAATCCTGCTGATTCTGCGGGAGAAACGGCGATGATGGGGCTTCAGGAGACGCCGACGCGGCTGTTTTATGATTTCTGCCTCGACGAGCACGTCACCCGCCGATCACCGACGGGTTTGCGGTTGACCCAGCTTGATTGCGGCGGACGCCAACAAGCAGTGATCGGTTCCAAGCCGCGAGTGGAAGCCCGAGGAGATCAAGGAAACCGCGACCCGCGCGGCTCAGGAATACCTTGCCACTCTCGACGACGCGGCGTTCGGCGCCGCCTCGCCCGTGAAGCCGAAGTTCGGCTCGCGATCCGAGCCGGCGGCGCAATGCAAGGGTTCGGCCTTGAGGCGCAGGAGGAGGCTTTGCATCTGACGGAGGTCGCCGCGAATATGCGCGCCGTCAGGAATCGTCAGCTCTACCGTCTCGCGGTCCGCGAGATCGAGAAAAGCTTCGTCGAGGCGCGAACCCGCAGGAGCCAGGCGCCGCCGTCAGAAGCGGCAATATAGAGTTTCGTTGGCGCGGGCATTTCCTGAGATGGACATCTTTGCCCCATAGTCTCAAATGAAGCAAATCGACATCCGCCATCTTCAGTTCGTGCTACCGCTACCAGCCGTAGCCCGGCCAGCCAAAATGGCGGTGTAATTGTTGCTCGCCGACCTGGTCCTCCAGGGCCAGCGGGTCCCAGGCCGGGCTTGATTTCACCTGGGCGCGAGTGACATCGACATTNNTGCTTTCCCGGCCACCAATCCCGCGTGGCAATGACGAGATAGCGGATGTCCCAGTTGACGTCGTCGGCCAGGAAACTCTCTACGTGGCCGAGGTCGCCGTCGGTTGCGCGGACGCGATAGCCGTTGACTGAGACGACGCTGCGCAGATGCGGATCGCCCTCACTGCGGTGGCTTTCCCTGTGCGCCGCCTGACGCGCTGCATTCTCCGAAAAGATCAGCGGCTCCAAAAGCGGCGCTGCGATGTCGCTTGCACCAAAATACGTCGTTCCCCACGCTGGATCCCACCCATAATGGTCGTAAACGTCGGTCTCCATTTGCTTCGTCACCGGCTCATCTTGGCGCGCATCCGGGCTCGCCTCGATCTGCTCCTTGGTCAGCCGGACGGACACGACCAAATCGTCGCCCGTACTCATCATCGGCAGAACGCGCTTTACCGGAAGGGCGAGGTCCAACGGAGCGATCGCCGAGGGGTGGATCAATATCTGGCGACCGGGCAACCAATGTCCAGTGTCAACCACCATCCAGCGGACCTTCCAGCTCTGGTCGTCAAACAGGAAGTCCATGACGGAGCCGACGGGGCCGTCGCCTGCCTNNTCGAACAGGAAGTCCTTGACGGAGCCGACGTGGTCGTCGCCCGCGTAGACGGGGCATCCGAGCAAACCGCTAACGGCAAACAACATTGGTGCGGTCGCTCCTAGTTAATCGCGCCCTTGTGATCCATCGTGTCTGACGTTGAGGGTTTTGTCACCAGACCAAGTTCGACGTCGTTGAAAAGGGAGAGAGGTCGACGGCTTGCCGCAACGGTTTGGACAAGGCGCCTATGACGACGCAAACCCCGATGTGAATCGGCGCCACTCTGGGGCCGATCCACGCTTTCCGTTCCATCACGCCCCAGAGCGACGGAAGGGGCCGGACCGCGCACTGCGCGCGAACCGGCATGGCGTTCTGCGCGACGCTCGACGCCGATCGGCTTTGGGCTCGAGGCGGCGTTCGACTATGTGGTCGGTGAGAAACTGATGAATTTCGCCAGCGTCGCTCGTGATCATCCGGCCTTCGCGAGGGAGCTTCCTCGATTTGTCTTCGAAGTGCGGCGCCTCTTTTCGGCCGATGAAATTCGCACCCATCTTGAGCGACTCGAACGCGAAGAGAACGAGAAAGAGGCCGAGACTCGCGACCCCGACGAGTATGAGGTCCGCGCCAGTGTAGAGGAGATTCCGCTGTAGCATCACGTAGTGCTGGGTCAGAACGGGAATGATCACGGCGGGATATTCGGAGCCCTGGCTCTTGTGGATGGTGGCGGCATAGGCGGGAACCAGCGTGTCGAGCTCGCCGAAGCCGTAGGTCACCGAGTGTCCGTCGAAGCTCGCCACGAGCTCGCCCGCGTCGGCATCGACGTCGACGACGTAGCCGATATCGCCGTTGTAGACCTCCTTGTCGTAGTCATTCTCGATCTGCATGACCTTGTCGCCCGGAGCGAAGATCGAGCCGAAACGCTCGACCTTGCGTTCGCCAGCGGGTTCAAAGCCGCCTGCGCTTGGATGTTGAGCGATCGGGCGCCAACGCCGCCGCGATTCATCGGGCAAAGCACCTGGATGTCGCGGATCGCATTTAAGCCGAAGCGCTTGGGGATGCGGGTCTTCACCAACTCCAAGATGCGCTGAACGGCTGTCTCGGGATCCTGGGCAGGCACGAAGTAGAAGTCGCTGTTGCCGGCTGGCGCGCTGAGATCGGGCATCAAGCCCTGATTGATGCGGGGGGCGTTGACGATGATTCGGCTCGCCGCGGCCTGCCGGAACACCTCGGTCAAGCGCACGACGGCGGAAATGACGGCGGCGTGGCCTACCACGGTCACCAGATCGCGATGACCGCGCGCCTTCGCCCTCAGAACGCAGAAGCCGTTCTCCGGGTTATGGAAGGTGACCCGCTCGACGAGGCCAGCGAGCACTTCCTGTGTCGAAGGCTCAGGATTCGACTTCATACGGACTGATACTTCTTTTCCGGCAAGATGCCGCGAACGTAGCGGCGCCCTGCCATTACGAGAGCTGGACCCGTGAGACGGAGACAGAGTCAATCGCCTGCTGGGGGGTCTCTCGCGGGCAACGAATCCAGGTTTTCGCATTGCGGACTGACGGGCGTTTTTCGTGTCATCGCCGTTTAGACGGTTTCGTCATTCTGCGGACCGGGCCGTCGCTTCGCGCAGCGCCGCTGCCTTAGCCGCTTCGAATGTGTCGGCGGCGCCGCCAACGACAAGATCGCCGCCGCCGCCGCCCCCCCTTTTGGCTTTGCGCCGGACCTCCCATGTCGGGACGTTATCCTCCGAAAGGACCAACAGCATGAAACCTCCAACGTCGGTCGAAACCGCAGGGCTCGGCCAGAGTAGAGGCAGCGGTTGCCAGACTACGTCGGTCATATGTTCTCTCTTACACCCCACCGCTGCAGCGTCCCAATCCGGGCGCCGATTATTGTAGCCCAACGACGCCGAGCCGCTGGATCGACGCACTGCCGGGGCGACTGCCTGGCCGCCCGAGTAACGAAGACCGTCGACGCGTCGCAGTGCGGGGTCCAGTGATCGTCAAAGACGAAAGGTCGGTCTCAACCAGGAAGCCGTCGAAAGCGCCACGATAAGATTGCGCCAGTTCCGCAAACAGGGTCGCGGAACCGACGCGCGCCTCTCGACAGCAAGGCGCATCACCTACGTTGAAACCGAGCCTCCACGCCAATCGCGGCCGTCGCGCTGAAACACCGCATGCAGGTGCAGAGATCGAGAGGTATCGAGCCAACCAATACGGATGACCGAGACGACGATCACGGCGAAATGCCTTTCGCCATCGACATCGTCAGCGGGCGCGCTTCGGCTGGAGCGGCGATCGGGGTCCCGGAAGGCGGCGGATGCTGGAAGAGCGCGCGGGTATGAGATCGACAGCTCGCCCAAGCCGCAGCCTTTTCCCGGCCTTGGGTGTCCATGGTCGCCTTGCCCTCAAGACGCATTTGAAATCCGGCGTCCGCATCGTATCCGAGCAGAGAAACCCGCGGCTGGTGTCGTATCTCTTCGATTTTCGCCGACCGTACGTCGGTGAAGAACGAGACGGCGCCCCGTTCGGCGTCGGCACCCCGAAGGATGACGCTGCGAACCTTCGGCGCGCCTTCAAGTCCCGAGGTGGCGAGCTGAAGAACGGTGAACGGCGTGCGGCTGGCTTCGCGCCGGTCATGAGGGCCGCCCAGACCCGATCCAGGTTCGGTTCGATCACAGGCAGCCCCTTGATACATGAAACTCGACTGTCCGGTTATAGCGCGGCGAGTCTCCAAGGCCCGGCGCCGACGCGACGATCGGCGCCGCCGAACACTGGAATGCGGAACGGTCGCGGTCAAATCACTGCGCGCCCGACCAGCGGTTTGGAGTGCGCGGACGCATGGCTTTGACGTTCAAAGCAGCACGCGGCGCTTACCAGCTCCATCACAATGTGGGGCGACGGACGCGGCGCGGCGACAAGCTGGTCTTCGCTATGATTGTCGCGTAAAGCTTTGCCGCGCTTTGGCACGCAAGGTTATAGCCAACCAATCCCACCCGCTGTCAATTGATCGAGGGCCTCATTGAGACGCATCGTTCCGTCATTCACTGTCGAAGTCCGGCATCGGCCAAGACTGGCAACCAACTCAAGCCAGGGCGTGCAGTCGTTGGAGACCACGACCCGACCTACAGCATTTGAACGAGAGTCTCATCGTGTAGCCGCCGCGACATTCGAGGCCAAGACGTCAAATCCACCCTCCAGTGATGGAGCCGCATCGTATCCAAAGCGTCGAATCCTTGAGAGCCTCGTCCCAGACAAGCCGCCCGTTGGTCGGCTCCAAGACGAGTTATTGTCCGCTGCATCGTCGAATCCAAAATCTCGCGCCCGGAAACCGCCGTTGGTGCGCGCGCGAAAGGACAAGGAACAAACATCAACGGCGCCTCGGAATTCGGAAGCCTCGTCTGACCGGAAGGCACAGATGGCGGAAAGAGCTTCGGTCGCCTCCAATCAACCCACCGGCATGTCGGCGAGTGACTCGACAGCCGGCTCGTCAGGCATACCGACGTTGACGGCGAATCCGGTCGTCGGAAACTCCGGCGGTCCGGCGCCGCGCCCAAAGGCAAAACGGAGAGTCCAGATCCCGATCGCTCTTGACGCCAGGCGAGCCACTGTTTCCGCCAAAGAACAGCGATCCACAACGCAAACGGACTCCCTGGGAGCTCTGAAGACGCGCGTCGACGACGTTTCGCGTCCAAATCGAAAGCGAACCATCATGGGTCGCTATGTCTTCGGCGATCAACTAAAGCCAGGCGAACGCTGGAAGCGGCGGTTATCCAAGTGACGATGAGCACGCCAAGGCAATAGACGGCGGCAACAAGGAGCTGCGCCAGGCGGGCCATCTGAACAACCGCTTTGGGCCACCTCGTCGGCCTTAAGTCTTCGGGCAACTAAGTTGCCTGCGCAACCGCAAAGCCCGGTCCGGGGAGAACTCCCCGTAATCGAGCGGCGCTCAGCAACGGCAGCTGTGCGACGGAAAGCGCGCAATGGCGCAAGGGGAAGGAAGCGTCAGGAGCGGGCATTCTGGAAGCGGCCGGCGAACGCGCCAGATCGACCAAGCGGAAGTTCCTTTTCCAAGGCCCGTCATTGACGCAATACCACCATCGAGCGGTGGTAGGGTACCGTCAATTAAGGGCCAAAATAGAGGCCAATCGTCCTCGCGCGAGATGGCCATGGTCATCAGATTGATCACTCAGACCTTCGTTTGGTTCGGCGCCATGGGTATCCTGCTCTTTATTGCGGCAGGAACCTTCGCTTGGCTTGGCGCCTGGACCTATCTCGTCCTCATGGGTCACGCTCAGCTTCACCTTGGGTATCGACTTGGCCCGGAAGGATCCGGGGTTGCTTCAGGAGCGCAAAGGCTCACCGGTGCGCGCCGGGCTTGTGGGCTATGACGAATACGCCGCGCATGTGCGCTATCGGTTGATCCCCCATGTCTGGTAGGGGTTATGGAGGGTAACGCTTGGCCGCCCAATAGGGCACTGCCCATCGGTGGCTTTCGTCGACGGCCCCAGCGCGCCGATCGGCACGCTGATTCACATCATCCTCTCCGGAGTGGGGCCTTCGCCAAACCTGGCGCTCGCCTCGACGGAAACATGATCGGCCCATCTGACTAGCGCGACGCGACCGGACGATGTCAGCCCGTAAAGCCCACGTTCGATCCGCTCGAACCAACCATANNCCGGAGCAAGTACCCGAAGGTCGCGCGGACGACGCGACGTGCTGGCAAGCGCGCTGGCCACGGCGAGCGCCTGCTGACGATAGGCCGTCATTTGTGGCGTCCGGGTCGAACCGCCTGCGACGGGATCCCCCTTGCGGCGACGATGCTCCTCGACGATGCGCGAACGTCGTTTGGCGTCGCGCCTCGGCTTCCATGGCGTTGGCTCCGCCACCACGTCGACCCGGCCGTTGGCGGTCACGGTGAGAAGGCCGAACCCCAGGAATCGACAGAGCTTCTTCACGCGCGCGTCGTTCTCCCGGCCACGCCCCCACTTGGAGGCGCGGACAGCGAGCCATACCTCGTCACAGATGGACGTGCGATCAACGGCCTGAAGCACCAGTTCGAGCGTGAAGCTTTGCTTCATCTCGCCGATCACGACGATTTCGGGTGAGCCCTCGGAAAGGGCGACGAGATCGCAGCCGCACACCTCGCCCTTGACCTCCAGGCCAAGCGCCTCGAGATGCCGCTTTATCGGTGGATAGAGGTCGGTCTCCAAGGTAGATGGCCTCTCGAAGCGGAGTCCAATCAACCTCGCAACGCCTGGTTAACGCAGCGTGGATTACGACCGCTTCGGGGCGATTGCCGCAAGAAAAAATGATTCAGGTGCGCGCTCATGCGTCGAGCGTCAGGGCGGAATGGCACCCTTCACGCGACGACGGGAAGAATGCTGTGGGAAAAGCAGAAAGTTGCTCGATACGGTTGTTGACGAATCACGCCTCTCCTGAAAGCCAATATATTGCGACGGACCCAGACGCGTCCTCCCCGCGTCGTGCGGCGTCCCGGCCAATCCTGGCTCGAATTTAACGCCGGGTGTCCTCGGGTCCGATCGCCCCAACCGTCCGCTTATTCCCTCTTCGAACGTCTCCGACCCGAAGAGTCTAGGGCGTCCAGTTCGCTGGGCTANNGTCACCATCCGACATATCACGACCTATCGCTACCGGCGACCCGTCGCCTTTGGCGAACACCGGATGATGCTCCATCCACGCGACTCCCACGATCAAAGAGTGATCCAAGCGGACCTGCGGATTAGCCCGGAGCCGAGAAGCCTGCGCTTCATGCAGGATGCGTTCGGCAATCACGTGGGGATCGCGCGGTTTTCGCGTCGGTCAAATGAGCTGAGTTTCGAGAGCGTCGTGTGCGTTGAGCATTCGCCCCGTGACGGCTTCGGTCTCGAAGACGCCGGACGGCCTTCCCGCGTCAAATACAGCATCGATGAGTTGCGGGACCTCGCCCCTTATCTCGAACGCCATCAACTCGATCCGATCGACGCGGTTGGCCGGTGGGCTCGGGAATTGCTCTTCCCAAGCGGGGCGACCGGAGCTTTCGAGCTTCTCACGCGGTTGTCACGAGGCATCCATCACGGCTTCCTTTACAAGCGGCGGGAAGCAAAGGGAGTCCAGCCGCCGACAGAGACGCTTCGGCTCGGCCATGGAAGCTGCCGCGACTTCGCTATGCTGATGATCGACGCGACGCGCTCGATTGGTTTCGCCGCGCGTTTTGCGTCGGGTTATCTCGCGGTCCCCTTGGANNGCCGGATGGATTGATTTCGATCCTACAAGCGGCAGCGTCGGCAACGTCGACCTTGTCACCGTAGCAGTTGTCCCCGATCCTCGCCACGCGATCCCGCTTCACGGCACCTATGTCGGATTTCCGTCGGACCATCTCGGCATGGAGGTGCAAGTGAGCGTCATGTTCGATTCTCCTGAGGGCGATCTGGACCGCTCCGCAACCGACCGCATCTCGACGATTGGCGCGCCGCGCCGAAATCACCAGTCGCCCGTTAGTCTCCGCGGCGATCCGGAACTCGAAACCGGCGCGAAGCGTTCCCAACCGGCGCCGCCCGCGCCGCCCCAAGCCGAGGGCGGCGCATAGTCGGGATCATGGCTCTTCGAGGGAGCGGTTCCATGCTGATTGAAGCGGGGTTCGACGTAGCGTTTGAATGTCCGGCGGCGACGCCGATGATCCTCCAGCTTAGCACCCACCCTTCCCGGGACGCCGACCTGCTGACCCCGGACCGGATCGTCTCGGATCCCTTTCTGCCGATGCGTTCTTATCTCGATCTTTTCGGCAATCGGGTCACGCGCGTCGAAGTTCCGTCGGGGCTCGTCATGTTCTCCAATCGCTTCGTCATTCAGGACTCGGGCGAGCCGGACGAAACACCACCCGACGTGCGGACGACGCCGATCGCCGACCTTCCCGACGAAACGCTGCTGTTCCTGCTCCCGAGCCGCTATTGCGATAGCGACAAGCTCGCCGATTTCGCCTGGTCCCAGTTCGGAAAGCTGTCCGGCGCCCTGTGTGTGCAGGCGATCTGCGATTTCGTTCACGCCAAAATCCGGTTCAGTTATCCCGATGCGAGCCCAACTCGTTGCGCCGGCGACTCCATGCACGAAGGCGTCGGCGTCTGCCGGGACTTCGCCCATCTCGCCATCGCACTCTGCCGCTGCATGAACATCCCTGCCCGCTACTGCACCGGCTATCTCGGCGACATCGGCGTTCCGATCGACATTAATCCAATGGATTTCAGCGCCTGGTTCGAGGTCTTTCTGGCCGGGCGCTGGTACACGAAAGACGCGCGTCACAATCATCCCCGCATCGGCCGCATTGTCATGGGACGCGGCCGCGACGCTGCCGACGTCGCCATGTCGACCGCTTTCGGCGTCGCCAACCTCGTGCGCTTTGAGGTGGTGACCCAGGAGCAGGTTGAGCATGGTTGATCGCGTACAGGCCAATGTCGCACCGCTCAAAGTCCAAGGATCGATTTGGCCGTGTGTCGCGAATGGTCGCAATTTGCGCACTCCCGCCATCCCGAGTGGCCGCTCCGCATGATCGCAATCCACCATTGGCGATGTTCCGCCGGCGGATCGATCAACGATCAACGCCCGCTCAGGGCGG
>PLUH01000338.1:0-17462 GCA_003164825.1 Hyphomicrobiales bacterium
TCGAGCTTCGAATCCGGCGCGGGCCGCAGGAGCCTGACCGCCTCATGGGCGTCGACGCCGTCGACGTCGAGCCAGGCGGCGAAGTCCTCACGCTCGAGGATCGCCGGCATGCGACCGTGCAACTGGCTCATGAGCGCGTTGGCCGCGGTTGTGATGATGAGGGCGGTGTCGATTTCCCCGCCGGTCGGGTCGCAATAGGTCTCGTAGAGGCCGGCGAACCCCATGAGGCCGCGATCGACTGGGCGGACGAGATAGGGGCGCTTCGGCGCGCCGCGCGCGCCGCCCTGCCGCCATTGGTAAAAGCCGTCGGCGATGATGAGACAACGCCGCCGCGTCAGCGCGGCGCGAAAGCTCGGCCTCATCGCCAGCGTCTCGGCGCGGGCGTTGACGAGGAGCGGAAAGGTTTGCGGATCCTTGGCGAAGCCCGGCAGGAACCCCCAGCGCATCAACTGAAAATGCCTTCTGCGGCCGGCGCTGCGCGGCTCGGCGAAGACGACCGGGATCGGTTGGGTCGGGGCGATGTTGAAGCGCGGCGGAAAGTTCGGCGTCTCGGCGAAGCCGAAGAACGCCCGCACCGCCTCGGGCGGCGACGTGATCGCATAGCGTCCGCACATGGCTCCTCTGACTGACGGCGTTGACCGCCTCCGCAAATCTCGCCAATAGATTCGCCCCTCCATCGGCGAACTCAAGGGCTTTGGCATGACGTTCCGCGCCGTTCGAGCCGACAAGACCGACGCCGGGCAAACGGTCCGGTTCGTCGACATGGAGGAAAAGGACCTCATGGACGGCGACGTGACGATCCGCGTCACCCACTCGACCGTCAACTACAAGGACGGGCTCGCGCTCAGCGGCAAATCGGCGATCATCCGCAGCTTTCCGATGGTGCTCGGCGTCGATTTCGCCGGCATTGTCGAAACGTCGGGCCGGCCGGACTTCGCTCCCGGCGACGAGGTGATCCTGACCGGCCATGGCCTCGGCGAAACCCATTTCGGCGGCTACGCCGAAAGAGCGCGGGTGAACGGCGACTGGCTGGTCAAGCTGCCGGCGGGCTTGACGCGCGCCGAGGCGATGGCGATCGGCACCGCGGGCTTCACCGCAATGCTGGCCCTGATCGCGCTCGAGCAGGCGGGCCTCGAGCCGTCCTTAGGCGCGGCGCTGGTGACGGGGGCGGCCGGAGGCGTCGGCTCGATGGCGATCTCGCTCCTCGCGGATAAGGGCTGGACGGTGGTCGCCTCGACCGGGCGGCTGGCCGAGACCGGCTATCTCAAGTCGCTTGGGGCGGCCGAGGTGATCGACCGGGCGACGCTCAGCGCGCCAGGCAGGCCGCTCGGCAAGGAGCGCTGGGCGGCGGCGGTCGACAGCGTCGGCTCGACGACGCTCGCCAACGCTCTCGCGCAGACCCGCTACGGCGGCGCGGTCGCGGCCTGCGGCCTCGCGGGGGGCATGGACCTGCCGGCGACGGTCGCGCCGTTCATCCTGCGCGGCGTGTCGCTCTTGGGGATCGAGAGCGTCCACTGCCCAGGCCCACGCCGGCTCGAGGCGTGGCGGCGGCTCGCCGCCGACCTCGACCGCGCCAAGCTTGCGGCGATGACCGAGACCATTGCGCTGGATCAGGTGTTCGACGCCGGGGCGCGGATCGTGAAGGGCGAGACCCGGGGACGGCTGGTGGTGACGATCCCGTGAGGGACGGGGGCGAAAGGGCGACGGCGCAGGAGCATTTCATCGACCTCTGCCGGCTGTTCGATCATCGGACGCCCGCTGAGGACGATCCCGCCGGCGATCATTCCGCCAAGCCCCCTCAGCCGGCCTTCCAGGGCGCGCAACTGTCGCCGACGACGAGGGAAGAGGGGAAGACCACGGTGCGGCCTTCTTCGTCGCGCGCGTTCTTGATCCGGTCGACAAGCAGCCTGACCGCTTCGTTGACCATGTCGACGATCGGATGCTCTGTCCGGGTGAGGACCGGCTTAAGGCCGCGGACGCCGGGAATGTTGTCGGTCGAGGCGACCGATAGATCCTCCGGGCACCTGAGGCCGAGGTCCGAAATCGCCCGCATGACGCCAAGCGCCATGAGGCCGTTGGCGACATAAAGCGCGGTCGGCCGGTCCGGCTGGCCGAGCAGGCTGCGGGCGGCGGAATAGGCGACGTCCTCGCGAAACTCGCCCGGACGCACGAACCGGCTGTCGAGCGCAAGCCCCTTGGCGGCGAGCGCGGCCTGCATGCCCTCCATCCGGGCGCGTCCGGTGCTGACGTGGAGCGGCCCGTTGATCGCGCCGATGCGGCTGTGACCGAGGTCGATCAGATAGTTGGTCGCCTGCTGCGCGGCGGCGAAATTGTCGATCGTCACCGCATCCAGGCGGTTGTCGTCGAAGGCGCGGCCGAACAGCACCATCGGCGTGCGCCGGCCCTCCGTCTCCCGCGCCGCGGCGGGAAGCGCGTTGCTGACCGGGACGAGGATGAGGCCCTCGCAGTGAAGCATCCTGAGGCGGGCGAGGATGCGTTTTTCGGCGTCGGGATTCTCGTCGCTGTTGCAGACGACGAGCGAATAACCCCATCCGGCGACCGCCGCTTCCGCCGCGCAGACAACGCGGCCGTAGAACGGGTTGGCGAGGTCGGCGACGACGATCGCCACGAGGTCGCTTCGGCCGCGGCGCAGGTTGCGCGCGACCTGCGAGGGGGCGAAGCCCAGTTCCCGCACGGCGTCCAGCACCCTCGCCCGCAAGGCGGGGCTCACATAGGCGGAGTCGTTGACGACCGCCGAGACGGTCGCAACCGACACTTCCGCCGCCCTGGCGACATCCCTGATCGTCGCCATTGCCGTCAGCTAATCGTTTCGCCAGCCACAAGATTCCACAGGCGTTACTCCCATTGCTTGAATACCCTTTGATTCCGAGCGAAAGAAGGCTTACGCTATCCGGACCCTTCGCTTGCTCCAGCCGGTCTTGGCGCAGTATAGCGAAACGGTTAGCAGACAGAACCAGGGAGGTAAACATGAACCTGTCTTGCGTCCTCGGCGCCGCGGCGCTCTCGCTCATGGCCGCGGTCCCCGCTTTCGCCGCCGACCAGCCGCTCGTCGGCATCGTCTCCATCTCCGCGACCGAAGCCAACAACGCGCGTTACATCGCCGGCGCTCAGTCCGCGGCGAAGGACATTGGCTGGCAGGTCTCGGTGGTGGACGCGGCCGGCAACGCCGATCAGGCCAACGCCGCGATCCAGAATTTCGTCCAGCGCGGAGCTGCCGCGATCGTCGACATGGTCTTTCCCTATACGTCCATCGGGGCCGGCCTCGCGGCCGCGAAGGCCGCCAACATCCCGGTCGTCACCTGGGGCGGCGGGCTTGGAGGCTCGGTCGCCGCGACCAACGGCTCGGGCGGCCCGATGACGGTCCCGGTCAACGAGCTCTTGATCAAGAACATTGACGGCAAGGGCTCGCTGCTGGAACTTACCTACCATACCGGCGAAGTCTGCCGGAACCGCGAGATCGAGCTCGACAATGCGCTGAAAGCCCATCCCGACATCAAGGCGACCAAGAATGAGGTCCGCATTCCCGGCTATTTCGAGGACGGCGCGCAATACGCCAACGCCTGGCTCGCTTCGCATCCCGCGGGCCGGGAGAACCTCGCGATCTGGGGCTGCTGGGACGACCCCTCGATCGGCGCGATCGGCGCGCTCAGGAGCCAGAACCGCAATGACGTTAAGGTCTATGGGGTGAACGGCAACGCGCAGGCGCTCGAGGACATCAAGAAGGGACTGATGACGGCGACCGCCTGGCAGGACAGCTACACGGAGGGCTCAAATATGATTAAGCTCCTCCCCGAGATCGTGAAGGCGGGCGCGGGCTGGACGCCGAAGGCCGTCGAGGTGCCGGCCGTACTGGTGTCGTCGGAAAATATCGACAAGTTCCTCGCCGATCACCCCGCCGCCCTGAAGTAACGCGAAAGGCGCAATGAACGCTCTCTCGAAGGATGTGGGGACGCCGGAATTGTCCCCGCTTATCGCGGCCAGGGGGTTGCGAAAGTCCTTCGGGGGCGCGCAGGCGCTGAAAGATGCTTCGCTGTCCATTCTGCCGGGCGAGGTTCACGGGCTCGTCGGCGCCAATGGCGCGGGCAAATCGACCTTCATCCGCATCCTCGCCGGCCTCCTCAAGCCGGACGCGGGCGAGATCCTGGTGGACGGGCGGCCGTTCGTCGCAGCCTCCCCGCACCACGCAGGCGAAGCGGGTTTGAGCTTCATCCACCAGGAACTCGCCCTCGTTCCCGACATGACGGTGATCGAAAACATCATGCTCGGCCTGCCGAAGCGCACGCGGCTTGGCTGGGTGGACTGGACAGCGACGGCGCGGGAGGCGGTCCCGGTCGCCCGCCGCGTCGGGGTCGCGGCCCCGCTCGATGCGAAAGTGAAGGGGCTTTCGACCGCCGAGAACTGGCTCATCAGCATAGCGCGGGCGCTCATCCGCAAGTCGCGCCTCATCGTGATGGACGAACCGACGGCGGCGCTGTCGGTCGCGGAAAGCGACCGGCTGTTCGAAATCATTCGCGGCGTGCGCGCGTCAGGCGTGGCGGTGCTTTACGTCTCGCACCGGCTCGATGAAGTGCTCGACCTTTGCCAGCGCGTCTCCGTGTTCCGCGATGGCCGCTCGGTCGCCGAGCTCGCAGGCGGCGCCTTGAACAGACGCGCCCTGGTCGAGGCGATCATCGGACGGGAGCAGACGGCCGAGCGAGTGGTTGGCCGCGCGTCGGCAGGGCCGGGGAAGACGGTGCTTTCGGTTCGCGGCCTTACCCGAGCGCCCAAGGTCAGGGATGTCAGTTTCGATCTTCGCCGGGGCGAGGTGCTCGGCCTCGGCGGCCTCGTCGGAGCGGGCCGAAGCGAGCTTGCGCGGCTCGTTTTCGGCGCCGACCGGCCGGAGAGCGGGACGATGACCCTCGAAGGCGCGACCTTTGAGCCGCGCGATTGCTCTGACGCGGTCAAGGCGGGGATCGGCTTCGTTCCGGAGGAGCGGCGCGCCGACGGGCTGGTCCTGACCAAGAGCGTCGCGTTCAACGTCGGCCTCGCCAATTTGGGTTCGCTCGTTTTCAGTCCCTGGCTGCCCTTCATCGTCGGAGGGCGGCGCCGCTCGCTCGCGCAGGCGATGGTCCGCGACCTCGCGATCAAGACGCCGGACATCGAAACCCCGGTTGGCAAGCTGAGCGGGGGAAACCAGCAGAAGGTCCTGATCGGCCGCTGGCTCGGCGTGAAGCCGAAGGTTCTGATCCTCGACGAGCCGACGCGCGGGGTCGACATCGGGGCGCGCGGCGAGATTCACCGCCTGTTGCGCAACCTCGCGCAGGGCGGAATGGCGGTGCTCGTGATATCCTCGGAGCCGGAGGAATTGCCTGATCTCTGCGACCGCGTGCTGGTCATGGCGGGGGGACGCATCGTCCGCGACTTGAGCGGGGAGGCGATAACCCGGCACGGGATCATCGCGGCGAGTTACGCCGACGCCCAGGAACGGATCCACGCATGAGCGACATCACCTTGTCCGCGCGCCAGCTCTCGCCTTCGGCGAAGGCGGCTCTCGGGGTCTTCGCCCGCTACGGTACGGTGATCGGGCTTGCGGCGATGATCGCGGCCTTTTCCATCCTATCGCCGGACGCGTTTCCGACCGTCAACAATTTCGTCAACGTCCTAAACCAGACGTCGCTCGCGATGATCATCGCCGGGGGCCTCACGCTCGCCGTGATCGTCGGCGAGCTCGATCTCTCGATCGGCTATGCCGCGAGCCTGCATGGCGTGCTGGTGACCGGGCTCATCGTTCAGACGAAGCTTCCCGTGCCGCTCGCGATCGTGGTCGTGCTCATGCTCGGCGCGGTTATCGGAATCGTCAACGGCCTCATCGTGACGAAATTGCGCGTCAATTCGGTGATCGCGACTCTAGGCGTCGGGACCATCATTGTCGGGCTCTCCTTCGCCTATTCCGCCGGCGTTCCGATCGCGGCCGGGGTGCCGGACGAATTTCTCGACCTCGCGCTCGGCCGCTGGCTGTTCGGCGTCCCGAACCCGATCATTGTGATGGCGCTCGTCCTCGGCGCGCTCTGGGCTCTGGTCGAACGCACCTCGATCGGCCAGGAGATCCAGGCCGTTGGCGGCAATCCCTCGGCGGCGCGGCTCGCCGGCATAAATGTCGACCGCATCAAGATCATCGGCTTTGTCATTTCCGGCGTCTGCGCGGCCCTAACCGGGATCCTGCTCGCATCGCGCCTCGGCAGCGGAACCGCCAGCGCGGCCGATTCCTATCTCCTCAGCGCTTTCGCCGCGGTCTTCCTCGGCTCGGCGACCTTGCGCGACGGCGAATTCCATGTCTTCGGGACATTCGTCGGCGCGCTGATCATCGCCTTCGGCTTCAACGGCCTCAACATTTTCGGCGCGCCGACCTTTTCGCAATATATGTTCCAGGGCGCGATTCTGATCGTCGCGGTCGGCCTCTCGAGCCTCGGCCGCATGCTGGCCGAAACCTGAGGAATTGAGGCATGACGGAAGCGCGGAATTGGGACCTCTACGTGATGGAGTACGCGCGCTCCAAAAATCAGCCGTGGGTCGATCTCATCAGCGGAATGTACAAGGAGGGCGTCATAGACCTGCCCTTTTCGTTCATCCTGGCGCAGCAGGGAAAGCGCAACCTGCTGATCGACACCGGCTTCATGCAGGAGGAGACACCCACCGGCTTTTCGCGCAAGTTCGGCATCCCGACCTGGATCTCGCCGCTCAGGCTGCTCGCCGAAATGAACCTTCGCGCCGACGACATCACCGACATCGTCCTCACCCATGCCCATTTCGACCATATGGGCTCGATCGCCGAATTCGCTCACGCCCATATCTATATCCAGAAGAGCGAGCTTCTCTCCTGGTACGAGATGTTCGCGCTGCCGCGGCGCTTTGCTCATCTTACGATGATCGTCGACCCTGACAACATCCGCACGGCGCTCGACGCCTCGTTCCAGCATCGGGTAACGCTCGTCGACGGCGACAAGGACAACCTCCTGCCCGGCGTCCATGTCCGCCTCGGCAGCGGGCACACGATTGGACAGCAGTTCGTCGTGATCGAAACGGCCGCGGGCCGCCGCGTCATCTCCGGCGACTGCGTCTATTCCCGCCGCCAGTTCACCGGGCACAACAACGACGGCGTCTATGCGCCGCTCAACAACGCCGTCGGCAGCGTCTGGGAGCAGCTCAAGACGATCGACCGAATGAACGANNGAACTCGGCGGCGACCTCGGCAAGCTCGTCATCCTGCACGACATCGAACGCTGGAAGGGCCATCCGGTGGTGAAGGAAGTCGAGGGAATGCGGATCGTCAAGCTCGGGTGAATGGGCTTGACGTCGGCGGGCGCGAATTACGCGGCGCGCCCTTTTTTAGAAAAAAGCTCCCTGTNNCCGCCGATCCACTGCGTCAGCGCCAGATAGATAGATAGCGTTGCGGGTGCCGAACGCTTGTTTCGGAAAATCGTGCAGTGACCCTGCTCGCAAAAATGTGGCGCTCTAAGATTTCTTTTCATGTTCAATGTGATAGTGTTACAACATCCATTGCCCAGGAGGGACAGTTTGGCGGATTGGATCTCTACCCTAGAGATGGAGGCGCAGACGAGGTGGAACAATCAAAGAAAACTCCTTCTCTTGTCTCAGATTCCTTCATTTCTTCGGTCACAGGGCGTAGAAATTGATCAGGTGCTTGCAGGTCGACCCCTAATGCTCGCCCTCAGGTACGACGGCGCCGATCGTCTCGCGTTGGTTCAGAATCCCTTTCACTCTGCGGTCTGGGCTGCGTTACCAAAGGC
This sequence comes from Hyphomicrobiales bacterium, assembly GCA_003164825.1. Classification (GTDB taxonomy): domain Bacteria; phylum Pseudomonadota; class Alphaproteobacteria; order Rhizobiales; family Beijerinckiaceae; genus Roseiarcus. The sequence continues at coordinate 7,809 of PLUH01000338.1, forward strand.
TATCGCGGATGCTGCGGATCCGCAAAACTTGTTCACAAGAAAAATTGAAGCACCAATATCATCCGAGAACAATTCACCCAGTAGGGTGCGATTTAAGCCTTGGTTTTGGGCAGCGTTCATAAAGGCGCTAGAACCAGACCACAAACGATGGCTTACTCCCGATCATTTTGTTGACCAGCCGCATGCCGAGGTTCCGCCAGCAAACGCCATACTCCTAGATACAGAATACATCGCTAATCTAAACCCAGAAGATATACCGAATATCCTGATGATCACAAACACAATAGAGAAGTGGGCAAAATCTAACGGTATCGAATTGTCTCCGTTTGAACTTAGAGATTCTGAGTCGTCTGGTCGAGAGTCTAAAAAAACATCACTATCTTTTGAATCGTTAGACCAAGATGATTTGCGTCGGATTGTTATTCCTCTGGATATTGTCTTCAAATTGCTTAAGAAATTGTGACCAATGATTTTATTTGCTGGTATACCTCAACAATATTACGACAAGGTTGTGACCCGCGCAATCAGTAGAGGACTTACATTTACAGGCCTTCCGCTCCGGGAATTGGGTGGGCGGTATGCGATTACACTTGAGTATTGTTCGGATTTAATGGACACACTTGCTAGGTACTTGGAGGGCCGACCCGGTGCGGTCCCGTCGGGCGTAGGCGTCGTTGTTCCAATCAGAACGGGCCAATTGGAAAATGATTTTGCGCAAGTCACCGCACATTTTTGTTCATTTGCGGTGTGTGTTTGTGTTCGTGTCGATTACAATCTGTTCGAGAAAGGCGAGGCCTTAAAGAAGTCGTCCAACGATCTCGCAGATAAATTACTCCCAATAGCAGAAAAGTTGAATTCAAAGGTTAGCGATCTTGGTGTTTATTACTCATCTCAAGTCAGACGTACACCTCTCCTGTTGCCACGCGCTCACTTTAATTCGGCAAAACTCAATGATACTTTGAATGAATTAGGCAAGGCGCTCTTTGAATCTGCCACCCCGGCGAAGACAGCCGAAAATGTCAGCGATGAATTCCTTAAATATTTTGATCGTCGGCGAGACGGAAAGGGCTTTATCTTTGAGAACGACTATAATGTTGAATTTAAAACTCCTCCTCGTAACGAATTTCATGGGCAGGCCCCAGAGTTGGAAAAACTTGGTGAACATAAACTTAGATGCTTGCTCAACGCTAGATTTAGAGTGGGAGGATTCTATCCAGGTGGCTTCCACTACGACTGCCGTCGCGGAAAGGGACCGTACTCAGGAAATTTTACGAACTGCCATGAAATAATAGCTCGCTCCTACGTCGGCAAGCCGCATTTGAATGTCTTCCCAAACGACTACATTCGGTGACCGAACGGGCAATTTATTAGAAAAAGCAAGGGCGACAAAGGATTGTCGCCCTGCTTAATCCAAGGTGTGCTGCTTTAAGAGGAATGTTCCTCAACCACGTCTTATGCCGGCTTACCCAACCCTTGAGGGCCTGCAGACCAGTCTAAGGGATTTCGGCAAGATGACAAATTCGTTCGGTTTGCACCTCCCGAATCGAACGTTCGCTTGGGGTTAGGCCGACGTTGAGCCGGTTGCACCCGCGTGGAGCTACGCCATGATTTCTGGCGCATGCAAAGCATGTGGCCGCTATACGAGTTTTGTCAAGCGATTGTTTCGAAAATTGTCGGCAGGGAGACGGGATATCCGATGAATGTAGCGCAGTTTCAGTCCGGTAGAAGCATCATTCACGGTGGGAGAAGGACCTGACGGAAGCCGTCGCAATTCGCATCTTTAGGAATTCTGCGCTCTCCTCCTGCCGATGGGTCACCCTCTCTCGAATAGTGGAAAGCGCCTCACCCGTGCCCCGCCCCGATCCGCTGCTCCAGCGCTTCATAGAGGGCGTTGCGGGCGCTGAAGGCCTGTTCGAGCGCGGCGACGCTGACCCGCTCGGCGCCTTTCTCCAGGAGCCAGCCGGCCAGCTCGGCGACCTTGCCGCGGGCGCAGTGGAGCGCGACGAAGCCGTGCGGATCGACGTCCTCGCCGGTCGCGGAGACGGCGCCGAAGCGGTCGAGGGCCGTCTCCACAATGAGATGGGCCGGGCTCGGCAGGCGGGCGCGGACCTCGCGCGATTTCAGCGCCTCCTCGCTCGCGGCGATGCGGGCGAGAATGTCGCGCGCGGCGCTTCTCGCCTTGGCGCCCCAGGGCGCGGTCAGGGACGCGATGAGCGTCGCCTGCGAGCGCAGGATCGTTCCGTCGTCGAGCGGTTTCAGCGCGTTGGCGGCGAGCGTCGCGCCGGTCGTGGTGATGTCGACGATCAGCTCGGCTGAGCCCGAGGCCGGCGCGCCCTCGGTCGCGCCAAGGCTCTCGACGATGCGGTAGTCGGCGACGCCGTGCTCGGCGAAGAAGCGGCGGGTCAGGTTGACGTATTTGGTCGCCACCCGCATCCGCTCGCCGCGCTTGGCGCGATAGGCCGAGGCGACGTCGTCGAGGTCGGCCATCGAGCGCACGTCGATCCACGCTCTCGGCGCGGCGACCACCACATTGGCGTGGCCGAACCCGAGCGGGCTCAAAAGCTCGAGCCGCGTCTCGACGTCGGGAACCTTCTCGCGCACCAGATCCTCGCCGGCGACGCCGAAATGGGCTTGGCCGGCGGCAAGCTGGCCGACGATCTCGGCCGACGAGACATAGGCGACCTCGACTCCAGGCAGGCCGGCGATCGCGCCGCGATAGTCGCGGGCGCCGCGCCCCTGGGTGAGCTCGAGGCCGGCGCGGGCGAAGAACGCCGCGGCAGCCTCCTGCAGTCGCCCCTTGGAGGGGATGGCGAGGACGAACGGCGCTTCCGCGCCGTTGCCGGGATAGGCCCCCATCAGCGCTCCCCCGTTTTGGTCGGCGACGCAACCGTCATTGCGAGCGATAGGGCGTCGAAAGACGCCCGTCCTTCCGGACGGGCTATGGCGAAGCAATCCAGAGATCGAAGGGCTCCTTGCGGGCTCTGGATCGCCGCGTCGCTCCGCTCCTCGCGACGACGGTTTCTGGCTGCGCGCGTCATGGTCTAGCGCTCTCCGCTGTTGGCGAGCCGGTCGAGGGTGATCGCGGCGCCGACGGCGGGAATGTCCGCGCCCGCGCCGAGCCGCCGCGCGAGTCCGTCGTAGCGCCCGCCGGCGAGCGCGGTCTTCGCGCCCGGAGTCGCGGGATCGTGCGCCTCGAACACGAAGCCGGTGTAATAGTCGAAGTCGCGCACAAAGGCGGCGCTGAAGCGGATATTCTCGATTCTCGCCCCCCGGGCGGCGATGAAGCCGTTGCGCATCTCGAAGGCGTCAAGCGCCGCGGCGAGGTCGAGCCTGGCGGATTGGGCCAAGCGCCGAAGCGCGATCGCCGCCTCGTCGGGATCGCCGGAAATGGCGAGGAACGCTTCCAGCACCGCGCGCTTCTCGGCTGCGATCGGCTCGCCCGACCTCAGCGAAGCCTGCTCGAGAAACCGGTCGGCGATCTCGCCGGCGCTGCGCCCGCCGACCGTCTCGATGCCGGCGATCGCCAAAAGATCCTCGACCAGCGCCTTGGCGCCGGCGTGGTCGGCGCTTTCGAGCGCCGCCAGCACGCCTGCTTGCGCCAGCGCGCCCTGGCTCGGCCGGCTGAAGATGGCGTCGAGGCCGCGCCCGCGGGCGACGCCGCGGCGGAGGCGGCGGCGCCACACGTCGGGAATTTCAAGCGATTCAAGCACGCCGTCGAAGAGGCCCGCGTCGCCGACCCGCGCGGCGAGCACGCCGCCCCCCGCCGCCGTCGCCGCCTCAAGGCTCAGCGCGAACACTTCGGCGTCTGCCGCCTCGGCGTCCTTGCGGCCGAAGCTCTCGAGCCCGGTCTGCGTCTGCTCGCCGTCCTGGCCCGCCCGAGCGCGGAACACCGGGCCGAGATAGGAATATTCAGCGATGGCGCCGGCCCTGTCCGAATTGAGATAGGCGCGGCAGACGGGAATCGTATATTCCGGCCTCAGGCACAGCTCCTCGCCCGCGGCGCCGGCGGTGAGGAACAGGCGGCGGCGGACCTCCTCGCCCGACATGTCGAGGAAGATAGCCGCCGGATGCAGGATCGGCGGTTCGGTCCGCTCGAACCCGGCGGCGAGAAAATGATCGAGCGCGCGCTCGCCGGCGCTGCGCGGCGCCTGGCTCACGGGATCGGCAAAGGTCGGCGCTTCAACGGTCGGGGTCACCGGATGGCCCTCATGGTCGTGAGCGCCCCCTTTAACAAAGCCGCTTCAAGCGCGCAGCCCTTTTCCCGAGGCAAAGTGAATGCGGAGTTGGCGCGGGAGGGGTAGCTTCGCCCTCTCCACCGCGCTGCGCGCGGTCCCCCTCCACCGCGCTGAAGCGCAGGGGAGGATGGCGCCGGCGCCTATCCTCCCACGCGGAGCGGGGGAGCGAGGGGACCACGCCAAAGGCGTGGTGGAGGGGGCAAGTTGCCGGCGAGGCCCGGCCATGGTCGGATGGCCTGCGATGAAGCCTGAGTCCGCATTGCGCCTGTTGCACTGGGCCGTTCTCGCCTTCGTCCTCATGGCGCTCGGGCGGGCTTGGGCGCAGGACGCGCACCCGCTCGATCTCGACCAGACGCGCGCGGCGCTCGCCGCCACCGAGGCGGCGCTCAAGGACAAGAATCTCGCCGACGCCGATCTCCAGACCCTGAAAGCCCAGAACGATGCGCTCGGCCTCGCTCTTCAGGGGGTGGTCGCGGATCTCACGCCGCGGCTCGCGGCGTCGACGAAGCGCCTGGCGGAGCTCACGCCCAAATCGGGCGAGACCGCGCCCACGACCGANNTCTCGACCCGCATCAGCGCGGCGCGGCGCCAATTGTTCGCGCGCCATACGTTCGCCAGGTCGTCGAGCGTCCTCGATCCGCAGCTCTGGGCCGCCGTCTGGCGGGAAGTTCCGATCGACGCCGAGGTGATGCGGAGCCTGATCGGCAACTGGCTCGACGCGGTCGGCGAGCGGCTGTCGACGGCGGCGAAAATCGGCATTGCGGCGGCCGCGCTCGCGCTCGCGCTGGCCGTCGCGCCGCTTGCGTGGCTCACTCGCCGGGTCGTCTATCGCGATCCCGCCGCGGGCGCCCCAAGCCGGCTCCGCCGCGCGCTCGCCGCCGCGTGGATCTTCTTCATCCTGGCGGCGCTGCCGCTCGCCGCCCTTGGCCTGCTGGCGAGCGCGCTCGACGCCTTCGACCTTTCCGATCCGAGCGTCCAGGGCCTCATCGAGGCGGCGCTTGACGCCGCACGGGCCTTGATCGCGGTCAACGCGCTTGCACGCGGCATGCTCGCCCCCGGTCTCGCGGCCTGGCGCCTCGTGCCGATGAGCGACCGCTCGGCTTCGATTGTCTATCGCGCAGCGATGGCGATCGCGGCGATCTGGGCCGCTGAGCGGCTGATCGAGCCCGCGGCCGACGCCGTCGCCTCGCTCAATATCGCGGTCGCCGGGCGGGGCGTGGGCGCGATCCTCGTTTCACTCACGATCGCATATGCCTTGCGCCAATTCGCCGCCCAGTCGGCCCGCGCCGCGGGGCCGCCGCAAACCGACCACTGGGCGCCGGCGAGAACCCTCGGCTGGGCGCTCGGGTTCGTCATTTTCGCCGCCGCGCTGACCGGCTACATCGCCTTCGCCACCTTCCTCATCAATCAGACGATCTACCTCACCGCCCTGGGCAGCCTGCTCTATCTCGTCGACTGCATCGTCCAGGACGGGACCGAGGCGCTGCTCAAGCCGGAGGCGCCGGTCGGGGCGGGGCTCCTGGCGATGGTCGGGCTGCGCCGCAACGTGCTCGCCCAGACGGTCGTCATCCTGCAAGGCGTCGCGCGGCTCGTGGCGCTGATGATCGCGATCGCCGCGGTGCTCGAACCGTGGGGCGTGCAGTCGCAGGACATGTTCGGCGCGCTCCGAGCGGCCTATTTCGGCTTCGCGTTCGGCGGCGTCACCCTGTCGCTGTCGTCGATGATCGGGGCCGCGCTGGTGTTCGCGGTCGTGCTGTTCGTCACCCGGATGATCCAGGATTGGCTGGGCTCCCGGTTCCTGCCCCAGACCCGCCTCGACGCCGGGGTCAGGAACTCGGTCAGGACGATTTTCGGCTATGCCGGCGCGATCGTCGCCGTGCTGCTGGCGGGCGGGCAAATCGGCCTCGACGTCGAGAAGCTCGCGCTCGTCGCCGGCGGCCTGTCGGTCGGCATCGGATTCGGCCTGCAGACGATCGCCAACAATTTCGTCTCCGGCCTCATCCTGTTGTGGGAGCGCGGCATCCGCGTCGGCGACTGGGTGGTGGTGGGAAGCGAGCAGGGATTCGTGCGCGCCATAAACGCCCGCGCGACCGAGATCGAGACCTTCGACCGCGGCACCCTGATCGTGCCGAACTCGAATCTGGTCAGCGGCGTGGTCAAGAACTGGGTCCGCAACGACCGGGTGGGACGGATCATCGTGGCGGTCAACGTCGCCTATGAGAGCGATGTCGAACAAGTGCGCGACATGCTGATCGCCGCCGCCAAGGCGCAGGACCAGGTGCTCAAGATTCCCGCGCCGACCGTGCTGTTCGCCGAATTCGCCGACTGGGCGCTCAAGTTCAATCTCATCTGCTTCGTCGACGACATCGAGCTCGGCGAGCGGACCCGCAGCGACATCAATTTCGACGTCCTGCGCCGGATGCGCGAAGCGGGCTTGCGCATTCCCTACCCGGCGGTCCCGCCGCCGGATCCGGCGCCGAAATGACTTCGCGCGCGATCAAGCCGCGGCGGTCCTCCCCGCCTCCCAGCCGATGATCGCCTGCTTGCGCGCGAGGCCCCAATGGTAGCCGGTGAGCGCGCCCGAGCGCCCGAGCACGCGATGACAGGGGACGACNNCCGACGGCGCGCGCCGCCTTCGGCCGGCCGATCTTGCGGGCGATGTCCGAATAGGTGGTCGCGCGTCCCATCGGCACGCTGAGCAACGTCTCCCACACCCGCAGCTCGAAATCCGTGCCGATCATGACGACCCGCAGCGGCGCGTCGGGCCGCCATAAAGTCGGATCGAAGGCGCGGCGCGCGTAGGGCGCGGTCGCGCCCTTGTCTTCGACCAATCCGGCGCGCGGCCAGCGGCGCGCCATGTCGGCCAGCGCGTGCTCGCGATTCCCCTCGTCAACGAAGCCGAGGCCGGCCATGCCGCGCGGCGCCGCGACGACGATCGCCTCGCCGAACGGCGAAGGGTGGAAGCCGTAGCGAAGAATGAGATCGTCGCGCCGGTAGTCCCCCGGCGTCAGCGCCTCGTGGGCGACGAATAGGTCGTGGAGCCGGCTCGGGCCGGAGAGGCCGACGGCGTAAGCGGCGTCGAGCACGCTCGCCGAATCGCGCAAAAGCTCGCGCGCCCGCTCGATGGTGATCGCCTGGAGGAACGCCTTCGGCGTCAGCCCGGCCCAGCGCTTGAACACGTGCTGGAAATGGGAGGCCGAGAGGCCGACATGGCCCGCGATCGCCTCGATCGACGGCTGGTCGCGATAGCGTTTGGAGATGAACTCGATCGCGCGCTTGACGGTGGCGTAATCCGCGATTGTCGCGGTCGCTGGGTTTGGCGTGTCGAGCATGGTCTAGTCCTGACGTCGTGTCGCGGCCGAACGCGTTCCGCTGTTCGCCGGCGAATGACACATACGCCCCCTGACGGCGAGCGCCACCCGAAAACGACGGTCAGCGCGGCGGAGCGCGTCCTGCACCTCATCGAACAGTCCCGTCGGCAGGCCATGAATGATGACGCCTCTCGATTACGAGCTCCGGTACTGGCGTAAGAGGCTGACATTCAGATCGCTGGCGCCTGTCAATGCGCTTGATTCAAATCAAGTCGAGACGGCGCCGCCGCATGATCTTCTTGGTCCTGGACGACCGAGACGAGGCGCCATCGAAGCTGTAGGCGTGCCCGCGACCTTCGTTCTCTGCGAGGACCTCGTGGCGCCCGGAGGCGTCATCGCCAATACCGGTGTGCATGGGCAGAAGGTCNNCCCTCCTCGCCCTTGGCCCGCGACCAATTGTCGAGCGAGGGGCGTTCGCCGCGATAGTCGAAGAGCGGCGTTCCATAGCCGCAGGACGTCTGCACCAGCTCGACATGGAGGCGGACGATCTGGCGCGCCCCGGCCGGCTCGACGCCGCCAAAGGCGCTCTCTAGCAATTCGGCGTAAGTCCGGGAGCCGCGGCGCAGCGCTTCGCCGCGGCCGTAGAGCCTCATGATGTTCGGCGGTCCGTCGAAGGCGCAGAACATGATGGTGAGCCGGCCGTCCGCCTTGAGATGGGCGGCGGTCTCGTTGCCGCTGCCGGTGCGGTCAAGATAGGCGACGGTGCGCTCGTCGATGACCGCGAACGCGTCCGTCCCGCGCGGCGATACGTTGACGCGCGCGCCCGGCGCCGCGGAGGCGGCGAAGAAAATGCGCTGCCGGCGGACGAAGTCGCGATGGCTGGCGTCGAGGCTCGGGAACTGCTTGCCCATGGCGGGGACTTCTAACAAGAGTCGGGCGCCAGGAGTCAAACACGCCAGATCAAGCCTCCCTCGAGAGCGACGGAATGCCGCGTCGCTTTGCTTTCAGCCTTCGTTATGGAGCTCAGCGCGAATCGGCGAGCGCGTCCCAGCCCCATGCGAGCAGCGGCAGCGCATCGCGCGCGAAGGCGCAGAAGTCGTCGGCCAGCGCCGGCGAGGCGATCGCACTCGCTGTGACGGGCTTAAGGCAGATCAGGCTCTTGAGGCGGATTGCCGCGGCGATCTCGGCATCGTCGACGGCCTCGAAGCCGCGCGGGGCGCGCTTGAGCGAATCCTCGTCCGACAACCCGAGGCCGGTCTTCGCGAGCTTCGCCGTCATCGCCTTGAACGCCTTGGGCGCACGGGCCGCGGCGGCCCTCAGCCGGCCGCGCTCAGCAGGATCGGGCAGGTAGAAGCCGGCGGCGAAGAAGCACTCTTCGGGCGACAGGTGGAAGTAGAGGACGCCGGGATCGCCTTTCCTCCCAGACCGGGTCAGCGCAACGCCGGCGTTGGTCTTGTAAGGGTCCTTGTTCAGGGAGAAACGCACGTCGCGGTGGATGCGGAACGCGGACGACTTGCGGTCGCCCTTGATCGGGATTTTCGCATGTCTGAGCCGCTCGGCGACATCCTCGACCAAGTCTCCCATCGGCCCCTTCACGGCGCTCTCGTAAGTGGCGCGGTTCGCCTCGAACCACTCCCGGCTCTGATGGAACTTGAGCGCCTTGAAGAATGGCAGCGCCTCGGGGCCGAAGCCTTGGAAGGTCACTTCGTCACTCTCCAGCCCCCTCAAACCAGGCCCGCAGGCGCCGGGCCGCCGCTCGCCCAGTCGAGGAGCTCGACGGTGTGCACGACCGGCGTTGTGGTCGCCGAGCCGATCTGGGTCAGGCAGCCGATGTTGCCAGCAGCGATCACGTCGGGCTTGACCCGGGCGATGTTGGCGACCTTGCGGTCGCGCAGGGCCTTGGCGATTTCTGGTTGCAGGATGTTGTAGGTCCCGGCCGAGCCGCAGCACAGGTGCGCTTCGGGGATCGAGCGGACGTCGAACCCGGCGCGCCTGAGCAGCGTCTTCGGCGCGTCGACGATCTTCTGCCCGTGCTGGAGTGAGCAGGCGGCGTGATAGGCGACGGCAAGCCGGCGCGGAGCCTTGAACTCGAGGTCGAGCGCGCCCGC
>PLUH01000338.1:17528-35283 GCA_003164825.1 Hyphomicrobiales bacterium
GCGCGCCTGGGCGAGCGCCCGCTCCTCCTCGCCCATATGATGGGCGAGCGAGCCGCAGCAGCCTTCGCCGTTCGGGATCACGACGTCGACCCCGGCTCGGTTCAGGAGGCGGATGGCCGCTTCGGGGATCTGCGGGGCGAGAACAGCCTCAGCGCAACCGCCGAGCAGCGCCATGCGGCGGCGCGGGCCGGCGGCGCCGGCCGCCGGGTAGACGCCGGGCTTCTCGGCCGGCCCCAGCGGGGGAAGCGACGCCGGGGCGAGCGCCAGCATCGCGTCGAGCTTCGGCCCGATCCCGGGCATGCGGCTCAGCGCCGGCTTGAGGAGGCGTCCAACGGCGGCAAGCCTGAGCGCGAGGCGGAAGCCCCGTCGCGAGGCGATAAGCCGGACCAGCGCCGTGCGCATGAGGCGATCGGCGAGCGGGCGGCGATAGGTCTCCTCGATCTTGACCCGCGCATGATCGACCAGCCGGCGGTAATCGACGCCCGAGGGGCAGGTCGTCATGCAGGAATTGCAGCTCAGGCAATGGTCGATCGGGGCGACATCCTCGGCCTCGATCTTGCGGCCGGTCTCGAGCAGGTCCTTGATGAGGTAGATGCGGCCGCGCGGGCTGTCGCGCTCGTCGCCGAGGGTGACATAGGTCGGGCAGGTCGCTGTGCAGAGGCCGCAATGCACGCACGAGCGCAGGATGCCTTCGAGTTCGCGAATGTGCGGATCGGCGAGCGCTTCGGGGGCGAATTGGGTCTGCACGGGCTCGCCTCAAACGCCGTCGTACATGCGGCCGAAATTCAACACGCCGTCAGGATCGAAGCTTTGCTTGAGGCCGCGGCTCAGCCTCAAGCCCAAGGCGGACGGCGGCTCGAACACCTCGACCGCCGCGCGCAGCGAATCCGGCGCGCGCATCAGCGTCGCGTGGCCTTTGGCCGACGCGGCGGCGCGGCGAACCGCAGACGCCGCGGTTTCGCTAGCCAGGGTCGCGACCCAGACGAGGCCGCCGCCCCAGTCAAAGAAATGGGCGAGCGCGGTTTCGCCGAGGCCGACGGCGAACGCCGCCGCCCGCGAGGGAGCGAGACTTACCCGCCAGACCGCGCGATCGCTCGGCTCGGCGATGAATTCGGCGTCGCGGACCGAGCGCCAGAGCGCGGCGGATTCTTCTCCCGTCACCCTGTTGACCTGGCCGAAGTCGCCGACCATCGACGCAAGCCGGCCGGCGCGATCGTCGACCGAGTCGGCGAAGCCTTCGAGGCGCAGCAAGGTGCGCGAAAATGCCCGCCCCATGCCCGAGGCGAACCAGGCCGCGCCGCTGACGCCGAACGGCGAGCCCAGCGCGCGGGTCATGGCTTCGACCGCCTTTGACTCGCCAAGGTCCGGCATGACCAGCGTGGTTTCGGCCTCCGGCTTGGGCGCAAGCTTGATTGTCGCTTCGGTCAAAACGCCGAGCGTGCCGTGCGCGCCGCAATTGAGCTTGGTTAGATCGAGGCCGGTGACGTTCTTCATCACCCGCCCGCCGCAGCGGATCGTTTGGGCCAGGCCGTTGACGAGCTTGAGGCCGAGGACGCCGTCGCGCACCGCTCCGACGCTCGGCCGGCGAGGGCCCGCGAGGTTGGTCGCGACCATGCCGCCGAGCGTCGGCTCGGCGTCTGAGCCCCAGAGCGCTCGCGGGCGCATCGGCTCGAACGGCAGCATCTGGCCGTGCTCGGCGATCGCCGCCTCGATCGCCGCGACTGTCGTGCCGGCCCTCGCGGAGAGCGTCATTTCGGCCGGCGCATAGAAAATAATTCCCGACATTGCCGCGCTCGACAGCTGGCGCCTTTCCGCGCGCGGCCGCCCGAGGCCCGCCATCGCGCCGCCGCCGACGATGTCGAGCTTCGTCCCGCCGAGCCGCGCCGCTAGAACCGCTTCGACCACGTCGGCCTCGCGCTCGGGCTTGAGCGCTTCGGTCATGCCGCCCGCTCGCCGAGCGGAAACACCTTGGCCGGATTGAGCCGCCCTTCGGGGTCGAATGCGGCGCGCACCCGCTTCTGCTGCGCGAGTTCGACGTCGTTGAACTGGCGCCCCATCAGCTCGCGCTTCTCGATGCCGACGCCGTGCTCGCCGGTCAGGCAGCCGCCGAGCTCGACGCACATTTCGAGAACGGCCGCGCCGGCTTCCTCGGCTTTGACCCGCTCGTCATCGTCGTTGACGTTATAGAGGATCAGCGGGTGCATGTTGCCGTCGCCGGCGTGAAAGACATTGGCGACCCGAAGTCCGAACGAGGCGCAAATCTCGCCGGTGCGCTGGAGCGCTTCGGGCAGACGGCTGGTCGGCACCGTGCCGTCCATGCAGATGTAGTCGGCGACCCGGCCGGTCGCCCCGAACGCCGACTTGCGGCCCTTCCAGATCTGGGCGCTTTCCATCGCCGACATCGACTCGCGCACGGTGCGTACGTTATGCGCCTTGGCGATCGCGCCGATCCTGGCCAGCATCGCCCCTATCTCGGCGTCCGAGCCCTCGACCTCGATGATCAGCATCGCCTCGACATCGAGCGGATAGCCGGCGTGGGCGAAATTCTCGCAGATGTGGATCGCCGGTTTGTCCATGTACTCCATCGCCACCGGAACGATGCCGGCGCCGATGATCGCCGCGACGCACTGGCTCGCATCCTCGACCGAATCAAAGCCGAACAGAACCGGCCGCGCCCCCTCGGGGAGCGGAATGAGACGCACGATCGCCTCGGTCACGATGCCGAGCTGGCCCTCGGAGCCGCACACGAGACCGAGGAGGTCGTAGCCCGGCGCGTCCATCGCCTCGCCGCCGATATCGAGGATCTCGCCGTCCAGGGTGACGAGGCGGACGCCGAGGAGATTGTTGGTGGTGACGCCGTATTTGAGGCAATGGGCGCCGCCCGAGTTCATCGCGATGTTGCCGCCGATCGTGCAGGCGAGCTGGGAGGACGGATCGGGCGCGTAAAAGAAACCTTCAGGCCCGACCGCCTCGGAGATCGCGAGATTGGTCACGCCCGCCTCGACCCGCGCATAGCGGTCGGCGAGGTTGACCTCGAGGATGCGGCTCATCTTGGTGAGCGCGATGACGACNNGCGACCTCCTCGGTCGAGCGCGGCAGCGCGACCGCGAGCGGCAGGCGGCGGTAGGCAGTGAGCGCGTCGGTCTCGAACGCCCGCCGGCCGGATTCGTCGGCAATGAGGCATTCCGGCGGGAGGATCGCCGCCAAGCGCTCGACGATCTCGCCGCGGCGCGAAAGGATCGTCCGGTCGAGGCGCGGAAAGGCGATGTGGGACATGGCCTACTCAATATAGGTTGGTTTTGGCCCTGGTCATCCGCTTCGATCAAATTGAATGGTCGCCGTCCCCGTCAAACACAACCTGTCATTGCCGCGAAAGGCGGGTATCCAGGGCCCCGCCGCAGCCGCAAGCCTGGATACCCGCTTTCCGCGGGTATGACAGAGCCGGCCAGCTAGACTATCACAGGCGCCGCCTTCATGCCCGCAAGGCCGAAAATGCGCCGATAGCGCTCGACCTCGTCCGGCGGTCCGAGCACCTTGTTCGGGTTGTCGGAGAGCTTGACCGCAGGGCGTCCGTCCGCTTCCACCACCTTGCAGACGAGCGAAATCGCCTTGAGCTGGCCGTCGACGCCCGCCGGCGCGCAGCCGACAAAGTCGTTGGTCAGGTTGGTGCCCCAGCCGAACGACAGGTTGGCCTGCCCGCGCAGCGCGCGCACCGAGTCTTCGATCGAATCGACATCCATCGCATCGGAGAGCACGATCAGCTTTTCCCTCGGATCGCGGCCGCGCTGCTTCCACCACTCGATGAGCTCGCGCGCGCCGGCGATCGGCAGCTTCGAATCCGGCCGCGCGCCCTTCCAGTCCGCCACCCAGTCTGGGGCATTGCGGAGGAACGCGGTGGTGCCGAAGCAGTCGGGCAGAACGACCAGGAGATTGCCGCCGTACATCTTCGCCCAGTCCTTCAGCACCTTGTAGGGCGCTTCGAGCAAGTCCTCGTCGTCGTTGGCGACCGCGGCATAGACCATCGGCAGCTCGTGGGCGTTGGTGCCGATCGCCTCGAGGCCGGTGTCCATGGCGTGCTTGACGTTGGAGGTGCCGATGAAACTGTCCCCGAGCCCCTCCTGCATCGCCTCGACGCACCAACGGTGCCAGAGAAAGCTGTGGCGCCGGCGGGTGCCGAAGTCCGACACCCTGACCGGCCCTTCGCGCTCGAGAATGCGCAGCCGCTCGACCTTCGACCACAACTTCGCTTTGGCTCGGGCGTAGAGCACATCGAGATCGAACCGGCTCATGGAGCGCATAGCCGCGCGGGCCCTCAGTTCATTGATGATCGCAAGCGCCGGGATTTCCCACATCGTTGTCCCGGTCCACGGACCGGCGAAGCGCAGCTCGTACTGCCCATCGCGCCGGGTGAGCTCGTATTCGGGCAGGCGGAAGCCGCTCAGCCATTCCATGAAGGCGGGCTCGAATATCTGCCGCGTGCCGTAGAACGTGTTGCCGGCGAGCCAGATCAGCTCGTTCTTGGCCAGCCGCAGCGTGCGCGCGTGATCGAGCTGGTCGGTGAGCGCGCGCTCGTCGACGAAATCGGCGAGTCTCACCGAAGTCGTCCGATTGATCAGCTGGAAAGTCACCTGGCGCTTCGGATGCATCTTCCAGATCATCTGGAGCATCAGAAGCTTATAGAAGTCGGTATCGAGCAGCGTACGGATCGCCGGATCGATGTGAAACGTGTGATTATAGACGCGGGTTGCGATATCCGTGGCCATTATGCGACCTTAAGGAGGCGAAGGCTGAGCGACAAGAGCGCCGCGCCCAGACGGCCAAGGATGCCAACGACATGAACGCGACCGCGGCCTCCGAGGGCCCGACCCGGACCTCACAGCCCCGCGTCGGGCTCTTCGTCACCTGCCTTGTCGACATCATCCGGCCGAGCGTTGGGTTCGCGGCGGTCAAGCTGCTGGAGGACGCCGGCTGCAAGGTGATCGTTCCGAGCCAGACCTGCTGCGGCCAGCCGGCGTACAACTCCGGCGACCGCGCGACCGCCAAAACGCTCGCGCTTCAGGCGATCGAGGCGTTCGAGGACTGCGACTACGTCGTCGCGCCAAGCGGCTCGTGCGGCGGCATGCTGGTCAAGCATTATCCCGATCTGTTCGCGGGCGAGCCCGACCTCGCGGAGCGAGCCGAGCGCTTCGCCGAAAAGTCGCATGAGCTCGTCAGCTTCCTGGTCGACGTGCTCGGCGTCCAAAAGGTCGCGGCGCGCTATGACGGAACGGTCGCCTATCACGATTCCTGCGCCGGCTTGCGGGAGCTCGGCGTCAAGACGCAGCCGCGGCGGCTCCTGGCCGGCGTGGAGGGCCTGACGCTGGTCGAGCTCGACCAAGCCGAGACCTGCTGCGGCTTTGGCGGCCTGTTCGCCGCCAAATACGGCGAGCTCTCAAACGCGATCGTCGCTCGCAAAGCCGACGACATTCGCGGCGCCAAGGCCGACACCGTGCTGGCCGGCGATCTCGGCTGCCTCTTGAACATGGTAGGCAAGCTCCAGCGCGAGGGCTCAGCCGTCAAAGCGCGCCACGTGGCCGAGATTCTCGCCGGCATGGCCGACGGACCGGCGATCGGCGAAAGCCAGAAGGGGCCGCGCCAATGAACGAGGTCGCGACTTCCGCGCATTTCAAGGAGAACGCGCATGAAGCGCTGACGGACGCGCGCCTGCAAGGCGCGCTCGGCTTTTCACGCAATTTCGTCGGCCGACGGGCGGCCGCGGTCGCCCGGCTTCCCGAGTTCGACGCCCTTCGAGACAGCGCCCGCGCGATCAAGGATCACACGCTCGCCCATCTCGACCTCTATCTCGAGGCCTACGAGCGCAAGGTGCGCGAGAGCGGCGGCGAGGTCCACTACGCGCAGGACGCCGAGGAAGCGCGCCAGATCGTCATCGACCTCTGCAGGTCGATGGGCGCAATGAGCGTCACCAAGGGCAAGTCGATGATCTCCGAGGAGATCGGCCTCAACCACGCTCTCGAGGCGGCGGGGATCGAAGCGGTCGAAACCGACCTCGGCGAATACATCATCCAATTGCGCGGCGAGACTCCATCCCACATCATTGCGCCCGCGATCCATCTTACGGCGAAAGACGTCGAGCAGGAATTCCGCAAGGCCCATCGTGACCTGCCGCCGGATCGCAGTCTCGCCGAGCCCGAGCAGCTGCTCAGCGAGGCGCGCCAGGTTCTGCGGGCGAAGTTCCTCGCCGCCGACGTCGGCATTACCGGCGCGAACTTCCTCATCGCCGAGACCGGAACGTCGATCATCGTCACCAACGAAGGCAACGGCGATCTCACCCAAATCCTGCCCCAGGCGCACATCGTCATCGCCTCGATCGAAAAGGTCGTGCCGACGCTCGAAGACGCGGCGCAGCTCCTGCGCGTGCTCGCCCGCTCGGCGACCGGGCAGGACGCCTCGGTCTACACCACCCTCTCGACCGGGCCGCGCCGGCCGCACGATCCCGACGGGCCGAGGGCCTATCACGTCGTCCTCCTCGACAACGGCCGCTCGGCCATGCTCGGCGGCGAATTCGAGGACATGCTCCGCTGCATCCGCTGCGGCGCGTGCATGAACCATTGCCCGGTCTATCAGGCCGTCGGCGGACACGCGTATGGATGGGTCTATCCGGGACCGATGGGCGCGGTGCTGACGCCCTCGCTCATTGGCGTCGCCGAGGGTGGGCAATTGCCCAACGCGTCGACTTTCTGCGGCCGCTGCGAAGAAGTCTGCCCGGTCCGCATTCCGCTGCCCAACATGATGCGGCATTGGCGGGAGCGCGAATTCGAGCGCCGACTGTCCCCGGCGCCGCTGCGCTATGGCCTCGGATTCTGGGCGTTTTTCGCCAGCCGTCCGGCGCTCTACCGCCTCGGCGCCGATCTCGCCGCGCGCGCCATGCGCCTCGCCGGGCGCGGCAAGGGCCGCTTCTCCTGGCTGCCTTTCGCCGGCGGCTGGACTCGCTATCGCGACCTCGCGGCGCCCGAGGGCGCGACCTTCCAGAGCCAGTGGCGAGCCCGGAGCGGAGCGGTGCGTTGAATTCGCGCGAGGCGATCTTCGCCAGCATTCGCCGCTCGCTCGCGGTTCATGGCGACGAGGCGCCACGCCGGTTCGAGGTCGAAACGCGGCTCAAGGAAGCCCCGCCGGGCGTCGTCCCCAAGCGCGGGCAAGGGGACCTTCCAGCCCGGCTGGCGACTTTCAAGGCCGAGGCGGAACGCGCCCAGGCGAGCCTCGCCGAGATCGCGGATTGGGCGGGCGCGCCGGCCGAGATCGCCCGTTTCCTGCGCGAAAACAATTGTCCCGCGACCGTGCGGATGGGCGCCGACCCGAGCCTCGCGGCAATGCCGTGGAGCGAAACGACGCTCGAGATATTGCATGGGCCGTCGGACGGGCGCGACGTCAACGCGGTTTCGGCCGCCTTCGCCGCGATCGCCGAGACCGGCACGCTGGCGCTCGTCTCCGGCGCCGACAACCCGACGACGCTCAATTTTCTCCCCGACAACCACATTGTCGTGCTGCCGCGCGACGCGATCCTGGGCGATTACGAAAGCGTGTTCGCCAAGCTGCGCGGCGCTTACGGCAAGGGCGGGGCGCCGCGCACGCTCAATTTCATCACCGGGCCGTCGCGCTCGGCCGACATCGAGCAAACGCTGCTGCTCGGCGCCCACGGTCCGCGCCGGCTCCATATTGTCATCGTCGGCTGAAGCCAGGCGGGCGCCGCCGCTGGCGCGATCGTTGACGCTCTCGGAGTCAGCCGTTGGCCCGTCGAACGGCAACTCGACAGTTGTACCGCAGCGCGCAATTTTTCTTCGCATTGCAACAAACCGCCATAGTCTTGTCACGCTTCGGGGTTAGATGAACACCCACGGTGTGTTTGGACTTGGGGGTAACATGTCCATGAACTCAGCGAATCCGCGTCGCTTTGCGATCGCGGCAGGTTGCGGTGCGCTTGTGGTTGGTCTGCCCTACGGGGCGGTGACGTATGCATCCTCTCCCGAGGCGTCGGCCTGGGCGCTGATGGCCGTATGCGTCTGCGGGCTGGGCTTTGCCGGCTACCGTCGGTCGCGCAGCAACAGGCTTTCGCCCGGGATCGAGTAGGCGCGGGAATCGCTCCCGCCAGAGTTCAAGTCCGACTTGCCATAGCCTTTGCTTTTGCGCCTCGGGCGGCGTAAACGGCGAAAATGCGCCTGCCGGCGCCGCAAGAAAGCCGCGGCGCCAAATTAGCAACCCTATCCGGAATAGGTAGGCGGCGCGCCGGACGGGCGGAACGCGCGCCTTACGCGCGGTCGGATCTTATTCATGATGTTGCGAGTTCTGGTCGCGGCGGCGCTGGTCGGGCTGCCTCTCCTGGTTTCCGGCGCGGCGGCGCAGACGCCGGCGATTCCGGCCGCTTCGACGGCCTCGCCAGCGGCGCCGGCCAGTCCGGCGGGGGCGCCTTCCGCGCCTGACGGTCTGGTGAGCCCGTTCCTGCCGACGCCGAACGTCGCGGCGCCCGCACCGATGGGGGCTGAGGCGACGCCGGGCGGTCCGCCGCCCGCGGCGGCGCCGATTCCGGTCGAGACTCCTGCCGCGCCGAAGCCGAAAAAAGTCGCCCCGCCCCCGCCGCCGCGCGAAACCGCGCTCAGCGACGATCCGGCGCCGACGCTTCAGCCTGAGACCTTCTTTGCCACAGCCAAGGCTTCCGAACGCTATTCGGCGATCGTCGACGCCGGCGGCTGGCCGACCGACATCGTCGCGATCGGCCCGGGAACCGGGGGTCCGGCGGTGGCGAAGCTGCGCAAGCGGCTCATGATCGAGGGCTATCTGGACGCCGCGCAGGCGGGCGGCCTCGCGTGGGACGCGGGCCTCACGACGGCGGTGAAACGCTTCCAGTCGCATATGGGGCTGCGCCAGACGGGCGTCGTCTCCGGAGCGACGCTGAAGGCGATGAACGTTCCGGCGAGAGAACGCTTCAATGAGCTCGCCTCGAGCGCCAATCGCCTGGCGGGGCTCAATTTTTCGTTCGACCAGCGCTATGTCGTGGTCAATTTGCCCTCGACCTCGGTCGAGGCGGTCGAGAACGGCCGTGTCGTTCACCACTATATCGCCATCGTCGGCGACCCTGAGCATCCCTCACCGGAGATTTCCGCCCAAATTCAGGTCATCAACCTCAATCCGACCTGGACGGTCCCGATCTCGATCATCAAGAAAGAAATCATCCCCCGGATGCAGCGCGATCCGGGCTACCTGACGCGGGCCAAGATCCGGATCCTCGACGGCTCGGGCCAGGAGATCAATCCGAAATCCGTCAACTGGAGCACCGAACGGGCGGCCAATTACACGCTGCGGCAGGATTCCGGCGCCGGCAATTCGCTCGGCTCGATCCGCATCGGCATGCCCAACAAGCTCGCAGTCTATATGCATGACACGCCCTCCAAGGGCCTGTTCGGCGCCGACTACCGGTTCCTCAGCCACGGCTGCGTCAGGGTGCAGGGCGTCTACGACTACGCCGCGTGGCTGCTCGAGGGAACGCCGGGCGGACCCGGCGGGGTCTGGGACAAGGCGGCGATGGAGGCCAAGATCAAGGAGGGCGCGCCCTTCGACATCAAGCTCGCGAGAGCGGTGCCGGTGATCTGGGTCTACCTCACCGGCTGGTCGAACGGCGACGGCCCGGCCCAGTTTCGCGACGACGTCTACGGGGTCGATACGGTCGCCGAGGCGCAGGCGAGCGCTCAAAGCTCTCCGGTGCGATGAGCGGGGCGCAGCCGTCCCGGCCGTTGCAAAATCGCGTCGATCCGTTCGGCGAATTTCGCGCCGTCGCCGAGCGCGGCGGGCTGATGGGCAATCGCGGCGGGCGGCTGCATCGCGACGATCGGACGCTGAGCGGCCGGCGCTGGACATCGCGGCGCTGGATCGCCTGCGTCTGCGCCTTCAAGGGCCGCCGGCGCGAGGTGTGGGGCAAAGGCTATACGGAACTCTTCTTCCTCGACGAGCCGACCGCGCTCGCCGCCGGGCACCGCCCCTGCTTCGAGTGCCGGCGCGAGGCGGCGAAGGCCTTTCTGGCCGCCTTTCCCGGTCGTCCGGGCGGCGCCGACGCGATGGACGAAGCGCTGCATCGCGAGCGGGTCGAGAATCGCGCAAAACGAATATGGCGGACGCGGCTCGGCGACTTGCCGGAGGGCGCGATGATCGCGCGCGGCGGGCGCGCTTACGCCGTTCGCCGCGATTCGCTTTCGCCCTGGAGTTTCGCCAGCTACGGCGCGCCGGCGCCGCTCGAGCCTGACGCCGTCGTCGACGTGCTGACCCCGCCGTCGACCATCGCGGCGCTCAAGAGTGGTTATCGTCCGCTCTGGGCTGAGGCTCTCCGCCCGGCGGCTTGACGGGCGTTCATGCATGCGGCACATGCGCCGGCCCTGATGATCACGATGGAGAAGTGGATGACGCGCGCTTTGCTTGCCGGCCTGGCGATTCTGGCGGCGTCGGCCGCGATGGCCGCCGATGCGACCGGCGAATGGACGCGCGACGACGGCGCAGCCAGGATACGCTTCTCGATATGCGGGGGCGACGCTTTGTGCGGCTTCATTGCCTGGAAGAAGGACCCGAAGGGCCCGGGCAAGATCGGCGAACAGGTGTTCTTCGACATGAAGCCGAACGGGCCCGATTCCTGGGCCGGATCCGCGTATAATCCCGAGGACGGCAAGAGCTACACCGGCAAGTTGACGGTGTCCGGCGACCATCTCACCACCGCGGGGTGCGTCTTCGGCGGCCTCATCTGCAAATCCTTCGGCTGGTCGCGAACGAGGTGACCGAGGCGTGGCCTGGGTCGACGCTCGATCCCATTTCGTCGTCGAAATAGCCCTGATCGCCTAAAAGAGCTCCCTGTTCAGGGCAAAAAACCTACCTGTTAATTCCGCTGACGTGACGCGGCAAATCCGGGGTCCTCGCCCGACAAGGCCCACCTTGCCGCGCTGGCTGGGAGTCTTTTTTTCGCTTTTGGAGGCGGGACAGGCAGGGGTCAATCCTCATGATTTCAAAGGCTTGACTCGTCTTTACAAAGATTCAGTCGTTTTTTCTTTTCCAGAAATCAGACGCGTGCTAAAGTACCTCCTTGGAGAATTGCGAACATGCGCGGGATCGACGGCGACGAAAAACTTTGGCCTTTCTGGTTTTCAAATTTTTTCGCGTGGCTTTGAAATTCATCTGCATCGGCATGTCATTAAGCCCGCAGGACGGAGAGCAGGCCCTACCCCGTCGCCGCGCAGAAGCGCGGATGAAGCCAACTGCAACGTGATCAAGCACGAACAACGACCCGAGGGCTGCGCGCGCCGTTTCGCCGCATCCTGGACCCGTCCGCCGCGGCTTGTTATCGTTCGCGTGGCCCTGCGCCCGCCCGCCCGTCGCGACCGAAGGGCGCCGTCTCGCCTGCAACGCGGCCCTCGCCGCCATCTGGAGCGTTCCATGCCGACCAAGGCGACGGGCAAGACGATGAATCGCCGCGAACCCGGTTCGCCTCCCTTCAAGACGATCGCTCTGCTTCTCCAGGGCGGGGGAGCGCTCGGCGCCTATCAGGGCGGGGTGTACGAGGCGCTTGCCAGAGCGAACGTCCTGCCGAACTGGATCGCCGGAATCTCGATCGGCGCCGTGAATTCGGCGCTCATCGCCGGTAACCCGCCGGAAAAGCGGGTCGAGCGGCTGCGCGAGTTCTGGGAGGCGGTCAGCACTTCGCCGCTTGGCGTCTTCGGCATCCCCTACGCCCGTTCGCTCGACCTCAAGGACCAGGCGACGCACAGCTTCGTCAACCAGGTCCACGCGCTCGGGATCGCGATGCTCGGGGCGCCGTCGTTCTTCGCCCCGCGCTTTCCGCCTTTGCACCTTTGGCCGCCACAGAAACCGAACACGCTGAGTTTCTACGACGTTGCGCCGCTGAGAGCGACGCTCGAACGCCTGGTCGACTTCGACCGGATCAACAATGGAGACGTCCGGTTCAGCGTCGGCGCCGTCAACGTGAGCAGCGGCAACTTCACCTATTTCGACTCGACGACCCACAAGATCGACGCGCGCCACATCATCGCCAGCGGATCGCTCCCGCCCGGTTTCCCGGCGACCGAAGTGGACGGCGATTATTACTGGGACGGCGGGATCGTCTCGAACACGCCGCTGCAATGGGTGTTCGACACCCGCCCGCGCGTCGACACGCTCGCCTTCCAGGTCGACCTCTGGAGCTCGTCGGGCGAATTGCCGCGCGACCTGACGCAGGCCGACGTGCGCCAGAAGGAAATCCAATTCGCCAGCCGAACCCGCTTCGCGACCGACCATTTCAAATTGTCGCAGGGGCTTCGCCACGCCTTCCGGCGAGTCTACGACCGCTTGCCGGGCGGTCTTCGCTCCGACCAGGACGTCGAGATGCTGGCGAGCGAAACCGAGGAGAGGGCGTACAACGTCGTCGAACTGATCTATCGCGCGAAGCCCTATGAGGGCGTCGCGCAGGACTATGAGTTCTCCCGCCGCACCATGGAGGAGCATTGGCGCACGGGACATGACGACGCGGCGCGCGCGCTCGCCCACCCGGAGATTTTCCAGCGCGCCGACAATCTCGAGCGGTTCCAGTCGTTCGACTTCTCCAAATATGCATGACCGCCGGCGCCGGACGGCGTCCGCCGTTGACAAGCCTCCGTCGATAACGGAAAGCGCGCCCGGAGGGGCGGGCGGAGGCAGGGATGGGGGCGGCGGAGAAGTTGGCGTGCGCGGTGGCGCTCGCGGTGTTCGCCGGCGGCGCGGCCGGCCTCTTGCTCGAGCGTCTGCTGCCGGACGAGTTCACCACCGGCGGCCCGCGCGATATGATCGGCGCGGTGGTCGGACTGCTGACCCTGTTGTCGGCCCTGGTCCTCGGCCTTTTGATCTGGACCGCCTTCGGCGTCTATTCCGGGCAAAGCCTCGCGGTCCAGACCCTGGCCGTCAAACTGCTGCAGCTCGATCTCGCGCTCGCCGACTACGGGCCCGAGGCGAGCGGGGGGCGCGCGCTTCTGCGGCAGGACCTCGCCAAGACCCTCGACGCGATTTGGAACGCCGATCAGAGCGACGCCGAGTTCGCCGCCCACAATTTCGCTGCCGCGATCGACAATTTGCGCCATCAGGACGGGTTGCTCAAATCCCTCGATCCCTCGACCGACAACCAGAAGCAGGCGCTGGCGTCGGCGAAGCAGACCATCGATTCGATCGGCCAGTCGCGGCTGCAGATGTCGTTTGCGCTCTACGGCGCCGTTTCCTACCCGCTGGTCTATGTCGTGGTTGGCTGGGGGGTGGCGCTCTTTTGCGGCTTCGGCCTGATGTCGAAGGGCAATGCGATGAGCGTGGTCGCGCTCGTCTTCGGCGCCCTTGCGGTGGCCAGCGCGATCTATCTCATCCTCGATCTGAGCTCGCCCTATTCGGGGCTCTTTCGCGTTTCGCCCGCCCCGCTGCAGCAGGTGCTGGCGCAGATGGGCCAGGGCCAGGGCGCGGTCGGCAGCAGCCGCTGAGGGCCGAGGTCGCCAGCGGGTTGCGGGTCGGTCTGAATGCCAGAAGCGCTACCGATCGCCGCGGTCGCGCAGGAACGCCTCGAAGGCGCGCAGCGTCGCGGCGGAGACATAATGCTCGATGCCCTCGGCGTCGGCCTCCGCCGCCTCGCGCGGCGCTCCGACGGCGACGAGGAGATCGACCACCAGCCGGTGGCGCTGACGCACGGCTTTGGCCATCGCCGCGCCCGCCTCGGTCAGAAATATGCCGCGATACGGCTGCGCCCGCGCCAGCCCCTCGCGTTTCAGGCGGGCGATGGTCTTGCTGGCGGTCGGGTGGGCGACGCCCATCCGCCGCGCGATGTCGGTCGTGCGCGCCTCGCCGCTGGCCGCGATCAGATCAGCGATCAATTCGGTATAATCCTCGAGCATCGAGGCGGAACGGGCCGAGCGCGCCTTGCTGAAGCGGTCGGCTTGCGCCGGCTCGGCCGCAAGCGCCGGGGTTCCGGACGGCGACCGCTTGCCGCTCTGCCTGGTCGTCAATACGCCCCCGCTCGCGCCGCCGAAAGCCAATATCGCTGCCGATTTCATTATGCAGCCTCGGCTGCACAATGCAACCCGATTTGGCGGGCCGGCGCGCTCATCCAGCCTTTGCGCTCATTTCCAGCCTATTGACTATGGCGTAGCCATAGATACATTATGCAGGCGAGGCAGGACAGGCCGGAGATGAGACGATGAGCGACGCGACCGCGCGCGTGGGCATGACGGTAACGGATCGGACCGTCGAGGGGATTCGCGAGGTTCTGGCCGGCAAGATGCGCTGGCACAGCCCGCTCTTGTTCGCCGGCCCGGCGGTGATCGCCTCGATCGCCTATATGGACCCCGGCAATTTCGCCACCAACATCCAGGCGGGAGCGAAGTACGGCTATGCCTTGCTGTGGGTCGTGCTGATCGCCAACGTCACCGCCATGCTTTATCAGGCGCTGTCAGCCAAGCTCGGCATCGTCACTGGGCGTAATCTGGCGGAGATGTGCCGCGACCATTTCCCCAAGCCTGTGGTGTGGGGCTTGTGGATCGTCAGCGAGGTAGCGGCGATGGCGACCGACCTCGCGGAATTCCTCGGCGGCGCCATCGGCCTCTCGTTGCTCCTGCACATCCCGCTCATCGCCGGCATGGGCGTCACCGCTGTCCTCACCTACGGCATCCTGATGTTCGAAGGACGCGGGTTCCGGCCGATCGAGCTCATTATCGGCGCCTTGGTCGCCGCAATCGCCCTTTGCTATCTGGTCGAAGTGTTCATCGCCCCGATCGACTGGGCCGCGGCGGGAGTGGGCAGCGTCCTGCCGCAATTGCCCGACGCCGGCGCAGTGACGATCGCGGTCGGCATCGTCGGCGCGACGATCATGCCGCACGCGATCTTCCTTCATTCCGGCCTCACCCAGAACCGGGCGCCGGCCCGCAACGATGACGAGCGGCGCAAGTTGGTGTGGTTCTCGAACGTCGAAGTTCTCATTGCGCTCACGGTCGCCGGCCTCGTCAACATGGCGATGGTGATCATGGCGGCGAGCGCATTCCATGAGGGCCACAGCGACGTCGCCGAAATCGGGACCGCCTATTCGACGCTGACGCCGCTGCTCGGCGCCGGCGCCGCGGGCGTGTTCCTGACCGCGCTCCTGGCGTCCGGCCTGTCGAGCTCGGCGGTTGGCACGATGGCCGGGCAGATGATCATGCAGGGCTTCGTCGGCTTCCGCATTCCGATCATCGTCCGCCGCCTGGTGACGATGATTCCGGCGTTCGTCGTCGTCTGGCTCGGCGTCAATTCGACCAACGCTTTGGTGATGAGCCAGGTCGTGCTCTCTATCGCCCTGCCCGCGCCGGTCATCGCGCTCCTCATCTTCACCCGCCGCAAGGATATCATGGGCGCGTTCGCCAACAGCCGCCTGACCAATGCCGCCGCGATCGTGGGCGCGTTTCTGATCCTGACCTTGAACGCCATCCTCCTGCTGCAGACTTTCGGCGTCGACATTCCCGGCCTGCCTAGCAGCTGAGAGCGCGGGATTCCGACTGAAGCCTAACCTTTCCCTTTGCCTGCAAGTCGAATAGCCTCCCGCCGACCCGACGAGTCGGCGAGGCGAGGGCAATGTCTCTGACGCGCAAGGCGTCATCGGCTGCGAAAAAGGCGATTAAGCCGCCGCGCCAGGATCTGGCCGCGGCGCTGGTGGAGCGCGAGACTGAACTGGCGGAAGCGCGCCGCCAGCAGGCGGCGACTGCGGAGATTTTGCGCGTCATCAGTCGCTCCCCGGCCGACGCCGGGCCGGTATTCGAAGCGATCCTCGAGGCCTGCCAGCGGCTGTTCGGATCAGACGAGATTGGCGTCTATACAATCGGCGATGACGACATGGTGCGGGTTGCGGCTTGGCGAGGCCCGCGGGCCGAGGAAGTCCGGCGCGACGTCACCCCGGTCGCGGAAAGCGTGACCGGCCGCATCATCCGGGAACGCCGGACCCATCATATCCCCGATCTACGAGCCGAGCCCAATCTATCTCCGACCGTCCGCGAGCGGGTCGAGCGCCTCGGCAGCGCATCGCTCCTCTATGCGCCGATGCTATGGGAGGATCGCGGAGTAGGGTCGATCCTCGTCGCCCGCTCGCCGCCGCGGCCGTTCTCCGATCGGGAGCACGCGCTGCTGCAGAGCTTCGCCGATCAGGCGGCGATCGCGATCGAAAACGCTCGCCTCTTCAACGAGACGCAAGAGACGCTGGAGCGGCAGACGGCGACAGCCGATATTCTCAGGGTCATCGCGAGTTCACCGACCGACGTGCGGCCGGTATTCGAGGCCATTGCGACGAGCGCCAACCGGTTGCTCGGCGGCTTCTCGACCGCGGTGCTGAGGTTCGTCGGCGATGCGATTCACCTGGCGGCGTTTACGCCAACCAACCCGATGGCGGACGAAGCCCTCAGAACGTCATTCCCTCGGCCGCTGGCCGAATTTCGGCCTTTCCTGCTCGTCCGCGATGGCGAAACCATCCAGTTCGCCGATACCGAGGCGGATCACGTGCCGTTCCTGAACCGGGAACTCGCGCGCCTGCGCGGCTATCGCAGCATGCTGTTCGCGCCCGTGATGAGCAAAGGCGCCGCCATCGGCATGATCAGCGTCACCCGCAAGGAACCCGGAGACTTCGCCGCGCATCACGTCCAGTTGCTCAAGACCTTCGCCGACCAGGCGGTGATCGCGATCGAGAACGTGCNNCGTTCGGCGTTCGATCTCGAGACAGTGCTCGAAAGCCTCATCTCGACCGCCATGCGTCTGTGCAACGCGAAGCAGGGAGTTATCTTTCGCCGTCATGGCGACATCTATCGATACGCCGCGAGCCACATGCTCCTTGATCCGGCGTACCGTGCGCATGAGCAAACGGCCGAGATCAAGGCCGGCCGGGGGACCTTGATTGGACGCGTCGCGCTGGAAAATCGGACGGTCCAGATCGAAGACGCGTGGGGCGACCCGGACTACGCGGAAAAGGACGAAATTCGCCGCACCAAGGTGAGGTCCATGCTCGGCGTGCCGCTCTTGCGAAATGGCGAACCGATTGGCGCTTTCGGGCTCGGGCGCGAGGAGCCTGTTCCGTTTACTCAGCGCCAAATCGAACTTGTCACGACCTTCGCCGATCAGGCGGTGATTGCGATCGAGAATGTGCGGCTGTTCGACGAAGTCCAAGCCAAGACGCGGGACCTCGAAGAGGCTCTGCAACAACAGACGGCGACGGCCGACGTGTTGAAGGTGATCAGCCGATCGGCGTTCGATCTGCAGGCTGTGTTCGACACGCTAACGGCATCGGCCGTAGAGCTTTGCGGCGCGTTCAGCGGTTCGATTTGCGTTCGCGACGGCGACGTCTACCGCTATCGAGGCAACGCCGGCCCCGGTCTCAGCGCGGCTATGGCCCAGTATCTGGCCGAGCATCCCGCGACGCCGGGGCGAGGGTCGATCGTCGGCCGCGTGCTCCTGCTGGGCGGGGTGGAAGAGATTCCCGACGTTCTGGAGGACGCGGATTATGTCGTGCCGCTAGGCGCGCATGGGCAAGTCTCGCGCGCCCTGCTGGGCGTCCCACTGCTGGGCAAGGATGGAATTGAGGGCGCGCTGGTGCTGACGCGCAAGGAGCCGGGGCGCTTCACGCCGCGCCAGATCGAGATCGTCCAGACTTTCGCCGACCAGGCCGTCATCGCGATCGAGAACGTGCGCCTGTTCGACGAGGTGCAGGCGC
>PLUH01000040.1 GCA_003164825.1 Hyphomicrobiales bacterium
TCTGCCAGACCGTCTCGTATTCGGCCTCGACCTGTTCCCAGGTCGGGTGTGCCGGCAGGTCGATGCCGAACAGGCGGAGGCACGCGAGCGCACTGGCTTCAGCCTGCACGTTCTCCGACTTCACGGTCTGGATGAGAACTTTCAGGCGATATGCGGCCGCCTGATCGAGTTTCGACGCCGCGCTGCAGCGACTCCGCAATCCGTTGCTCGGCCTCGCCGAAGTTGCCGCTCAGAAACTCGCANNCGTACTGGCTGTCCCAATCTCTCTCGTCGAGCAGTGCCATGCCGGCCGCAAAGTACACGCATGCGGACGCATAGGCCGCCGACGCCTTGGCTCGTCTCCCGGCGCGCAGGTCAATCGTCGCCACCTCCGCTTTCTCGTCCCGCTCGATCAGCCGTGCTGCGCCGCGATTGAGCTGGCTCGCGACATCGAACAGGTGCTCGTCAAGCTGGTCCGCCATCATGGTCGTCAGCAGCATGCGGCCGATGCGCAGGTGGGTGTCGGCGCGGCGCTCTTCCGGGATCAGCGAATAGGCCGCCTGCTGGATCCGGTCGTGAAGAAAAGTGTAGGCGCTCTCCTGCCGCAGAACGAGGCCTGCGTGGACCGCCTCCCACAGCCCCGCGTGCAACGCATCCTCTGTTTGCTCGTAAACCAGAGTGAGCGTGGCGACGTTGGCGACGTTCCCAAGGCAGGCGAGCTGTTTCATCGCCTCCTGCGCGGGGGCGGAGAGCCGCTTCATCTTTTCGACCATGAGATCGGCAACGTTCTCGGTGAAGCTCCTGGCGCGGATGCGATCGATGTCCCATCGCCAGGCTGGCCCGACAGGGTCGAACACGAGGAGACCCTCTCAACCAAATATTCTTAGGCTTACGCGGAATCTCGCGCAAGCCGCCCGGCATGTTCGGATCGACACGCAATTGGTCGGCTAGGGATATCCGGCGCGTGGCGCTGGTGCGCGCCATTGTGCGCTGACCTGCAAATGCTCGATCCTCGTAAGCCGCCAGAGCTGCGTGCCGGACTGCGGCGCGCTACCATTCTGATGACAGGTCCGGCTGGAGAGCTCGGAATAACGACGACGGGAGTCGCGGCTGTGTTCGACGTCGGGCGCGATTCCTCGGCGGGAACCGGCCCGACCCACTGGACATCACGGCAGGGTGGAACAGGGGCAATACCCATTTGGCTCACACTGATAGGGCTCATTGGCGACGATGAAGCAGTCGCTGGGATGGTAACGCATCCGATGGCGCCCTCTGTAGTGCATGCTTAGTCGAGTCCCGGTCGAGAGCTCGTGCCTGCCCGCCAGAGCGGAGGGGCTTGCAAAGTGGCCAGGAGCGATGGCTAGAGGCGGGCCTTGGAATCTCCCTACGGAGGGATCGCCGAGGTGGCTGTCAAAGCCGCCGAACCCGCCCACGTGGCTATCGTAGCCGGCGAAATGGCTACCCTCAAGCCCGCCGACGGGGCTACTCCCGAACCCGCCCACATGGCCACTGCCAAACCCGCCGCCGGCGACGAAATCACTTCCAATCCCGCCTCCCATATGACCGAACCCCCCGCCGTGGCCTCCGCCTCCTCCACCCCGCGCCGCCGCGACGTTCGCCGCCGCTCCGGATAAGGCAACCGCAAGGGCAAGGGCGACGATCGTGCGCCGCACTGTCCTCTCGGTGGGTCGGCGCGCCATTGGCAGCCGCCTCGAGAGCTGCAGTGTCAAATCCGCGATCCTGCTGTGAGTAGTCATGGAAGGCTCCTTTGCGGAAGGGACGATACCGCCGCAACAAGGAGATAAAATTTGAGCTGAATAAAATAAATGACACCTAGGTATACGGTCGTAGAATATTCGTATCGTCCAACGCGATTATTCATCGACGGGCTAATGTGTCAGTTTTATCTCCCAATCAGGTTAGTCGCCAGAACGACGTGTAGGCGCCCAATCGGGGCGTGAACACTATTGCTATACGTGCGTACAGATCTATCGACGCAANNTTTGATCCGAGACTGACGACTCAGTCGGCGTCCGAATGACGACCACGCCATGGTTCGTGGCCTGATGGCAGGTGTTGCATGCGGACGTGAGATCGCCATAGGCCTTGGAAAAGGCTGTCCCGTCCTTCGCCTCGATTGCCTTGTGCATGTCCTCAAAAGGCTGAGCGGTTACGTATGAAATCATGTCTTGCAGCGGGATTTCGTGTTCCATGGGGTGAGCACGGCCGAGACGATCGAAGGCGCCCTTAAGATTCCCCAGTTCGTAGGCAGCAAACGACCAGTCTCCGCTCCTGGCGGCGATCCACAATCTGACATGACGGGGCTGAATAGTCGCGATCATAAGATCGCTGATGCTTGGAACATAGTTTGTCGCCGACGGCGCCGGCGAGGCGTCCGATTGCGCCGACGTCTCCTCCGTCCACAGCGCCAGACAGAAGCATCCCAAGATCGCCGAAGCCAGGAGGATGCCGTATTTGATCGGCCGTCGGTTTCGAGGCTTTCGCATCATAAGGCTCCTTTGTTCGACCTCGAGGAGTGGGGATGTCGGGGTAGGGCAGGCCGGTCAGGGACCGCAGACAACGGTGTCCCTCGCCTCAGCGTCATTAAAGTCACGAGTGACGTGGCATCGCTCGGGCGCCGCGATTGCGGAGTCCGGGGCGCTCTTAGCCGCGCCGATCGCGGAAGCGGAGGACGGGCCGGTGTATCCAGGGGAGCTCCCGTACCCTTCAGCAGTCACTGGCGCCTCGCCCGCAGGCGCGCCGGTGACCGTATCCTGGGCGGCGGCTGGAGTGGCGGACAAGACGGCGCAAACCGCGGCCGTCGACAGGAATGTCAAGACTAAGTGTTTCATTCGATTATCTCCTGTAATTGACCGCGAACGATCCAAATCGCGCGACTCGCAACGACAGCCTTGCAGCCTTGAGGTGATGTCTGGACCGCTCTGTACAAAAGAAGCGTGCCGAGGCGAGTCCGCAGGTTTGCTTTCTGTCGCTTCGTTATTTGGACGATCGTCGCGCAGTTTCACAGCTCTACTGAAGATTTCAGGAAACATACTTCAGGATGATTTGGATAAGACGATCGTAGCTTATGCCCTCGCGCTCGGAGAAACTCGCGGACAGGTGATAGCCATCCGTGCGCCGCGAAGGCAATTTCATGCCGCGCCATCGGACGGAATCGCCCTCGCGTACCGCCGGGCCCATAAGAAGGCCTGGGCGCCGTCGATTCTCAACGCCTGCAAGTCAGGGCGCAACAAAACCAAAATCCGGCACAAGGAAATCAAAGCCCGGCACAACAAAATCCAAGCCTGGTGCAACAAAATCCAAATCCGTCGCAACGAAATCCAAATCGCTCTTCCTTCCATGAATCTTGGCTTCTCAACAGGTTATCGCCGATTTCGGCCCGCCTTTGCGGGGTATGACATTTGCGTAAGCGGTCCACTCCGTTCGGAATCCTCCGCCCGAGCGGGCAATGATCCGTTTTTCAGAAGTAGACCATCAATTCGCGCCTTTGGCAAGAAAAATATCTGATTTCCAGAAAGCACTTTCGTCTGGCAGGAGGGATCAACGACTGCCGGCGCTACCCGCGCGGCAGCCCTATTGCCTCGCTAGGCCGCAGGCACGACAGCCTCGGCGCACCTGCGCTCCCGCTGGCCTTCCAGCCAACGGCAGAATTCGGCTTGTCGCTGTCCCCCTTGCGCGCGAGAGTCGCCGAGCCCCCACCTAGTGGACTGACGCAGTCGGATGATTCACAGATGCGGGCGGATGTGCGAGTCTGTGGGCATGGCTCAAACCGTCTGTGTCCTTCCTCCCGCCGAGGATCGTGAGCGTCTGCTGGCCGTCGTCGCGGATCGCAATCGTCCACTCAAACATGTGCAGCGGGCGCGCATTGTCCTTTGTTCGGCCGACCGCTTGCCCGTGCAGGAAGTGGCGCGGCGCGCGAGCGTCAGCCGACCCGCGGTCTGGCGCTGGCAAGCGCGATACGCCGAGCAGGGCGTCGAAGGCCTGTTGCGCGACAGGACGCGCAAGCCTGGCCGCGCTCCGCTTTCGGCCAAGGTCGTCGCCAAGGTTATGGACCTGACGTGCTCCGAACCGCCCGGCCACGCCACGCATTGGACCGGCCGCGCCATGGCCAAAGCCGTCGGCGTCAGCCTGCGCGCCGTGCAGCGCTTGTGGCAGGCGCATCGGCTGCAGCCACACCGCATTCGCACCTTCAAGCGCTCCAACGATCCCGAGTTCGCCGAGAAGGTCGAGGACATCGTCGGCCTCTACATGGACCCGCCCAAGCACACGGTGGTCGTCTCGATCGACGAGAAGAGCCAAATCCAGGCGTTAGACCGCACGCAGCCACTGTTGCCGATGCGGCCGGGGCAAGTGGAACGCGGCACGCATGACTACAAACGCCATGGCACGACCTCGCTGTTTGCGGCGTTGGAATTGAAGACCAGCCGCGTGATTGGCCAACTGCACCGCCGCCACCGCTCGCAGGAATTTCGCCAGTTCCTCGATGTGATCGAGGAGCAAGTGCCCGCCGGATTGGAGGTGCATATTATTGTGGACAACTACGGAACCCACAAAACTGCCATCATCCGGAAATGGTTCGCCAAACGTCCACGGTTTCATGTCCACTTCACTCCCACCTACGGATCCTGGATCAACCTGGTGGAACGATGGTTCGCCGAACTCACCAACAAGCGAATTCGTCGGGGCGTGTTCCGCAGTGTAAGAGACCTGGAAGCGGCTATCCGCGAATTCATCGACGTGCACAATGAAGATCCCAAGCCCTTCGTTTGGACCAAAACCGCGGACCAAATCCTGGCCAGCATCGCTCGTTACGCGCAGCGCACGACCGCCTCTAACTTATGACACGAACCACTGGGACAGGAGACTAGGTGCTTTTTCAATCAATCTCTGAGAATCTATGCGATACTGTGGCCGCCATGTGGTGTCTGTTGGACTCCAGACCGAAAAGCATTTTCGTAC
>PLUH01000001.1 GCA_003164825.1 Hyphomicrobiales bacterium
AGCGAACGCGCAAATTCAGACGACGTCGAGGTGGTGGCGTACGCGTCGGTGCCCGTCAGCGCGATGTTTCCATTCGTACCGCCCGCGTTGCCCGTGTTGACTTGGAAATTCTGAAGGTCGCCGCCGACCACGAGGGGCGACGTCTTCGCACCGATCATGGCGATCGGGGTTCCTCCCATGACGGAGACCATGGGCGAGATGTTGCCGCTCCCTCCGAGTGAATCGAACGTTTGGCCGATCCAGCCGAGATCCGAGGTTGCATCGTCGTTCACGCTCGCCGTCGCCCAGTAGAATTGGCCCTGTTGATGGCCGTCGCGATTCGGAACGCTCGGCTCGAGGCCTAGGCCCGAGACGACGGCGACTCGACCTTGCNNCTCAGCTCGGTCATCACGGGATTGAAAGCATACGTACTTCCCTGGCCGACTGCCGAGGGTGCCGCATCGAACATCGTCTGAGCCGTTTCGATGCTGGTTAGCGGCACCGCGATGTTGGCCCGGAGCCTATTGTAGATCGGCCCGTTGGTCGCATCGAGCGGGATGACCATGTTGAAGCCGTCGTTACCGCCAGAGAACTCGTAGAGAACCACGATGGTATTGNNGGCGGGCTTCGCCAGCAATCGCATGAAGGCGCCCGAAGAGAACGCGGTGGTAACCGAACCACAAACAAAGCTACGGCGCGAGAAAAGCATCGTTAGTTCGCCTCGTATTCCGGAGAGGTGAGGACCATCCAGAGCATGCCCCTGATACCGTTTTGGAATGAGGTGCCCGAACTCGGATTCGCGGTTCGATAGTTCATCATGTAGTTCGTAACCAATGCCTTCAACTCGGGCGTCCCTCCGTCGACGAGCGCGTCGAGGACGTAGTTGACGGCATTGTTGACCTCGGGAACCGTGGCCGTCGCGCCGGCAGGAGCGAGCTGGGTGAAGTCGAGCGACGTATTTTGCTGCGACGTCGGCTGGACGTCGTACGCGTCTGACCCGAGGTGCGCACTGGAAGACCAGCGCGAGAGCAACTCGATGTTGCTGATCAGCGCCTCTTTATTTCCGGGATAGTAGAACGAGAACACGGTCGGCGGATCCCACAGCTCTTGCTGCATGTTGGCGGTATCGTTTATTCCGTTGTAGACCGGAATAGCCGTGCCGGTAATCGGGTTGGCCGAGACCGGGTTGTCCGACCCGCGCAGCGCGCGGATCGCGTCCACTTCCATCTCGATCGGCTCTTTGACCATTGTGTATTTTCCGAGCAAGAATTCCGGATCGCTCGCGATCGCGCTGACGACGAGCGCAATCTGATTGGGCGCGGCTAGGTTCGCGCACCACACCTTTGAGATGCGGCTGACGTAGCCGGGCGACGANNCGCGCACGTCGTCGGCTGGCCGGCGAGGATCGTCACGAGGTTGTCGAGCACGCAAGGCCCGCTCGCGGCCTGTCCGGCGGGCAGCGTTCCAACCCAGCTGCACTGCGTGCCGCCCGGATCGGTGATCGTCTGTCCGAAGATCTGCGGCAACGGAGCGCCGCCGTTATTGGCGGGATTATAGTGTAAGGCCGGGCTGAACTGCACGGTCTCGAGATACGAAGGCCACGCTCCGACGAGCGTCGAGGGCGGGTGCACGATGAAGCCCGTCATCGCTTCCGACGACGTGACGACGTCCGACTGCTGATAGGTCGCAACTGGATTTCCGCTGCCGTCGAGCACCGGAGTGCCGTCCGGGTTGAGCTGAGTGAGGCCGATCGTATAGAGCTGCATCAGCTCGCGTCCGAAGTTCTGATTCGGCGGATTCGAGGGGCTATTGCCGTTATTATAATTGTTGTCGAGCCAGTACAGCATCGCCGGCTCTTTCGCAACGTCGCTCACCAGTTTCGCGAAGTTACCGAGCGCGTCGGCCCGGACCGTTTCGACGTAGTGATCCATCGCGCCGGGACTGTTCACTGTCTGCTCGCTCACCGCGAAGTGTTCGAGCCAGTGCAGCGTCAGCTTCTCGAGCAGTTGTCGCTGCGTTGCGACTTGTTGTTCGATCAACCGTCCTTCGGCGATTTGAGCGTACTCGTTATCCGGAAAATTCGAACTATTTCCGGTGAGGGTCGGCATCGCGTAGACGAAGTTGGGGAGCGTCGAATCGCTGATGGCCGTGTAGGCGATCTGATTCGCGACCCACGCCGAAACGCCACCGTGAGTATACCAATACGAGACCTGTGCCGGTCAATCGCTGAAGCCCAGGCGGCGCATCACGTACTGCACGTCGCTGCGCAGCGGCGTGGTGCCCGTCGGCAGCGTCGGACCCGAACCCGGGCTGCGCGTACCCGCAGCATCGATGGTCACGCGCCCGGCCGCATGGCCGGCATTCGAAGCCGACAGCGAGTTCATGCTCACCATCGACGGGCCGGAGATCGGTGAACCGGCGCGGGCCCGCTGCGCCGCCGACTCCCCGGCGCCGGCCGTAGCTGCGGAGGCTGAAGCGGCGGAGCCCATCGCTGAAATCGACGACGTCTGCACGCCGTCGGCAACGACGTGATAGGAACCGACCTCGCGGCCGCTCACGCCATTGATCCGCAAAAGCATGCGCTGAGCGCCGAACGGCACCGGCAGCGTCACGAGCGTGCCTA
>PLUH01000098.1 GCA_003164825.1 Hyphomicrobiales bacterium
CCGATCTCGCGGGTGCGCTCGGCGACTTCGATCAGGTCGGCGTCGAGCCGACGGCGCGCCTCGGCGAACGCCGCCTCGTGGTCGCGCCAGGCGATCAGGCGGGCGAGCGCCTCGTGGCGGCGGATGGCGCCGGCGAGGTCGCGGTAGCGGTTCGCCTGGCGCGCCTGGCGCTTGAGGCTGTCGACCTGGGCGTCGATCTGCTTCAGCACGTCCTCGACACGGATGAGATTGTCGTCCGCGCCCTTGAGCCTGAGCTCGGCTTCGTGGCGGCGCGAGTGGAGGCCGGAGACGCCGGCGGCCTCTTCCAGGATCAGCCGCCGCGCCTGGGGTCTCGCGGCGATGATCTCGCCGATCTGCCCCTGGCGCACCAGCGACGGCGAGCGCGCGCCGGTCGACGCGTCGGCGAACAGAAGCTGGACGTCGCGCGCCCTGACCTCGCGGCCGTTGACGCGGTAGGTCGAGCCCGAGTCGCGTTCGATCCGCCGCGTGACCTCGATGGCCTCCGAATCGTTGAAGGCGGCCGGCGCGCGGCGATCGGAATTGTCGAGCAGGAGCGCGACCTCGGCGATGTTGCGCGACGGGCGACGGTTGGAGCCGGCGAAGATCACGTCCTCCATGCCCGAGCCGCGCATGTTCTTGTACGAGCTCTCGCCCATCACCCAGCGCAAGGCCTCGACGAGGTTCGACTTGCCGCAGCCGTTCGGCCCGACGACGCCGGTCAGCCCCGGCTCGATCCTGAACTCGGCGCTGTCGCAGAAGCTCTTGAAGCCGGTGAGGCGCAGGCGCTCGAACTTCATCGCCGCGGCCCTTCGGCCGGGGGAGCCACGCGCAACTTCGCCGGCTGATGCGCCGTCTTCACGTCACCCTGTTCCGTTGCGAATCGCCATGGTGGGGCGCATGTTCGCGGTTTAGCCGCCACAACGGAATCGCGCAATCAACCCCAGGGGCGGAAAAACCTGTGTGAAAGAGGGACCCCGTCCTCAGGAACGCCCGTCTTTCGAGACCGGCCACGGTGCGGCGGGGGCTGGACGACGCGCCCGGCCCCCCAACGATCAGCGCGCCAGCACGATGTGGGTCGCTTGCGCCGTTGGGACCTTCTCCGTCACCCGAAAGCCAAGGCCTGGCAGGTCAATGCCTGCGAACAGGGATTCGCCCTGGCCCAGAACGATGGGCGACTGCGCCAGGTGCAATTCGTCGATCGCTCCCGCGAGCAGATACTGGCGGACCGTAGAAACTCCGCCGCCGATCTTCACGTCCAGGTCGCCCGCGGCGGCCTTGGCCTGGGCGAGCGCCGCCTCGATCCCGTCGGTGACGAAATGGAAAGTCGTCCCGCCCTCCATTGCGATTGGCGCCCGGGCGTGGTGAGTGAGGACGAAGGTCGGCGCGTGGTAGGGCGGATTGTCGCCCCACCAGCCTTTCCAATCGGGGCCGCCCCAATCGTCGCCGGCCGGACCGAACATATTGCGGCCGAGGATGAAGGCGCCGAAGCCTTCCATCGCTCGTCGCCCGAATTCGTTATCGGGGCCGGTTTCGCCTCCCGACTCGCCGTGCATCTCGCGAAAACTGCGGGTCGGGAAATACCATTGAAAAAGTTCAGGGCCCCGTTTGCCGAGCGGGTCCTTTAGGCTCTGATCTGGGCCGGCCCCGAAGCCGTCGATGGACACTCCAAAACCCGCTACACGCACCTTGCCCATGGGGGCCTCCGTCTGTGGTGTTCAATCGGAAGAGTTCGATCAGACTGGCTTTATATTGGGAAGATCTGCGGATGCGCCTAGCCAGGGCTGGTTCCGAGCGAGCGAGGGATGAGTTTCGGGACAGCCCGGGTAGAAGCCCGGCCAAACCTTACGCGCACGCGCTCGACTCGCGCGCGCCTTTGCGATATGAGCCGCGCCTCAACTCACAACAGCGCGCCGAAGCGCTCGCCTTGGGATTACCGTCCAGGCGTCACGGCAGGAGTCGACGAACATGAATATCATCCAGACGATCGAGGCCGAGCACGCGGCCAAATTGCCCGGGGCCAAGATTCCGGCGTTCCAGCCCGGCGACACCGTCGTCGTCAACGTCAAGGTCGCGGAAGGCGAGCGCACCCGCGTCCAGGCCTACGAAGGCGTCTGCATCGCGCGGAGCGGCCACGGCCTCAACGAGAACTTCACGGTGCGCAAGATTTCCTACGGCGAGGGCGTCGAGCGCGTCTTTCCGGTCTATTCGCCGATGATCGATTCGGTTAAGGTGCTGCGGCGCGGCAAGGTCAGGCGCGCCAAGCTCTATTACCTGCGCGATCGCCGCGGCAAGTCGGCCCGGATCGCTGAGCGCACGGACAACGCGCCTGCCGCCAAGGAGCCGGGCAAGGAGTGAGCCTGCCCAAAGGGGGAAGGTCATGACAACGCCGATTGTCGCCCAGAAAGCGCCCTACGCTCAGGCGGTCGAAGCGGGCAAGACCTATTACTGGTGCGCCTGCGGACATTCGGCCAAGCAGCCGTTCTGCGATGGCTCGCACAAGACGGTCGGCCTCGCCCCGACGCCGTTCGTGGCGCAAAAGAGCGCGACCGCCTATCTCTGCGGCTGCAAGCAGTCGAAGAACGCCCCCTATTGCGACGGGACCCACCAGAGCCTGTGAGCGGAGGGCAGGAGCCTTCGGCGATCCGGTTGAATCACAACTCCGAGCCGTTCCTCGCCCTGTCGAGCGAAGCGAAGCGCGGCGTCTCGAAGGACGCTCCAGCGGGGGCTGACAACTGCGCCAGCTGGACCATCCTTCGAGACGCAATGCGTTGCATTGCTCCTCAGGATGAGGGGGTTCGGCCGGCGCCATGAGCGCGTCGGAGGTCGCCGTCGACGTGCTGGCGCCGGTCGCCGTCGACACCGCCTATAGCTATCGCGCGCCGTCGGAATGGAAGCTCGAGCCGGGCGCGTGCGTCCGGATGCCGCTCGGCGCGCGGCTGGCGACCGGCGTCGTCTGGGCCGTTCGGCCGGCCGGCGGCGACAACTTGAAGTCGGTCGCGGCGACCCTCGACTGGCCGCCGCTCCGCCCGCCGTTGCGCGATTTCATCGATTGGGTCGCGCGCTGGACGCTCAGCTCGCGCGGGATGGTGCTCAGGATGGCGATCCGGGCCGGCGAAGTCGCGGCGCCGCCGGGGCCGAAATTCGGCCTTGTCGCGACCGGCAAGGCGCCGGCGCGGATGACCGACGCGCGGGCGCGAGTCATGGCGGCGGTCGCCGAGCGCGGCGCGCCAACGGCCAAAGCGGCGCTCGCGGCGCTTGCCGGCTCATCGACCGGCGTCATCGACGGTCTGGTCGCCGACGGCGCGCTCGTCCCGGTCGCGCTGCCGCCGGAGGCGGTCGCGGCGCCGCTCGACCCTGATTTTTGCCTGACCCGTCTCAATCCGGATCAGCGCGCCGCGGCCGACGATCTTAGCCGCCGCGTCGCCGACCGCGCCTTCTCGTCGACCCTGCTCGAAGGGGTGACCGGATCGGGCAAGACCGAGGTTTATTTCGAGGCGGTCGCCGAAGCGCTCCGGCAGGGGCGCCAGGGGCTCGTGCTCCTGCCGGAGATTGCGCTGACCGCGCAATTCCTCGACCGGTTCGCGGCCCGTTTCGGCGCCCGGCCGGCCGAATGGCACTCGGGGCTCACCGAGCGCCAGCGCGAGCGCGTTTGGGCCGCGGTCGCCAAGGGCGAAGCGCGGATCGTGGTCGGCGCGCGTTCCGCTTTGTTCCTGCCGTTCGCCGACCTTGGCCTCATCGTCGTCGACGAGGAGCACGACGGCGCCTATAAGCAGGAGGACGGGGTCATCTACAATGCGCGCGACATGGCGGTCGTGCGCGCGAGGCTCGAACAGGCGCCGGTCGTGCTCGCCTCGGCCACGCCGGCGCTCGAGACGCGGTTCAACGCCGAGACCGGACGCTACAGCTGGCTCACGCTCCCTGCGCGGTTCGGCGAGGCGACGCTGCCCGGCATCGCCGCCGTCGATCTTAAGCGCGAGGGGCCGCAGCGCGGCCGATGGCTGTCGCCGCGCGCGATCGCCGGGGTCGAAGAGGCGAGGAGCCGCGGCGAGCAGGCGCTCCTGTTCCTCAATCGGCGCGGCTATGCTCCCCTGACGCTGTGCCGGGCCTGCGGCCACCGCTTCGAATGTCCCAATTGCGCCGCGTGGCTGGTCGAGCACCGCTTCCGCGCGGCGCTCGTCTGCCATCATTGCGGGCACGTCGAGGGCCGGCCAAAGCTCTGCCCGAACTGCCACGAGGCCGACACGCTCACCGCCTGCGGGCCGGGCGTCGAGCGCCTGGCCGAGGAGGCGGCGGTTCTCTTTCCCGACATCCGGACGCTGGTCCTGTCGTCGGACTTTCCCGGCGGGATCGAGACCCTGCGCGCCCAGCTCGACGCGGCGGCGCGTGGCGCCTACGACCTCATCATCGGCACGCAATTGGTCGCCAAGGGCCACAACTTCCCGCTTCTGACGTTCGTTTGCGTGGTCGACGCCGACGTCGGGCTCGCCAACGCCGATCCGCGCGCGGCCGAGCGCACGTTCCAGCTTCTGCGCCAGGCGACCGGACGCGCGGGACGCGGCGAAAAGCTTGGCCGGGCGCTGCTCCAGACCTGGCAGCCGGATCATCCGGTCATCGCGGCGCTCATTTCAGGCGACGCCGAGCGGTTCTACGCGCAAGAGACCGAGGAGCGCCGGCGCGGCGGCCTGCCGCCATTCGGGCGCCTGGCGGCGATCATCATCTCGGCCGAGGACCGCGGCGCGGCCGAGGCTCACGCTCGCGCTCTGGCGCGCGCCGCCCATAGCCTGCCGGAAGGGAAGGGGTGGCGTGTCGCGCCGCTCGGCGGGCAGGCGCGCGACAACGAGATCGTCCTGCTCGGTCCGGCGGAAGCGCCGATCGCGGTCCTGCGCAAACGCCACCGGTTCCGCCTCGCCGCCAAGGCGCCGCGCTCGGCCGACCTGCAGGGGTTCCTGCGCGCGCTTCTGGCCGCCGCGCCGCAGCCGCGGGGCGGGGTCAGGGTTTCGATCGACGTCGATCCGCAGAGCTTCCTGTGAGACCCGGCCGCGCGGCCGGCCAACACAATCACGGGATCTCCATGCCCTCCTC